>JAIRVJ010000094.1 GCA_031253955.1 Burkholderiaceae bacterium | reverse complement strand
GAATTGCCGGGGTCCATCTGATAGACCTTCTTGTTGCTCTTGCCCAGGTTGGCCGCCGATCCCACCGCGTCGCGGAACGGCCCGTAAAAGGCGCTGGCGTATTTGGCGCTGTAAGCCATGATGCGGGTGAGGGCGTGGCCCGCGCCTTCCAGCGCCTGACGAATGGCGCCGATGCGCCCGTCCATCATGTCGCTGGGCGCGACAATGTCCACGCCGGCCTCGGCCTGCGTGAGCGCCTGGCGCACCAGCACGGCCACGGTTTCGTCGTTGAGGATGTAGCCGGTTTCGCTGAGCAGGCCATCTTGCCCGTGGCTGGTGTAGGGGTCCAGCGCCACGTCGGTGAGCACGCCCAGTTCGGGAAAACGCTGTTTCAGTGCGCGCACCACAGTGGGCACCAGACCTTGCGGGTTGGCCGATTCGCTGCCGCGCTCGTCCTTGAGCTTGGGGTCGATCACCGGAAACAGCGCCATGACCGGAATGCCCAGCCGCACGCAATCTTCGGCCACCGGCAGCAGCAGATCCAGCGAGAGGCGCTCCACCCCCGGCATGGAAGGCACCGCCGCGCGCTGCTTGCGGCCCGCCTGCACGAACACGGGGTAAATCAGGTCATCAGGCGTGAGAACGTGCTCGCGCACCAGACGGCGCGTGAAGTCATCGGCGCGCAACCGGCGCGGGCGGCCTGCTGGGAAAGGGGCGTGGGGAGTGTGTGAGGCGGTCATGGGCAAGATTGTGCGGCAACGGAAAAAGAGCGTCGGCGCGTCCTGTCTTTTCAGGATTTTTTCAGTCTTGTCCTACACTGGGCCGCCACACTCTCCGGCGCATGCATCTCGATGAACCAGCACCCATCCGCCGCCCGGCCGCTGACCCTGCTGTACGCCGCGCTGATCGTCTATGCCAGCCTGTACCCCTTCACCGGCTGGCGCAGCCAGGGGCTGTCGCCGCTGGCATTTCTGCCCGCTCCGTTGCCGAAGTACTGGACCTGGTTCGACCTGATTACCAACTTCATCGGCTACGCGCCCTTCGGCTTCTTGCTCACGCTGGCGCTGCCGCACTGGCGCCGGCGCGAGGCGGCGGCGCTCCTGGCGGCCGTGCTGGCGGCGCTGCTTTCGCTGACGATGGAAAGCCTGCAAAGCTACCTGCCGCAGCGGGTGTCTTCCAACGTGGATCTGGCGCTCAACGCCGCCGGGGGGCTGACCGGCGCGCTGACCGCGTTCGTGCTGGAGCGCCTGGGCATCATTGACCAAGAGCGGCGGCTGCGCGCGCGCTGGTTCGGGCGCGAATCGCGCGGCGCGCTGGTGCTGCTGGGGCTGTGGCCGGTGGGTCTGCTGTTTCCGCCGCCGGTGGCGTTCGGCCTGGGGCAGGCGCTCGAACGCCTGCACGAGCAGCTGGCCGATCTGCTGGAGGGCACGCTCTTTGCGCCGTGGCTGCCCGATTTGCCGCTTCTCACGCCGCTGGGCGCGGGGCAGGAACTGCTGTGCGTGGCGCTGGGCGTGCTGGCCCCCTGCCTGCTGGCCCACACCATCGTGCGCCCGCCCGCGCGGCGCATCGCGCTGGACGCGGCGGTGCTGGTCATGGGCTTGGCCGTGGCGGCCTTGTCGGCCGCGCTCACCTGGGGGCCGCCGCACGCCTGGGCGTGGCTGAGCGCCACGGTGGAACTGGCGCTGCTGCTGGCCGCGCTGGCCGCGCTGGCCGCGGCGTTTTTACCCGCGCCCGTCTGCGCAGCCCTGCTGGCGCTGGCGCTGCTAGCGCAACTGGCGCTGCTCAACACCACGCCCCTGAACGCCTACGCCGCCTCTACCTTGCAACAGTGGGAACAGGGGCGCTTCATTCACTTTCACGGGCTGGCCCAGTGGGTCGGCTGGCTGTGGCCGTACGTGACGCTGGCCTATTTGCCGGTCCGCTTGCGGCGGCAAACCACTTCCTGAAAGTTACCCGCCGCAATGCTTTTGTCTACACATTGATCTATACTCTTCCCATGAACATCGGCGGCTTCGACTGGGATAGCGGCAACTGGCCCAAGTGCGCCGAGCACGGCGTATCACGCGAGGAGATCGAGCAAGTATTGGCCGATGCCCGTATCGCGCCCGATCCGAAGCGCTCGCAGCAAGAGGCGCGCTACATCGCCGTGGGCCGTAACGGGGCGGGCCGCCCGATGTTCGTGGCTTTCGCGGTTCGGTGGCGCGAAGGCCAGTTTTTCATCCGTCCCATCAGCGCCCGTTACATGCACGCCAAGGAAGTTAAACGCTATGAAGAAAGTACCTGAGTTCAAGACGGACCAAGAGGCCGCGGACTTCCTCGACCAAGACTTGTCCAATCTCGATTTCTCGCAGTTCAAACCCATGCGCTTCGAGATCGCTCCCAAGCAGGCCGCGCTGAACATGCGCCTGCCGTCCGCGCTGTTGAACGCGTTGAAAGTCAAGGCCAAGAGCCAGGGCATTCCGTATTCGCGCTACGTGCGCATGTTGCTGGAAGCCGACGTGGCGCACTCCGGGTAAGGAAACAGCAGCCCTCACTTGACGCCGATGAACGGCATCGGGGTATTGGGCGTCATATAGACCGGCAGCTTGCCGTCCCATTTGTTGATGGCTTGCAGTTGCAGGTATTCCGTCCCGCCGCTGGTCTTGATGGCTTGCGCCTGAATGGCGATGGCCTTGGCTTCGCCTTCGGCCTGCGCCACTTTCTGCTGTGCCTCATACTCGATACGCTGCAAGTCCCGCTGCGCTTTTTCGGCGTTTTGGGTGGCGGTTACCTTCTGTTCGATGGCGCGGTTGAATTCCTTGCTGAAGTCGAAATTGGTGATGTTGATGTCGCGCACGTCGATTCCGTATTGCTGCAATTTCGCGGTCAGTGTTTTATGAATGTCGTCGGAAACGGTTTGCCGCGCAGTCACCAATTGTTCGGCGGAGTATTTCGATACCACGGCCTTAAAAACTTCATAAACGGCGGGATCGACATAATCCTCCACGTAGGTCATGGCGGGCGACATGGCATACAACTGTTTGACCTTGTCGCGTTGCACGCTGTAGTTTATGGTGAGTGTGGTGGACACGGTTTGCAGATCCTTGCTGGCCGCTTCCGCGTTTTTAACCGTCGCCTTGTTGACTCCGACGGAAATCTGATTCACTCTCCACCAGGGCGCTACCACATGCAAACCTTCGCCCAGGGTATCGTCCTGAATTTTACCGAACGAGGTGACCACGCCTATTTTGGATGGCCGCACTTGCGCCAGGCAGCTGAATATCACCGCCAGGCACATTATAACCAATATACCAAAGATGTATGTCCTTGAGGAAATTGCAGTCGTTTGATTCACGATACTCACCTTTGAAAAAAGAAATTGAATTGGGCGCAGCCTGCGCCAATCGAACCCGCCATCAAATCCCCAGCATCAGCCGCAGGTTCTGCACTGCCGCGCCGCTGGCGCCTTTGCCCAGGTTGTCGAAACGCGCGGTGAGCACGGCCTGGCCGAGCGCGTCGTCGCCATACACGCTCAGCTCCAGCGCGTTGCTGCCGTTGAGCGCGGTGGGTTCGAGCCGCCCGTCTTCGGTGGGCGCGACGACGCGCACCCACGCGCTGCCCGCGTAGTGGGCGCGCAGGGCGTCTTCCAGTTGCGCGCGGCGCGTGACGCCGTGCAGCAAGTCGAATTGCAGGCCAATCTGGTCGATCATGCCCGCGTAGTAATTGGCGACGGCGGGCACGAAGATAGGCCGGCGCGCCAAGCCGCTGTAGCGCCACAGTTCCGGCAGGTGCTTGTGCGTGAGCGCCAGGCCGTAAAGCTCCAGCGGCGGCGCAGTCTTGGCGGCTTCGTAGGCTTCAATCATCTGCCGCCCGCCGCCCGAATAGCCGGTGTAGCCGGACATAACGACGGGGTAGTCGCGCGGCAGCAGAGCGGCGTCAATCAGCGGGCGCAGCAGCGCGATGCCGCCGGTGGGGTAGCAGCCGGGGTTGGCCACGCGCCGGGCCTGGGCAATGGCCCCGGCCTGACCCGCCGTGAGTTCCGCAAAGCCATAGACCCAGCCCTCGGCCACGCGGTGCGCGGTGCTGGCGTCGATGATGCGCGGGCCGCCGCCGGGCAGGCTGTCGGCCAGCGCCACGGCCTCGCGCGCGCCGTCGTCGTGCAGGCACAAAATCACCACGTCGGCGCGGGCGAAAATCTCTTGCTTGGCCGCCGGATCCTTGCGCCGCGCCGGGGCTATGCTCAACAATTGCACGCCGGGCAGATGCGCCAGGCGCTCGCGGATTTGCAGGCCGGTGGTGCCGGCCTCGCCGTCAATGAAAACCTGGGCCATGATGCGTCGTGTGGGCAAGTGGAAAAAAGGGCTGCCGCATGATACATTTGCCGGCGCGATGGCCCCGGCGGCAGACCCGGCGCGTCGGTGACCCACCATCACTCTCACGAGAGAAGTTTCATGAAGATTCACGAATACCAGGGCAAAGAGCTCCTGCGTCGATTCGGCGTGCCCGTGCCGCGCGGCATTGCGGCCTTTACCGTGCAGGAAGCTGTGGAAGCGGCCCAGAAACTGGGCGGCCCGGTATGGGTCGTCAAGGCGCAGATTCACGCGGGCGGGCGCGGCAAGGGCGGCGGCGTGAAGATCGCCCGGAGCATCGCCGAGGTCAAAACCCTGGCCGGGCAGATTCTGGGTATGCAACTGGTCACACACCAGACCGGCCCGCAAGGCCAGAAGGTGCGGCGGCTGTACATCGAAGAGGGCGCGGATATTCAAAAGGAATATTACCTCTCCCTCGTGACCGACCGCGCCACGCAGAGGGTGGCGTTCATCGCTTCCAGCGAAGGCGGCATGGAAATCGAAGAGGTCGCCCACAAGACGCCTGAAAAGATCATCAAGGTGTTCGTCGATCCGCTGGCCGGACTGACCGGCGCGCAAGCCGGTGAGCTGGCGCAAGGCATCGGCCTGACCCAGGACGCCACGCCGCAGTTCGCCGATTTGTGCCAGAAGCTCTACCAGTGCTACATGGACACGGATGCCTCGCTGGTGGAAATCAATCCGCTTAACCGCGACGGCAAGGGCCACCTCATCGCGCTGGACGCCAAGTTCAACTTCGACGCCAACGCCCTGTTTCGCCACCCCGAAATCGTGGCGCTGCGCGATCTGGACGAGGAAGACCCGGCGGAAGTCGAGGCCAGCAAGTTCGATCTGGCCTACATCAGCCTGGAGGGCAACATCGGGTGCCTGGTCAACGGCGCGGGGCTGGCGATGGCGACCATGGACACCATCAAGCTGTTCGGCGCCGAGCCGGCCAACTTTCTGGACGTGGGCGGCGGCGCCACGCCGGAAAAAGTGACCGAGGCGTTCAAGATCATGCTGCGCAACCCGAAGGTCAAGGCCATTTTGGTCAACATCTTCGGCGGCATCATGCGTTGCGACACCATCGCCACGGGCATCATCACCGCCTCGCGCGCGGTCGATCTGAAAGTGCCGCTGGTGGTGCGCATGAAAGGCACCAACGAGGAGTTGGGCCGCAAAATGCTGGCCGAATCGGGCCTGCCCATCATCAGCGCCGACACGATGGCCGACGCCGCGCAAAAAGCCGTGGCCGCGGTGCGCTAAAGGACCAGCCAAATGAGTATCTACGTCAACCGCAACACGCGCGTCATCACCCAGGGCATCACCGGCAAGACGGGCCAGTTTCATACCGAAAAGTGCATCGAATACGCGGGCGGCAAGAATTGCTTCGTCGCGGGCGTCAACCCCAAGAAAGCTGGCGAAAAAATCTTCGGCGTTCCGATCTTCGCCAGCGTGCAAGACGCGGCCCGGCAGACCGGCGCCACCGTCAGCGTGGTCTATGTGCCGCCGGCGGGCGCGGCGGCGGCGATCTGGGAAGCGGTGCAGGCCGATCTGGACTTGGTGATCTGCATCACCGAAGGCATCCCGATCCGCGACATGCTCGAAGTGCGCAACCGGATGAAGGCCAAGGAGGCTGCGGGCGGCAAGAAAACGCTGTTGCTCGGCCCCAATTGCCCCGGCATCATCACGCCCGACGAAATCAAGATCGGCATCATGCCCGGCCACATTCACAAGAAAGGGCGCGTCGGCGTAGTCAGCCGCTCCGGCACGCTCACCTACGAAGCGGTGGCGCAGCTCACCGAATTAGGCATCGGGCAATCGAGCGCGGTGGGCATCGGGGGCGATCCGGTCAACGGCCTCAAGCACATCGACGTGATGCAGGCGTTCAACGCCGACCCGGATACCGACGCCGTCATCATGATCGGCGAAATCGGCGGCCCCGACGAGGCCGATGCCGCGCGCTGGTGCAAAGCGCACATGAAAAAACCGGTGGTCGGCTTCATCGCGGGCGTGACCGCGCCGCCCGGCAAGCGCATGGGCCACGCGGGCGCGCTCATTTCCGGCGGCGCCGATACCGCCGAAGCCAAACTCGCCATCATGGAAGAGTGCGGCTTCAAGGTCACGCGCAACCCATCGGAGATGGGCAAGCTGCTCAAAACCTTGCTGAAATGAATCGCTGCTACATAAAAAATAGCTGCTTGCCAGCTATTTTTATCGTTTTACTATATAAAAGTACAGGAAAATTATATGGTAAAAGGGCATATAGCTATCAAATCGGGATTTTTTCCTCACCGGCCCCGTGGAAGACTTTCTGAGCGCGCCGTTCTGGATCGCCCTTGGGCAGATCGTCGTGCTCGACCTTGTGCTGGGCGGCGACAACGCGGTGCTGATCGCGCTGGCGTGCCGCCAACTGCCCAAGGCGCAGCGTACCAAAGGTATTTTGTGGGGCACGGCGGGGGCCATCGTGCTGCGCGTCATCATGATCGCGTTCGCGCTCGTGCTGCTGCAAGTGCCGTTTCTCAAGCTGGCCGGTGGGCTGGTGCTGCTGTGGCTGGGCGCGCGGCTGATCGCTCCGCCCGCCGCCGGGGAGCACGGCCACATTCAAGCCAGCAGCCAACTCTGGAGCGCCGTGCGCGCCATCATCGTGGCCGACATGGTGATGAGTCTTGAAAACGTGCTGGCCATCGCGGGCGCCGTCCAGCGCGTCGGCGGGCAGCATCAACTGGTGCTGGCGGCGCTGGGCCTGCTCATCAGCGTGCCGATCATCATCTGGAGCAGCCAACTGGTGCTCAAGCTGATGGACCGGTTTGCCTTCATCATCGTGCTGGGCGGCATGCTGCTAGGCTGGATCGGCGGCGGCATGATCCACGCCGACCCCGCGCTGGCCCCGCTCATGCCCCAAGGCGATATCTGGCGCTACGGCATGGCCGCCGCCGGCGCGTTGCTGGTGCTGGCCCTCGGCCAGATGCGAAAGGCGCGCCTGCCATGACCCGCGCCCGCCGCCGGCCCAAACCATCCCGGCCCCCGATCCGCCCCGCCGCCGTCTGGTGCGCGCTGACCGATGTCGGCCATGTGCGCGACAACAACGAAGACGCGGTGCTCGTCGATCCGGCGCGCGGCCTGGCCGTGCTGGCCGACGGCATGGGCGGCTACAACGCGGGCGAAGTCGCCAGCGCGATGGCGGTCGAACTGGTCGGTGGCCAGCTCGGCCAGTGGCTCGACCGAGCGGGCGCCGCCGCGCGGCCCGAAGAAATCGCCAGCGCCATGCACACGTGCGTGGAGCAGGCCAACCGCGCCATTTTTCAGGCCGCCTGCACCAACCCCGGTTATGCGGGCATGGGCACCACGTTGGTGGCGGCGGCGCTGCACGGGCAGACGCTGCTAATCGGCCACATCGGCGACTCGCGCGCCTACCGTCTGCGCGGCGGCGTGCTGCGGCAATTAACCGGCGACCATTCGCTGCTGCAAGAGCAGCTCGACATGGGCCTGATTACCGAGGAAGAAGCCGAGTTTTCTCCCCATCGCGGCCTGCTCACGCGCGCGCTTGGCGTGGATGGCGATGCCGTTTCGCTGGACGTGCAGGCGCAGACCGTGGAGCCGGGCGATCTTTACCTGCTATGCTCCGACGGCCTGACCGACATGCTGACCAGTTCCGACATCGCCGCGGTGCTGACCGGCACTGCGCCCTTGGCCGACCAGGCGCAAGCCCTGCTGGACAAGGCCAATGCCCAGGGCGGATACGACAACATCTCGCTGATACTGTGCCTGATGCCGGGGGCTATCCCCTAAAATCCGCAAGCTGATTTGTAACAAGGCGGTTTTCCGCAAAGTTCTGGAGTTCCCATCATGCCCAAGTTGACCGTGTCGATTGAAGGCGTCATTGTCAAGGAAGTTCAGCTTGCCAAGGAGCGGTCCACGCTGGGCCGGCGTCCTTTCAACGACATCGTCCTCGATAACCTGGCCGTCAGCGGCGAACATGCCGCCATCACCCTGCAAAACGGCGACGTATGGATCGAGGATCTGGGCAGCACCAATGGCACTTTCCTGGACGGCCAGCGGATCAAACACGAGCAATTCACGGAAGGCAGCGTGGTGCAAATCGGCAAATGCCAGATCCAGTTGCACGGCAGCGTCCAAAGCCAGGCGCCGCACCCCCAGGCCAGCGCCCCCGCCGCGCCGCGCGGCCCGCGCGTGCAAGTGCTCAACGGCCCGGCCGCAGGCCGTGCGATGGAACTCACCAAGGTCGTTACACGGATCGGCAAACCGGGGATTTCGGTCGCCTCCATCACGCGCCGTCCGGACGGTCTCTACCTGGCCATGATCGAGGGCGAGCACAAGCCGGCCATCAACGGCGCGCCGCTTGAAGACGCCCCCGTCCAGCTGCAAAACCATGACCAGATCGACTTGGGCGGCGTGCGCCTGGAATTCCTCGACGACTAGCGCGGCGCGGCCGGTGCCGCGGATCGCATGAAGCTGCTCCGTCCGTGGGCGCGTTCCGGCCCCCGGGTGGCGGGCACGCTGATCCTTGTTCTCGCGGCCCTGCTGCACGCGGCGGGCGTGTGGAGCCTCAAGCCGCTCGCACAGCTGGATCGCGTCATCTACGACGCCCGCCTGCGCTGGACCATGCCGGGCACGCCCGACGAGCGCGTGGTCATCATCGACGTCGATGAGCACAGCCTCTCGCAACTTGGCCAGTGGCCCTGGCCGCGCGAACACCTGGCGCAACTGGTGGACGAACTGACCGAACGCCAGGCCGTCGCGGCGCTGGGTATCGACGCCGTATTCGCCGAACCGGGCCGCCGCTCCGGGCTTGCAGCGCTGCAAAAACTGGCTCGCGACCCCAAAGCAGGCGACCCGGCTGTGGCTGCCTGGCTGCACCGGCTCGGCGACGCAATCAACGAAGACGCCATCCTCTCTCGCGCCCTCAGGGGCAAGCCCGTCGTGCTGGGTTACTACTTCATCGGCGCTCCCGGCAGCCCGCGCTCCGGCAATTTGCCACCGCCTCTGGCGCCCGCCCCAGCCGGAACCGGTTTTGCCGGCCTGCTCTCCTGGTCCGGCTATAGCGCCAACCTTCCGGTTCTAACCAGGGCCGCCGGCGGCGGCTTTTTCAACGCCGTGATCGACGCCGACGGCGTGGTGCGCTCGGTGCCCGTGGTGGCCGAACTGGACGGCGCGCTCTACGGCTCGCTCGCGCTGGGCACCCTGGCCGCCAGCCGCGGCGGCATCAAAACGGTGCGCCTATCGTCCACCGGCGACAGTCCAGCCGCGCGCGCCCTCAACGGCCTGACCGCCGAATTCGCCGATGGCAGCAGCCTGCGGCTGCCGCTGGACCTGCGTGGCACGGCGCTGACGCCCTACCGCGGGCCGGGCGGCGCGGCGGGCGGCTCGTACCGCTACATCTCGGCGGCGGACGTGCTGCTTGGCAAACTGCCGCCCCAAAGCCTGGCCGGGCGCATCGCGCTTCTGGGCTTTTCCGCGCCGGGGCTGATGGACTTGCGCACCACGCCCGTAGGTGAGGCCTACCCCGGCGTGGAAATTCATGCCAACCTGATTTCGGGAATGCTCGATGGCAACCTGCCCCAGTCGCCCGATTACGCCCGCGGCTACGAAATACTGGGCTTGATCGCCGCCGGCCTCGTGCTGGTGATCGGCCTGCCGGCGCTTTCCCTGCCGTGGGCCTTGGCGCTGGGGCTGAGCACGGCGGCGGCGCTGGCCGGCCTGAACACCTGGCTGTTTCTGCGCCATGGCCTGGTGCTGCCCCTGGCCGACAGCCTGGCCGCCACGCTGGCCGCGCTGGTGCTCAACATGGGCTGGGGCTACCTGGTCGAAAGCCGGGCCAAGCGCGATCTGGCCCGGCGTTTTGCCAGCTACGTGCCGCCCGAACTGGTCCGCCAGATCCTGCACGACCCCAGGCAGTACTCCATGCAGGCCAAGGCCACACAACTCACCGTGCTGTTTTGCGACGTCCGCGGCTTCACCCGGATCTGCGAATCCATGGCTCCGTTGGAAGTGCAGGCGCTCATTAACGACATGCTCACCCGGCTCACCCGCGTGATCCGCGACCACGGCGGAACCATTGACAAATACATCGGCGACTGCGTGATGGCCTTCTGGGGCGCCCCCCTGCCCGCGCCCGACCACGCCACCCGCGCCGTGCAGGCCGCCTGGGCCATGACACAGGCCATCGCCCAGTTCAACGTTGTGCGCGCGGCGCAGGGGCAGGAGCCGATGCGCATCGGCATCGGCATCAACACCGGCGTCATGTCGGTCGGCAACATGGGATCGGAGATGCGCACGGCCTACACCGTCATGGGCGATGCCGTCAACCTGGCCGCCCGGCTGGAGCAACTGACCCGCGTGTATGACGTGGACATCATCGCCAGCGGCGCCACCCGCGCCCAGGCCGGCCCCGATCTGCTCTGGCAGGCGCTGGGCGCAGCGCGCGTGCGTGGCCGCCAGCAACCCACCGATATCTACGCCCTGCGCGCCGAACCGGGTACAGCGCCCAGCGCGGCGCTGGACGCGGAACTTGCACTGTGGAATCAGGCGCGCGCCGCTTGGCGCCAAGGCGACACGGACGCGACCTTGATCAAGATTCAATCACTTGCAAACAGTTATGCTGATTGCTTTCTCTACCAGCTTGCCAGCCGGCGCATGACAGCCCCAGCCGACCAATTCGAGCGGTATGATCCGATGGCTGAAAACAACGCCCCCGAAACAGCGCCGCCGCAATCGGCGGCAAACGGGGGCACAGGCTAACCATGAAAGTGCGCGTGCTGGGTTGCGCGGCCAACATCGCCCAGGGCTGCAAAACCACTTCGTTCCTGGTCGATCACGACGTGCTAATCGACGCCGGCACCGGCGTGGGCGACCTCACGCGCGAGGAAATGCTGCGCATCGACGATGTGTTCATCACCCACGCGCACATGGACCACATCGCCTGCCTGCCGCTCATGGTGGGCGCCGTGGTCACCGCGCGCGCGGGCCGTCCGCTGCGCATCCATGCCCTGCCGCAAACCCTGCAAGCCCTGCACGCGCACATCTTCAACGGCATCATCTGGCCCGATTTCTCCCGCCTGCCCTCGCCCGGCGCGCCAGCCATCACGCTGCACCCCATCGGGATCGGCGAGCCGGTCCTCACGCGCAGCCATACCGTTGAGCCGCTGCCGGCCCATCACGGCGTGCCCGCCTGCGGCTTTGCCGTGCGCGCCAGCGCGCCCGACGCCCCGTGGTGGGTGTTTTCGGGCGACACCGAACATTGCCCGGCGTTCTGGCAGCGCATCAACGCCATGAATGTGGGCGCGCTGGCCATCGAAACCACCTTCCCCAACCGCGAGCGCGCCCTGGCGCAACTGACCCGGCACTACTGCTCCGAAACACTGGCCACCGGGCTAAATCAAATCGCCCCCGGCAGGCACTACCCCATCCACATCACCCACGCCAAGCCCAGCGAAAGCAAAACCATCCTGCGCGAAATCGCTCAACTCGCCCCCTCCACCACCCACCCCATCCACATGCTGCGCGCCGGGCAGGTGTTTGAGTGGTAGAGAAAGGCATGGGATGCGGGGGCTAGGCACCCGCGCCCCCAGCAATGACAATTTTTGTCGATTACCCATCTTGATACTTATGAAGTGCCGCCTTTCACTCCACCCAGATGCCAGATAAGTCACCAACCATCGCCTGCGGAACTTCTGGCACACCTGCTGCATCTATAGGGGCAGTGCAACACCGCACAAATGGGCAAACTCTCCAGGGGCACAACCCCCTTCTTCCTTGAAAGGAACTGAAATGAAATCCATGCAAAAAGGCTTTACGCTCATCGAATTGATGATCGTCGTCGCCATCATCGGTATTCTGGCCGCCATCGCGCTGCCTGCATATCAAGACTATACCGCCCGGACCAAGGCTTCCGAAGGTATCCTGGCGCTGTCGCAGTGCCGCACCACCATCACCGAAGCTTCTCAAGTTGGTCAGAATACCCTGCCGACTGGCAACGATTTTGGCTGCGGAGAAACCGGCCCGAATCCTGCAGCTGCCACGCCTGTTCCTTTCCCTAACGGGATGAGTCAATACGTGTGGAGCCTTCAAACCGATGCGGATGGCGTTATTGCCATCGTGTTGCAAAACATTCCACAAATCAATATAACGCCAGGTGTCCCACTCGCGTCGGAAGCCATGATTACGCTTTCACCGTACTCAGACCCTAAAGCACTGGCTGCGGACAGATCTAAGGCTGCCGATTTTCAACGGGGAACAGAAAAGGCAATCGTGGCATGGAGATGCGGTGAGACTGGAACAACTCCGGGCATCCTCTCTCTCTTGCAAACTACCGTTCCACCGAGATATCTGCCGGCTTCGTGCAGGTAATTGATCCACCCATGCAAAAAGCAGCCTTGGGGCTGCTTTTTGTTTTGCCTGAATATGGTTAAACTGGAAATTGAATCGAACCATGATCAGCGCTGAAAGGATCAAGGCCGGCTTGCAAGCTGGCGGACTGCATTTGGGCATTAGCGCCTGCGTGGCCTTGGCCGCTGCGGTGCTGGTGCTGCGGATATGGTTTCCCTACCCTTTTCGTGATATATCCGGGGGATTGTTTTTGTTCTGGCTAATGGTGGGCATCGACGTGGTATGCGGCCCGCTGCTCACGTCGATTTTGTTCAACCCAAAAAAGTCGCGCAGGGAATTGACGCTGGACTTGTCACTGGTGGCGCTGGTGCAGTTGAGCGCCCTGGTTTATGGTCTGTACAGCATCAGTCTGGCTCGTCCCATAGCACAGGTGTTCGAGGTGGATCGCCTGGTGGCCGTGACGGCAGCGCAGATCACACCCGCGGATTTGGCCAAAGCCCGGTCCGAATGCCGAAACATTTCGCTATTTGGCGGCCCGCTTTTGCTTGGCACCCGCATACCGAACGGCCAGGAAACCTTCGGCAGCGTGAAGATGGCCTTGGCAGGCTGGGACTTGAGCCTGCGCCCCGAGTGGTGGCAGCCGTATGAAGATGGCATTGCCGACGTCAAGCGCCGCATGAAGCCGCTGGCTGATTTGCGAGCCAGCCGCACGCAGGAGCCCATTGACGCAGCCGTGCAAGATACCGGCCTGCCGCTTGATCAGTTGTTTTACCTGCCGCTGACCAGCCGTAAAAAGCTCGATAGCTGGATTGCCATTTTGAACAAAGACGCGCAAATCGTCGGTTACGCGCCAGTGGATGGGTTCTGAACTTCCCGCGCCAATTCCACCGCCCGGCCCAGGTAGCTGGCGGGGGTTAGTTCGAGCAGGCGCTGGCGTTCGGCTTCGGGAATGGGCAGTTCGCGGATCAGGGCGTGCAGCGCCTGGCGTGTGACGGCTTGGCCGCGTGTGACTTCCTTGAGTTTTTCGTAGGCGCCGGCCACGCCGTAGCGCCGCATCACGGTCTGGATGGGTTCGGCCAATACTTCCCATGCCGCGTCGAGGTCGGCGGCCAGCGCCGCCGGATTTAGTTCCAACTTGCTCAGACCCGTCAGCAGCGACTGGTACGCCAGCACCGCATGGCCCAGCGCCACGCCCATGTTGCGCAGCACGGTGGAGTCGGTGAGATCGCGCTGCCAGCGGCTGATGGGGAGTTTTTCGCTCAGGTGGCGCAGCAGCGCATTGGCCAAGCCCAGGTTGCCTTCGGCGTTTTCAAAGTCGATGGGGTTGACTTTGTGCGGCATGGTCGATGAGCCGATTTCGCCGGGCTTGAGCTTTTGCCGGAAGTAGCCCAGGCTGATGTAGCCCCACAGGTCGCGCGCCAGGTCGATGCAGATGCTGCCCGCGCGCGCCGTGGCGTCGAACAGTTCGGCCATGTAGTCGTGCGGCTCGATCTGGGTGCTGTAAGGCTGGAACGTGAGGCCCAGGCCGAAGGGCTGGGCGGGGTCGCCTTCGGGCGCGAGTTCGGGCGTTTCGACCACGCGGCGCGCGAATGCCTCCCAGTCGTGGCCGGGGCAAGCGGTTAGGTGCGCGTTGTAGTTGCCCACCGCGCCGTTCATCTTGCCCAGCAGCCGCACGTCGGCGATGCGCTCGCGCGCATTTGCAAGGCGCACCGCCACGTTGGCAAGTTCTTTGCCTACCGTGGTGGGGCTGGCGCTTTGGCCGTGGGTGCGGCTGAGCATGGGCACGGCGGCGTGTTGGCGGGCCAACTCGCGCAGACGGACGATGACGGCGTCCAGCGCGGGCAGCAACACCTCGGCGCGACCGGCTTTGAGTTGCAGCGCGTGGCTGGTGTTGTTGATGTCCTCGCTGGTGCAGGCAAAGTGCACGAACTCGGCGGCGCGTTCAAGCTCAGGCTGACCGGCAAATTTCGATCTGAGCCAGTATTCCACGGCCTTGACGTCGTGGTTGGTGGTTTTTTCGATTTGCTTGATGGCCAGCCCGTCCGCCAAAGAAAAATCGCGCAGCAAACCGGCAAGGTGAGCGCGGGCCTGCGTGGAAAGTGGTTTGAATTCGTCCAGCCCGGCGTCCGAGAGCGCGACAAACCAGGCCAGCTCCACCTGCACGCGGCGGCGCATAGTGCCCCACTCGCTGAAGATGGGGCGCAGCGCGGCCAGCCTGGCAGCGTAGCGGCCATCGAGGGGAGAAATAGCAGTCAGGTCGGTCAGTTCCATGAGGGCGATTCTAGAGGGCAACCCGCTAAAATCCAGTCTCTTGTTTGGCAACAATTTGCACCACCATGTCAATGCGATTGATCGGTACCCTCACCAGCCCCTACGTGCGCAAGGTGCGCGTGGTGCTGGCCGAAAAGAAGCTGGATTGCCAATTAGTTCTGGAAAGCCCCTGGCAAGTCGGCGCGTCCGTAGCCGCGGCCAATCCGCTGGGCAAGGTGCCATGCCTGGTGTTGGACGGGCAGGATGCGGTGTTCGACTCCCGTGTGATCGTCGAATATCTGGACACGCTCTCGCCCGTGTGCAGTCTGTTGCCGCCCATGGGCCGCCAGCGCATGGAGGTCAAGACTTGGGAAGCGTTGGCCGATGGCCTGCTGGACGCGGCAACTGCCGCCCGGCTGGAGCGCACTTGGGCGGGCCGGGCCGAGAGCGAACGCAGCGCGGCCTGGATCGAGCGGCAAATGAGCAAGGTCGATGCCGCCCTGACCGCCATGAGCGCAGGCTTGGGCGGCAAGCCCTGGTGCTCCGCCGGCGCGCGTCTGAGCTTGGCCGACGTGGCCGTGGGCTGCGCGCTCGGCTATCTGGATTTTCGCTTCCCCGCGCTGGATTGGCGTGGCCGCCACCCCAACCTCGTGCCACTGATGTCCAGGCTGATGCAGCGCCCCAGCTTTGCCGAGACCGCGCCGCGCGAGTAAGGCGCTCACGCGCACCCAAAAAGAAAACCGCCGCAACCCGGAGGGGGTGTGCGGCGGTTCGGAATAAAAAAAGCCACCAAGCGGCCTGAAACCAAAAAGGAGGAGGGAGGGAGGAGGAATTGGTTCCGGGCTTTCAGCGATCAAAAAACCGAAGGCTTGGCAGCATTAATACAACAAGGAAAGTTCCAACGGAGGTCATAAAAGGAAAGCTTGCTCTGTGCGCAAGCGCGCGGTAAGAGTTAATAATGCACCCGGAAGTTCCATATTGCAAGAGCTGGGATGGTAAAAAACTGTGAAGCGAGGTGAAACATTTCACACCGCGCCGGCTGCGTCGCAACCGCAAACACGCCCGTGTTGGCCGGCGCATCCACGGATCAGGATCATGCCACTACACACCCGGCAAGCCCCATGCCGTAGGGCGTGTACGCACTTTGGAAGCCTGGTGGCGCGCCCGCGCGTTGTTCCTGCCCGAACAGGCCGCACTTGCTTTTTTGCAGCTTCTGCGTCACACTATGCCTTTGGAATTTTCGGGTTGATCCGGGGGGTTCCGAAGGGTGTTTTTCATGACGCGAACAGCGGCATGGCGGGTTGTCGGGCCAGCGCTGATGGCGCTGTTGCTTGGCTTGGTCTTGTCTGGAGCGGACGAGGCTTGGGCCAGACAGCCGTCCATGCAGCCGGCGGCCCATCCCGTCATCGCCTTGGCCGATCTGCCCAGTCAGGGGCGCGAAACCTATCGTCTGATTTTTCTGGGCGGTCCTTTCGCGCACGGCAAGGACGGTTCGGTGTTCGGCAATCGCGAGCGCCAGTTGCCTGCGGCCAGGCGCGGTTACTGGCGCGAATACACCGTGGAAACCCCGGGCGCGCGGGACCGCGCAAGCCGCCGCATTATCTGCGGCGGACGTTTGCCCACGCGGCCCGAAGTCTGTTACTACACCAGCGATCACTACGTGAGTTTTTGGAAAATCGTCGAATGAAAACGCGAGAACAATTCGAGCCAGCCGCCCCGCTGGCGACACCATCGGCCTCCACTTCAGAGAAAGCAGCGGAAATGAACGCGCCAGCTCTCCCCCCCAAAGATGCGCCGCTCAAAGGCGTGCGCAGCAACCTCGTGCAGTCGATCCGGGCCTTTCATGTGCATGAACTGCATGATGCGGCGCGGGAACTTGGGCAGCACTTTCTCTACGCCAACCTGGCCAGCGCCCAGACCAAGCAGGACGTGCTGGAAAAAATCGCCCAGCAGTTCACCTTCCCGGCGCATTTCGGCAAGAACTTCGATGCGCTGTACGACTGCATGACCGATCCGCTCCACAAAAGCGGCGCGCAGCCGGGTTTCATCGTGGTGCTCGAGCAAATTCCGGCCACGCCCAAGTTCGACAAGGAAGCGCGCGAGCAGTTGCTGGACATCTTCCGCGACGCGGCCGATTACTGGGCCGAGCGCAAGGTGCCCTTCAGGTGTTTCTATTCTTTTCCGTAGCCCGTTCTGCAACCACCGGCCAAGCAGAACGGGCTGACCAGGCCCAGGGCGATGCTTCCAGCAATGCCCCCACCGAAGTCGCCCTGAACGGCGGCGAAAAAATGCCCACCGACAAACTGGTGGACATTTCCCCGTTGGCGCTGCGCATGAGCAGCCCGTTCAATGCGGGCTACTGGCTGTCGGCGGCGGCCTAACGTAACTTCACCGCTCCCCGCGGAAAAGCCCGCGTTCGCGCGGGCTTTTTCGCGGGTGGGCGGCCAAGTCAAGCCTTGCCGATCACCCGCGCCATTTCGAGGCACTTGTTGGAGTAGCCCCACTCGTTGTCGTACCAGCTCACGACTTTGATGAACGTGCTGTCCAGCGCGATACCGGCTTCGGCATCGAAGATGGAAGTGCGCGGATCGGTGCGGAAATCGGTGGCGACGACCTTGTCTTCGGTGTAGCCGAGCACGCCTTTGAGCGCGCCTTCGCTTTGCGCTTTCATCTCGGCGCAGATGTCTTTGTAGCTGGCTTCCTTGAGCAGCTCGACGGTCAGATCGACCACCGACACGTCCGAGGTCGGCACGCGAAAGCTCATACCGGTGAGCTTTTTGTTGAGCGCCGGAATGACCACGCCCACCGCCTTGGCCGCGCCGGTGCTGCTGGGGATGATGTTTTCCAGAATGCCGCGCCCGCCGCGCCAATCCTTGTTGCTGGGGCCGTCCACGGTTTTTTGCGTGGCGGTGGCGGCGTGCACGGTGGTCATCAGGCCGCGCTTGATGCCCCATTTGTCATTGAGCACCTTGGCCACGGGCGCCAGGCAATTGGTGGTGCAACTGGCGTTGCTGATGACGGCCTGGCCGGCATAGGTCTTGTCGTTGACGCCAAACACGAACATCGGCGTGTCGTCCTTGCTGGGCGCGCTCATGATGACTTTTTTAGCGCCGGCGTCGATGTGCTTTTGCGCCGTTTCCTTGGTCAGAAAGAGGCCGGTCGATTCGATCACCACGTCCGCGCCCACGTCGCCCCACTTGAGGCTGGCCGGGTCTTTTTCGGCGGTCAGGCGGATCTTCTTGCCGTTGACCATCAGCGTGCTGCCCTGCACCTCGACCGCGCCCTTGAAGCGCCCATGCACGCTGTCGTAGCGCAGCATGTAAGCCAGGTAGTCAGGTTCGAGCAGGTCGTTGACGGCGACGATGTCGATGTCGGAAAAGTTCTGAAACGCCGCGCGCAGCACGTTGCGCCCGATGCGTCCGAAGCCATTGATGCCGATGCGTAGGGTCATGGAGATATCCTGATTTGATGTCCAGGTAAAAGGGTTAGTGATTTTGCAACACGGCTTGCACGGTCTCAGCCACGTTCTCCGCCGTGAAACCGAATAGACGGAACAGATCGTCCGCCGGAGCGGATTCGCCATAGCGGTCGGTGCCGATCACCGCCGCGCAGCCGTATTTCCACCAGCCGGCGGTCACGCCCGCTTCTACCGCCACGCGCGGCACACCGGGCGGCAGCACTTGCTTCCACCAGGCTGCGTCCTGCCGGTCGAACACGCTGGTGCTGGGTATGGAGACGACCCGTATTGCTATGCTTTTAGCGGCAAGCATCTCTTGTGCCGTCAGCGCAAGATGCACTTCGGAGCCGGTGGCGATGAGGATGGCGCGAGGCTTGCCCGCGGGCGCGTCGCGCAGCACGTAGCCGCCGCGCGCGATGTGCGCACAATCGGTCTTGGGCAGATATGGCAGATTCTGGCGCGACAGCAGCAGCGCCGTGGGCCGCTCGCGCTGCGCCAGCGCCTCACTCCAGGCGGCAGCGGTTTCCTCCGTGTCGGCGGGCCGCCACACGTCCAGACCGGGAATCAGCCGCAGACTGGCAGTTTGCTCAATGCTCTGGTGCGTCGGCCCGTCTTCGCCCAAGCCGATGGAATCGTGCGTAAAAACATGCACCACGCGCTGGCGCATCAGCGCGGCCATGCGGATGGCGTTGCGGCTGTAGTCGCTGAACGTGAGGAACGTGCCGCCATAAGGGATGTAGCCGCCGTGCAGCGCCACGCCGTTCATGATGGCGGCCATGCCGAATTCGCGCACACCGTAGTTGATGTGCCGCCCAATTTGCCCTTCGGCGGTCTTGATGACGCAACCCTGCTCGTCAAACCGCAGCGGCGCGGTGGCGGCGGTTTGCGTCAGGTTCGAGCCGGTCAGGTCGGCGCTGCCGCCCAGCAGTTCCGGCAGCGCGGCAGTGAGGGTTTCCAGCGCGATCTGGCTGGCTTTGCGCGTGGC
>JAIRVJ010000090.1 GCA_031253955.1 Burkholderiaceae bacterium | reverse complement strand
TCATGGCTTGGAGCGCGTGCCAGATGCCGGTAGGACTGACCCCCATGATTTGGGCCATCTCGCGTTGCAACAAGTCGGGCTGCTCTTTGATGAGCTGGGCCAGCTTGGCACGGTCGATCTTGTGACCGGTTTTGGGGCCGGGTTTGCGCCTTTGGTGATCGGGAGGCTGCCCCAGCCACACGTACAGCGTCGAGGGCGCTAGCGAAAACAGCTTGGTTGCTTCAACTTTGCTGCCTCCGGCAGCCACAAAAGCCAGTACCCTTTGCTTGAGGTCTTCGCTGTAGGCCATGACGTTCTCCTGAATGGACATAGTCTTTAGTATATGTCCTATTTATTCAGGAGTCAATTATATGACCAGCATCTGTATAAATACCGTCACTTGGTGGAAAACGCCTTTTTGCATCTGAAGCGTTGGCGAGGCATTGCTACGCGGCATGCCAAGAACGTTGCTTCGTTTCTGGCGGCAGTGCAGATTCGATGCTTGGTTCTTTGGATGGGAATCTCGTGATGACACTATCTAAGAGTTTGTTCAAAGTCTCTTTTCGAGGGGCCGCAGGTTGGGTTGAAATTCGGCGGTTTGGCGCTCCGCCCGCTTGCGTGGGCAGTAGCCTATACCGCTGCACACCGGCCAGCTTGCTGGGGTAGAGCGGTTCGGTAGCGGCTGGGAGGCGCTTGGGGCCAAGCCGCAGCAGCGTGCTGCATAGTGTGGCAAAAATTTGCCGACGCTATGTAGGCACACTTGTAGGCATCTTTGCCATGATCGCCCTACAACCAACATAAACACTAGATGTTTTGATTCCTCTCTGTCCGCCAACACTATATTTGATGCCATAAAAATATAGTCTGTGTTCCGCAAAAAAATGCAGTATTCCGCAATTCATCGGATCGGGCGCACCTTCTTGCCGGCCCTGTGACGGATGTAGGCCGCAGTCATCGCCTCGGTGGTGTGTCCCAAAATGGCCTGCGCGGTGCGCGTGCCGCCAGCTTCGTCGGCCTCGGTCGCGGTCTTGGCGCGCAGGTCGCGGAACTGGAAGAGCGCCTTGTCTACTCCGGCTCGCTCGCGTGCATCGTTGAATCTGGTGTGGCGCATACCTTTTGTCAAGGGCTGGCCTTTTTCGTTGACCAGGAGCGCCGTACTGGTGATTTTTACCGATGCTTTGTAGGCGTGGATTTCTTCCAGCAGTGCAGCCAGTTCTCCCTCAATGACGATGCGCAGCTTGGCTTCGGTTTTGCCTTGCTTGACGTGCAGGACACCATCGCGGATGCTGGCCTCGTTCATGCGCAGTACGTCCGCCGGGCGCTGGCCGGTAAGTTCGGCAAGGCGCATGGCAAGCTCCAACGGCTTGTCGGCAACTTCCAACACGCGCTGCACCAGCGCATCGCCTGGCGCGGTTTCTCGGCCCGTTTCCCGGTAGCCTTTGATGCCTGAGCACGGGTTCGATTGCGCGGTCAATCCTTCCCCGCGAGCGTAGTTCCAGATGTGGGAGAACAGGGCTTTTTCACGGTTTGCGCGTATCTGGCCGATGGTGTCAGAAACGGGCTGGCCGGGATGTTTTTGTTACGCCAATCGCTTGGCCTGGCCGACGCGCCAGCGCATGTGCTGACGGATATGCACGGGCTGGATTTCATCGAGCGGGGCCGGGTTGTCGCCGCCGAAAAAGCGCAGCAGAAAGGCCAGTTCGCTTTCGTTGTCTTGCTAGGTGCGAGGCGTTTTGCCGGGCAAAACGTCTTTGCGATACGCTGCCACGGCGCTGACGAATGTGGGCCGCTCAAGTGCTGGAGCCTGTTCGGGATGGCTGGTGAGTTCAGACCATTTGGCTACCGCCGCGGCATAGTCGGAACCAAGCGGAATTTCCTTGCGCGGCTTGCCGCCGGTGTCCAGGTAATAGAAGACCTTCTGCCCACGGGGGCGTGCCCGCATTCCTATGGGCAGGTTTACCCATCGTGACGGCTTGCGCCCCATCTCATGCCCCGGCCAGACTTGGCTCCCATGCGCGCCGCAGGGGTTGTTGCTCGCGGCCTTCGATGGTCGAGCGCGTGACTACCGGATGGCCGGTGGCGTTGACGCGGAACGGGATTGCCTGCGCTTTTAACCACTGGGCTTGTTTCGACTTCATCGACCAGCCTGTGAGCGTGCGTAGTTCGGCATCGGTGAGGAAAAAGGGACGCTCATTCATTCCTCATCCCCCTGCGGCGGTTCCGGCCAAGGCTGCCTTTTGTTGGGGCGTTGGCGTTTTCGGCGGCTCATGGTGTTTTTTCCCGTGCAATGGCCGCCAGCCGCAAGGCATGGATGGCTTGGTCTGACAGGGTCAGATACAGGGATTCGTGAACGAACCCTATGAATTTGCGCAGTTGAGCGTTGAGCGTGCGAAGTGCTGCTGGCTGTAAAAGGTTCCCGCGCCAAACGCTCAACCATAATCTGGCCGCCATGACAAAACCCCTCGTGTCCCTGAAAGACCTCCCGCCCGATGCCCGTCCGCGCGAAAAGCTGCTGGCGCGCGGGGCGGCGGCTTTGAGCGATAGCGAGTTGCTGGCGCTGCTGCTGCGCACTGGCACGGCCGGGCGCGGCGTGCTGCACATGGCGCAGGATTTGCTGGAGCGTTTTGGCGGCATCGCCGGGCTGCTGCACGCGGGCGCGGACGACCTCAAGCAGGTCAAAGGTCTGGGCGGCACCGCCAAGCGCGCGGAGCTGGTGGCCGTGCTTGAGCTGGCCCGGCGCGCGCTGGCCGAGCAACTGCGCCAGCGCGCGGCGCTGGAGGGCGGCGCGGCGCTCAAGAACTACCTGCAACTGCATCTGGCCGGGCACGCGCACGAGGTTTTCGCCGTGCTGTTTCTCGATAACCAGCAGCGCCTGATCGCGCTGGAGGAGCTGTTTCGCGGCACGCTCACGCAGACCAGCGTTTACCCGCGCGAGGTGGCGCTGCGCGCGCTGCACCACCACGCCGCCGCTGTGGTGCTGGCGCACAACCATCCGGGCGGCGATGTGGCGCCCAGTGGCGCCGACGAAGCGCTCACCAGCACCCTCAAGGCCGCCCTGGCGCTGGTGGACGTGCGGGTCGTTGACCATGTGATCGTCGCGCGCGGCCAGGCTTTGTCGATGGCCGAAATGGGTTTGCTGTGAAAGGTCTGCCGTCTGCCGCGGGCAAGGTGAACTCGTTTCGGGAACTCAAAACCCTTGGCCGCGAGCTGGCCGCCGTCCGCCAGCGCGCCGTCCAAGAAGCCCGGCAAGCCCAAACGCAGCGCGCTGCGGCGCGCGAGCAGCAGTCCGACGCGGACCTGTTTGCCCGCGCCGCCGGCCCGGTGCGGCCCTTGCGCGCCGCGCACGCGCGCGTGCTGCACGCGCCCGCGCCCACACCGCCGCTGGCGCGCCAGCGCCAGCGCGACGAACAGGACGCGCTCCGGCAGGCGCTCTCCGATGCGTTCGATCCCGTCACGCTGCTGCACGCGGATGAACACCTGAGCTTTCGCCGCCCCGGCATCGGCCCGGATGTGGCCGCCAAGCTGCGCCGCGGCGAGTGGAACATCCAGCGCGAAATTGATCTGCACGGCTTGCGCGTCGATCAGGCGCGCGAGGCGCTCTCCGCCTTCGTGCAAGACGCCCGCCGCGCCGGCCTGCGCTGCGTGCGCGTGGTGCATGGCAAAGGGCTGGGTTCGCCCGGCCGCGCGCCAGTGCTCAAAGGCAAGGTGCATGGCTGGCTGATCCAGAAAAAAGAAGTGCTGGCCTTCGTGCAAGCAGGCCCGCCGCAAGGCGGCGCCGGGGCGCTGCTGGTGCTGCTGGCCGGAGCGGCCCAGGCAAAAGCCGCGCAAGGCGCGTGAACTCCTCGCAACGGCCAAACATGCGGTTGCCGTTGAGGATCTGCCCGCTCACCATAACGATCCGTTCGACCGCATCCTCGCCGCACAAACTCTGGTGGAACCGATGCGGCGGATAACACATGATTGACTGGGCGCTTTATGCGCGACGTCATTATCAAAATTTGATTTATAAACTCCTGAATTGATAGCTATATATCAAGTTTTGTATATATTTACCATGAAAAATAGTAGTAAATACACGCAATTAAATGGCTAGAAGCTATCAAATTCGCAAGCCTGGGTGAAACGAAACGCAATCCCGGCTTCCGCGCCGGATACCGGGATTACCGCCCCATCCGCCCCTTCACCCGGCCAGCATGTTCCAGGTCTGGATCACGCTGTCGGGGTTGAGCGAGATGGAGACGATGCCCTGGCCAGCTAGCCAGCGGGCGAAGTCGGGGTGGTCGCTCGGCCCTTGGCCGCAGATGCCGATGTATTTGCCTTGCGCCTTGCAGGCGGCAATCGCGCGGGTGAGCAGGGCTTTGACCGCCGGGTCGCGCTCATCGAAATCGGCGGCCAGCAGTTCCATGCCGGAATCGCGGTCCAGCCCCAGCGTGAGCTGGGTCAGGTCGTTGGAGCCGATGGAAAAGCCGTCGAAATATTGCAGGAACTCATCGGCCAGCAGGGCGTTGCTGGGTATCTCGCACATCATGATGACCTTCAGATCGTCTTCGCCGCGCTTCAGGCCATGCCCGGCCAGCAGTTGCGTCACGCGCTCGGCCTGCCCCAGCGTGCGCACGAAGGGCACCATGACCTGCACGTTAATCAATCCCATGTCGCCGCGCACGCGCTTGATGGCCTCGCACTCCATCGCAAACGCCTCGGCGAATTCGGCGCTGATGTAGCGCGCCGCGCCGCGAAAGCCGAGCATGGGGTTTTCTTCTTCCGGCTCGTAGCGGCTGCCGCCGATGAGCTTGCGGTATTCGTTGCTCTTGAAGTCCGACAGCCGCACGATCACCGGCTTGGGCCAAAACGCGGCGGCGATGGTGGCCACGCCTTCAGCCACCTTGTCCACATAAAAAGCGCGTGGGCTGGCGTGGCCGCGCGCCACGCTTTCCACGGCTTTTTTCAGGTCGGCATCGACGTGCGGGTAGTCCAAAATGGCCTTGGGGTGCACACCGATGTTGTTGTTGATGATGAACTCCAGCCGCGCCAGGCCCACGCCTTCGCTGGGCAGTTGCGCGAAGTCGAACGCAAGCTGCGGGTTGCCCACGTTCATCATGATCTTGGTGGCAATCGGCGGCATGGCGCCGCGCCGTACTTCGGTCACTTCGGTTTCCAGCAGGCCGTCGTAGATGCGGCCCGTGTCGCCCTCGGCGCAACTGACGGTGACGAGCGCGCCTTCCTTGAGGTGCTCGGTCGCGTCGCCGCAGCCGACCACCGCCGGTATGCCCAATTCGCGCGCGATGATGGCGGCATGGCAGGTGCGCCCGCCCCGGTTGGTGACGATGGCGCTGGCGCGCTTCATCACCGGCTCCCAGTTGGGGTCGGTCATGTCGGTCACCAGCACGTCGCCGGGCTGCACGCGGTCGATTTCAGCGACGCTTTGCACGATCCGCACCGGCCCCGCGCCCACCTTCTGCCCTATGGCACGGCCCTCTGCCAGCAAGGCCCCGATGCTCTTGAGTTTGTAGCGATGCTCGGTCTGGCCCTGCTGACGGCTTTTCACCGTTTCAGGCCGCGCTTGCAGGATGTAAAGCTGCCCGTCCGCGCCGTCCTTGCCCCATTCGATGTCCATCGGGCGGCCATAGTGCTGCTCAATCACCAGCGCGTAGCGCGCGAGCTGCTCCACCTCGCCGTCGGTGAGCGAATAGCGGTTGCGCTGTTCGGCGGGCACGTCCACCGTTTTGACCAGTTTGCCGCCGACAGCTTTTTCTTGCGCCGAGGCAAACACCATCTGCGTGAGCTTGCTGCCCAGGTTGCGGCGGATCACCGCGTTCTTGCCCGCCGCCAGCATCGGCTTGTGCACGTAGAACTCGTCGGGGTTGACGGCGCCTTGCACCA
>JAIRVJ010000055.1 GCA_031253955.1 Burkholderiaceae bacterium | reverse complement strand
CCGATGTATTACTCACCCGTTCGCCGCTCGCCGCCAGGTTGCCCCGCGCTGCCGCTCGACTTGCATGTGTAAAGCATTCCGCCAGCGTTCAATCTGAGCCAGGATCAAACTCTACAGTTCGATCTTGAAAAATTCGGCCCTTGCGGGCCTGCTCAATAAAACGGAATTGAAGTGAACTTCACTTCTATCTCATGAGCATTTGATGAGTCTTGCGACTCAAGAGGTCCTAGAACCTTGGCAACTTGCCTCAAACGCCCACGCTTATCGGCTGTAATTTCTTAAAGAACCCGCAGGAATGATTCTTCCTGCCGCACCCGGTTGCGATCAACCGAGCCATGAATTATGACACATCTTTGAAAGACCTGTCAACCCTTGGGGTCTTTGCTCGCAAGTCTCGAAGTTCAGATCAAGACCGGCTCCCCCGCGCTTAAGGCGTGCCGCCTGCCGCGCCGCTTCTCTTGGCTTCATGTGTAGCTCAAGAATCAGCGAAGCCATAGAGTATATCACGCTTCTTTCCTCGAACGCAAGGGGTGCCTGCAAAAAAATTTTCGGCAGGTGTGGTCGCGCTGCCACAACAGCCCGGCGCACCATCGGCGCCAGCCCCGGTTTTTCATTGCGCCGTCCAGCCGCCGTCGTGCGCCCAAGCCGCGCCGCGCACGTTGTCGGCCGCTGGCGAGCAGAAGAACACCGCCATGCCGCCCAACTGCTCGGGCGTGGTGAATTGCAGCGATGGTTCTTTTTCGCCCAGCAGTTCCTTGGTGGCCTGCTGAACGCTGATGCCTTCCCTAGCGGCGCGCTCGTCGATCTGCTTTTGCACCAGCGGCGTGAGCACCCAGCCGGGGCAAATGGCGTTGACCGTCACGCCGGTGGCGGCCAGCTCCAGCGCGGCAACTTTGGTCAGGCCGACGATGCCGTGCTTGGCGGCCACGTAAGCCGCCTTGTCTTTAGAGGCTACCAATCCGTGCGCGGAGGCGATGTTGATGATGCGCCCCCAGTTCTTGCGCTTCATGTGCGCAATCGCCAGCCGCGTGGTGTGGAAGGCCGAACTGAGGTTGATGGCGATGATGGCGTCCCAGCGCTCGGGCGGAAAGTCCTGAATCGGCGCGACGTGCTGAATGCCGGCATTGTTGACCAGCACGTCCACGCCGCCGAACTTGCCGGCGGCGAACTTCATCATGTCCTCGATCTCGCCCGGTTTGCTCATGTCCGCGCCGTGGTATGCGACCCGCACGCCGTGCGCGGCAATGCTGGCCCTGGGGCCGTCCACCTCGCCGAAGCCGTTCATCACGATGTCGGCGCCCTGCCGTGCCAGTTCAATCGCGATGCCCAGCCCGATGCCGCTGGTGGAGCCGGTGACGAGGGCGGTTTTGCCTTTCAGCATGGTCATGGGTGCGCTCCTGATAAATGGGTTACTTGAGCAGCCTCACCCCGGTCTTGGCCTGCGCCTCTGCAAAGCTCACGCCCGGCGCAAGCTCAGTTACCTTGATGCCGCCCGGCACCACGTCGAACACCCCCAGGTCGGTGATGATGCGGTCCACCACGCCGACGCCGGTCAGCGGCAGGGTGCATTGGGGCAGAATCTTTATGTCGATGCCGCCGTCTTTCTTTTTGGCGACGTGCTCCATCAGGATGATGACGCGCGGCACCCCGGCCACCAGGTCCATCGCGCCACCCATGCCCTTGACCA
Source organism: Burkholderiaceae bacterium (assembly GCA_031253955.1). Classification (GTDB taxonomy): domain Bacteria; phylum Pseudomonadota; class Gammaproteobacteria; order Burkholderiales; family Burkholderiaceae_C; genus Ottowia. The sequence goes on along the minus strand of JAIRVJ010000055.1, from coordinate 13,920 downwards.
TTTTGCCGGGAATCATCCAGTTGGCCAGGTCGCCCTTTTCGCTGACTTGCATCGCGCCCAGAATGGACAGGTTGATCTTGCCGCCGCGGATCATGGCAAAACTGTCGTGGCTGCCGAAGATCGCGCTGCCCTTGATGGTGGTGACGGTCTGCTTGCCCGCGTTGATGAGGTCGGCGTCCACCTCGTCGGCGGACGGAAACGGGCCGATACCGAGCATCCCGTTTTCCGATTGCAGCCACACCTCCTTGTCGGCGGGCACGTGGTTGGCCACCAGCGTCGGAATGCCGATGCCCAGGTTGACGTAAAAGCCGTCTTGCAATTCAGCCGCCGCGCGGGCGGCCATCTGGTCTTGGGTCCAAGCCATGATCGTGACTCCTTGTTTACTTGTGCTCGCGCAGGGTGATTTTTTCAATGCGCTTTTCGGGCGTGGGGTTGTGCACCAGGCGGTGCACATAAATGCCGGGCAGGTGCACGTCGTCAGGCTCCAGTTCGCCGTTGGGCACGATGCGCTCCACCTCCGCGATGCAGACCCGTCCGGCCATCGCCGCCGCCGGGTTGAAGTTGCGCGCGGTCAGGTTAAAGCGCAGGTTGCCGCTGCGGTCGGCCACGTCGGCCTTAACCAGCGCCACGTCGGGCAGCAGCGCGCGCTCCATCACGTAAGTCTGGCCATCGAACTCGCGCAGATCCTTGCCCTCAGCCACGATGGTGCCCACGCCCGTCTTGGTGAAAAAGGCCGGAATGCCCGCTCCGCCGGCGCGCAGCTTTTCGGCCAGCGTGCCCTGCGGGGTGAACTCAAGCTCCAGCTCGCCCGCCAGAAACTGACGCTCGAACTCCTTGTTCTCGCCCACATAACTGGAAATCATCTTCTTGATCTGGCGCGTTTCCAGCAGCTTGCCCAGGCCGAAGCCATCGACACCGGCGTTGTTGGAAATCACCGTCAAGTTCTTCACGCCCGAATCGCGCAGCGCGTCAATCAGCGCCTCCGGAATGCCGCACAGGCCAAAGCCGCCCACGGCCAGCAACTGACCGTCCTTGACAACGCCCTTAAGCGCCTCGGCGGCCGATGGATAAATCTTGTTCACGGAATGTCTCTCCTGGGAAAAAGTAGCTGCTGGAAAACAGGCCCAGTCAGCAATACTACGAGAAAAGCCCGAACACCGGCAGCGCAAGCAGGCAATTTTCTCTTACCCGCCTGCGCGAGAAGATGGCCACGCCGCCACCTTGGTCCACCCCCCCGGCGCATCCCGGAATCGGGCTACCTTCCCAACCGGCGGCAGTCAGCCTCGTGCACATATGATATAAAAACATGGTTTTTTATGGTTGACTGGTTATTTGTCACCTCTCTAGAATGAATTTCAAGCGCCCGCCAAAACTTGGCCCATGACAGCCTTACTAGGCCAATGGGAGCAAGAGCCACCGACAGTCACCGCAAGACGCTCTTGGCTGCGCATTGAAAAAAGTGTGTGCGCCCCGCAAGCGCCGCACACGCTCCAGCAACGGCCAGCAGCTTGCTTGGCTGCCGGCGCAGTGGCTTTGCCGCCCAAGCCGCAAAGCCACCGCCAACCAAGGAGAAATCCACAGTGAAACTTATCGCCCTGCTACTCTCGATTGCACGCGCCGTGAAAGCCTTCGCCGGCGACGTCGCCGAGGGTTTTTCCAGGGTCACCCGCAGCAGCGTGGCCCTGATCGGGCTGGCCGTCGCCATCGGTGTGGCCGCCCTGGTTTTCCAACCGCAATGGCGTTACGAAGGCGAAGCGCGCCTGACGGCCTGGCTCACCGCCCGCAAAGTGGCCGCCCAGGGCATCGTGCCCGAACCGGGCGCCATCGAGCGCGCCACCGCCGCCAACCCCGATACCCTGCCGCCCGAACAAGCCAACGTGGCGTTGTGGATTGCCCGCAAATACCGCGTCGCGCCCGAACCCCTGGCCGCGCTGGTGGCCGAAGCTTACGAAGCCGGCCACATCAACCAAATCGACCCAACGCTTATTCTGGCCGTCATGGCGGTCGAGTCCGGCTTCAACCCGTTTGCCCAAAGCTCCGTCGGCGCGCAGGGGCTGATGCAAATCATGCCCGCGGTGCATTCTGAAAAATACGCGCTCTTTGGCGGCCCGTACGCCGCCTTCGATCCCAAAACCAATCTGCGCGTGGGCGCGCGGGTGCTCAAGGAATGCATTGAGCGCACCGGCTCGGTGCAAGGCGGCCTCAAATACTACGTCGGCGCGGCCAACCTGCCCGGCGACGGCAACTACACCAACAAGGTCATGGCCGAATACGCCCGCCTGTACCAGGTCGCCAACGGCGCGCCCGCGCCCACCCAGCCGCCCCCGCACTTGGCTGACGCGCCCGCGCCCGCCCCCACCGACGACAAGACGCCGCTCAACGTGGCGGCGCTGCCTTGAGCGGTTTCGCGTTGAGCATTGAGCGCGGTCTTCCCCTTCCCTCGTGGAGGGTGTCGCAAAAGAGTCGTCATTCCCGCGCAGGCGGGAATCCAGAAGCGTTACCTCGAAACCGCCGTCTCTGGATTCCCGCCTGCGCGGGAATGACGAAAGGGGACGTGATTGCCCTTTTGCGGCACCCTCCGCAGCACAAGGCAGGCCGAAGGCCGACAGCGGCTTCTACAGTGGCGTGCTATTCAATATTGATAGCTACACGCAAGTGTATCATATGATTTTACAAATATTTTATATAGAAAATATATATAAAACATAGGCAGCAAGCTATCAAATTGATAGAATAAATTTTAATGGACGAACGGCCCTTTTCAAACCGCCTGATTAGGTACATACCTCAGCTAGAAGTGAAAGAGGCTGCATGTGGCTTGGAGCGTTTGCTATTTTTTTGTGCCGCTTGCCCCCACCCTAACCCTCCCCCGCACGCGGGGGAGGGAATCTGAACTCCTTCCCCCGCGTGCGGGGGAAGGCCGGGATGGGGGCAACGGCGCGACAGTCTTATCTGAGGTATGTACCTAATCAGGTCAAACCCAAACCGCGCCAGCCAACGATAATCCCCCGTGCCAGCCATGCACCCCGGCGGCTGGCGCCAAGTTCAACCGTGCCGGGGTCATGTCGAGGCACACCATGCTCAAAAACCTCTCCGCCCTGCTGCTGGCGGTTTGTTTGATTGCTCCTTGTTTCGCCCAAAGCGCGGCCAGCGCGCCGGACACCGAGCCGCTGAAGGCGGTCTGGCTGTACGTCTCCCCCATCACCCATGCCGGCTGGACGCAGCAGCACGAGGCGGCGCGCAGCGCGGTGCAGGACGCCTTTGGCGCGCGCGTGCAAACCACCGTGGTGGAAGATGTGCCCGAAGGGGGCGATGCCGAGCGCGTGCTGCGCGATCTGGCGCGGCAGGGCCACCGGCTCATCTTCGCCACCAGCTTCGGCTATGCCCGCTCCGTGCTGGCGGTGGCGCGCGATTTTCCACAGGTGAAGTTCGAGTGCCTCACCTGCCCGCAAGGCGCGCCCAACGTGGCCACGGCCAACGCGCGCTACTACGAAGGCCGCTACCTGGCCGGCATCGCCGCCGGGCGGGTGAGCGGCACGCATGTGGCCGGCTACGTGGCCGGCTACCCGATTCCCGAAGTGCTGCAAGGCATCAACGCCTTCACGCTGGGAATGCGCAGCGTTGATCCCCAAGCGCGGGTCAAGGTGATCTGGCTCCATGCCTGGTTCGACCCCGCGCGCGAGCGCGAGGCGGCGCTCACGCTCATCAACCAGGGCGCCGACGTGCTGGCCTTTCACACCGGCTCGGCCGCCGTGATGTCCGCCGCCCAGGAGCGCGGCAAACTCGCCATTGCCTACCACGCCGACATGCGCCAGGCCGCTCCTGACGCGCAACTGCTGGCCATCACGCACCATTGGGGCGACTACGAAAAAGGCCGGGTGCAAGCCATGCTCGATGGCCACTGGGAGAGCGGCAACGTGTGGGGCGGCATCAAGCAAGACATGGTGCGCGTAGGCGACTTCGGCCCCAAGGCGCCGCCTGCCGTGCAGGAGGAAGTGCTGGCGCGGCAAAAAGAAATTGCCGCCGGCGCGCTCACCCCTTTCAAAGCCGGTGCCGAGCCGATACGCGACAACGAAGGCAAGGTGCGCATCCCCCCCGGCCAAACCCTCAGCGACGCCGAGATTTTGCAAATGAATTGGCTGGTTGAGGGGGTGCAGGGCAGCGCCGGTCAGTAAAGATGCCACACCCCCACTGCCGTGGCTGGTGACCCGGATATCTCGAGCTGGAATCAAATGAAGTGAAATTCCAACCGGGATGAACGATAACAACCATGTCTAGCCTGATCGACCAAATCCGCGAAGCGCTGTCGGCCTTTGCCCGCAATGGCGTCGAGCCGGTTCTGATCGGCGGGTTGGCCGTGGCCGCGCACCAGGTCATTCGCGCCACGCAGGATGTAGATTTTCTGGTCGAGGCCGAAGCCGCCGATGGGCTGCACGCAACCCTGCTGCAGCTGGGTTATCGCTGTGTGTACCGCAGCGAGGATGCGGCCAACTATGTGCGCGGCGACCAAGGGCTGGACTTGCTGTATGCCCGCCGGCCCATCGCGCGCCGCCTGCTAGCCAAGGCGCAACCGCGGGATACGCCGATGGGACGGATACGGATCATCAGCGTGGAAGGGTTGATTGCCTTCAAGTTGCAGGGCTTCGTCAATGACGCCACGCGCACGCGCGACCTCGAAGACATGCGCGCCTTGTTGCGCCTGCACCGGAGCACGATCCACATGGCGGAGTTGCGCGAATACTTCACATTGTTCGACCGGACGGAGTTGCTCGATGAACTCCTTGGCTGACAGAAAGACCGAAGCCAGGCTGGATGACGCCGTGCTGGCACGCGAGGCCGGCGTTGCCTTCCTGCCGCAGCCGGCCCGCGATCCGATGGCCAAATGGATTGACCTGATGGAAGCGATGCAGGCGCTGTGCCCGGTGTGGCCAGCACGCACCAAGCCCATGCTAGGAAACAACTGGCGGTTGTGACCGGCCAGGCGGCGACACTTCCACGGACCACGATGCGCACCAACCGGCCCCGTGATTTTTCAAGCACAATAACCCCCCCGCGCTTATCGGGCAAGCGCAATCAGCTATCAATACGCGAGTCAACACCATGAGCATCAAGAGCGACCGCTGGATCCGCCGGATGGCGCAAGAGCGCGGCATGATCGAACCTTTCGAGCCGGGCCAGGTGCGCCAGGTGCAGGGCCGCAAGATCGTCAGCTACGGCACCAGCAGCTACGGCTACGACATCCGCTGCGCGCCCGAATTCAAGATTTTCACCAACATCCACAGCACGGTGGTGGACCCGAAGAACTTCGACGAAAAAAGCTTCGTCGATTTTCATGGCGAGGTGTGCATCATCCCGCCCAACAGCTTCGCGCTGGCGCGCACGATGGAGTACTTCCGCATCCCGCGCAACGTGCTCACCATCTGCCTTGGTAAGAGCACCTACGCGCGTTGCGGCATCATCGTCAACGTCACCCCGTTCGAGCCGGAGTGGGAAGGCTACGTGACGCTGGAGTTTTCCAACACCACCCCCCTGCCCGCCAAAATCTACGCGGGCGAGGGCTGCGCGCAAGTGCTGTTCTTCGAGAGCGACCCCGGCGACGTGTGTGAAACCAGCTACAAGGATCGCGGCGGCAAGTATCAGGGGCAAACGGGGGTGACGCTGCCCAAGGCTTGATATCCGCCTGTTTCAATGAAATCCGCCCAATCCAAGATAGAGCAAAGATTTGGCGCTAGATTTTACATAGCAATCTAATCTCAAAAAAAGAGACAACCATGACCCATCCGACCTACCCCGACACCCAACTGTTCATCGACGGCCAATGGCAAGACGCCGCCGATGGCCGCACGCTGGCGGTGTTCAATCCGGCGACGGATCAGGCCATCGGGCGCGTGGCCCATGCCGGGCGCGCCGATCTGGATCGCGCGCTGGCGGCGGCGCAAAAGGGCTTTGAGACTTGGCGCGACATGCCCGCCGCTTCGCGCGGCGCCATCATGCGCAAGGCCGCGGGCCTGGTGCGCGAGCGCGCCGATGCGATGGCGCGGCTGCTCACGCTGGAGCAGGGCAAGCCGCTGGTGGAAGCGCGCGGGGAAACGCTGGCGGCGGCTGACATCATCGAATGGTTCGCGGAAGAGGGCTTGCGCGTGTACGGGCGCATCGTGCCTTCGCGCGGCAGGCTGGAGTTGCGCCAGATGGTGCTGAAAGACCCGGTCGGCCCCGTGGCCGCGTTCACGCCTTGGAACTTTCCGATCAATCAGGTGGTGCGCAAAGTCGGCGCGGCGCTGGCCGCCGGCTGCTCGATGGTGGTCAAGGCCGCCGAGGAAACGCCCGCCAGCCCCGCCGCGCTCATCCGCGCCTTTGCCGACGCGGGCCTGCCTGCGGGCGTGCTGGGCCTGGTGTATGGCACGCCGGCGGAAATTTCCGGCTACCTGATTGCGCACCCGGTGATCCGCAAAATCACCTTCACCGGTTCCACCTTGGTGGGCAAGCAATTGGCGGCGCTGGCGGGGCAGCACATGAAGCGGGTGACGATGGAACTAGGCGGCCACGCGCCGGTGATCGTGGCCGAAGATGCCGACGTGGCGCTCACCGTCAAAACCGCCGGCGGCGCCAAATTCCGCAATGCCGGGCAAGTGTGCATTTCGCCCACGCGCTTTCTCGTGCACCGCAGTGTGCAGGACGAGTTCGTGCGCGCGCTGACCCAACACGCGCAAAGCCTGCGCGTGGGCGATGGGCTGGCCGAGGACACGCAGATGGGGCCGCTGGCCAACGCGCGGCGCATGACGGCCATGGCCGAATTCACGCAAGACGCCGTGGAGCGCGGCGCGGCGCTGCTGACCGGCGGCGGCCGCACAGGCGAGGCAGGCAATTACTGGCAGCCCACCGTGCTAGCCGACGTGCCGCTGGGCGCCCGCGTGTTCAACGAAGAGCCGTTCGGCCCCATCGCGGCGGTGCGCGGCTTCGAGCAGCTGAAAGACGCCATCGCCGAGGCCAACCGCCTGCCCTACGGCCTGGCGGCCTACGCCTTCACGCGCTCGCTCAAAAACACGGATTTGCTGGCGCGGCGTCTTGAAGTGGGCATGCTGTGGGTGAATATGCCCGCGATGACATCGGGCGAGCTGCCCTTCGGCGGCGTGAAAGATTCCGGCTACGGCTCCGAAGGCGGCCCCGAGGCGCTCGAAGCCTACCTCAACACCCGCACGGTCTGCGTGATGAATGTGTGAGGCCATTGCGTTGAGCGTTGAGCGTTTGGCGTTCAATCAAAAAAATGAAGCGCCAACCTTTCTTTCGTCATTCCCGCGCAGGCGGGAATCCATGAGCAACCGCCACGGAATCAGCGCGGGATCAAGGAAACGTTCCTGGATTCCCGCCTGCGCGGGAATGACGAAGATAGCTGTGATATTAGTAGCTATTTGCCAAAGTATAACCTGAGTTTATTACATTAAATATCTATAAAATATGTACTATTCATTGGCTATTAGCTATGAATACAGGATCACCCACTCCCATGCCAAACGCTCAACGCTCAACGCTCAACGCCAAACCCCTCGTAAGCCACATGCCCGCCCACCAGCGTGCAGCGCACGCGGCCTGTGAGTTCCCAGCCTTCAAATGGGGTGAGGCAGCTTTGGCTGCGCAGGGTGGCGCGGGTGACTCGCCAACGCTCGGCGGGGTCGAACACGCAAATATCGGCCACGCCGCCTTCGGCCAACTGGCCGCAACTGGCCTGCAAGGAACCGAGCGCGTTGCCCAGCACGCGCGCCGGGGCGTGCGTGACCACGGCCAGTGCGCGGCGCAGCGCGGCGCTGCTTAAGCGCCCCTGGGCATCGGCCTGCCATTTGAGGGCCAGCGGCAGCAGCAGTTCAAGCCCGGTAGCGCCAGGTTCAGCTTGGGCAAATGGCAGCGTTTTGGCATCGGCGCTGACGGGGGTGTGGTCGGACACCAGCGCGTCGATCGCGCCGTCAGCCAGGCCCTGCGCCAGCGCCGCGCGGTCGCTGCTTTGGCGCAGCGGCGGGGTCAGGCGGGCGCGGCTGTCGAAGTAGCCGATATCGTGGTCGCACAGGTGCAGCGAATTGATGCTGACGTCCGCCGTCACGTTCAGCCCCTCGGCCTTGGCCTGGCGCACCAGCGCCACGCCCGCCGCGCTGGACAGGCGGGACAGGTGCACGCGCGCGCCGCCGCCGCGCAGCAGCTCAAAGATGGTGTGCAGCGCCACTGTTTCGGCGGCCGCCGGCACGCCGGCCAGCCCCATGCGCATGGCCAGCGGCCCGCTGGCGGCCACGCCGCCGCCCAGCCACGCATCTTGCGGGCGCAGCCACACGGCATAGCCGAAGGTGCCGGCGTATTGCAACGCGCGCTGCAAGACCTGAGTGTTGACGATTGGAGCGTCGGCCTGGCTGAAGGCCACGCAGCCGGCCTCGGTAAGCTGGCCCATTTCGGCAAGCGCCTGGCCGGCCAGCCCGCGCGTGAGCGCGCCCAGCGGAAACACGCGCGCCTGGTGCAGCATCTGGGCGCGCGTTTTGAGCATGTCCACCAGGCCCGATTCGTCGAGGATGGGATCGGTATCGGGCGGGCAGACCAGGCTGGTCACACCGCCGCTGGCGGCGGCGGCCAGTTCGCTTTCCAGCAGGCCCGGCCCGCCAGGGCGTGCGGCCAAGTCCACCAGGCCGGGGGCGACGATGCAGCCGCCAGCGTCGATGCGGCGGCTGGGCGCGAAGCCGGGCGGGGCCGCGCCGATGCTCACGATGCGCCCGGCGGCAATGGCGACGCTGGCCTGCTCGTCGCGCCCGGAGGCGGGGTCGATCACGCGGCCATGTTCGATCAGGATTTTCATGATGTCACGCTCCCGCCACGATACTGAGCACCGCCATGCGCACGGCGATGCCGAAGGTGACTTGCGGCAAGATCACGCTCTGGCTGCCGTCCACCACGGCGGAGTCGATTTCCACGCCGCGGTTGATCGGCCCTGGGTGCATCACGATGGCGTCGGGCCGGGCCAGTTGCAGCTTTTCCGGCGTGAGGCCGTAGCGCCGGAAAAACTCGTGGCTCGAAGGCAGCAGCGCGCCGCTCATGCGCTCGTTTTGCAGGCGCAGCATGATGATGACATCGCAATCCTTGATGCCTTCTTGCAGCGTGTGGCACACGCGCACGCCCATCGGCCCCAGATCGCCCGGCGCCAGCGTGCGCGGGCCGACCACGCGCACCTCGCCCGCGCCCAGCGTGGTGAGCGCATGAATGTCGGAGCGCGCCACGCGCGAATGCAGCACGTCGCCCACGATAGCGACGGTGAGGCCGGAAAAATCCTTCTTGTAGTGCCGGATGGTGTACATGTCCAGCAGCGCCTGGGTGGGGTGCGCGTGCCGCCCGTCGCCGGCGTTGATGACGTGCACGTGCGGCGCCACGTGCTGGGCAATCAGGTAAGGCGCGCCGCTTTCGCTGTGGCGCACCACGAAGATGTCGGCGGCCATCGCCGCCAGGTTGGCGATGGTGTCCAGCAGCGACTCGCCCTTGGCGGTAGAAGAGCGCGCGATGTCCAGCGTGTACACGTCCGCCGACAGCCGCGTGGCCGCGATGTCGAACGTGGTGCGCGTGCGCGTGCTGTTTTCAAAGAACAGGTTAAACACGCTCTTGCCGCGCAACAGCGGCACTTTCTTGACCTCGCGGTCGCTCACGCTGACGAACTGCGCGGCGGTATCCAGAATGTGCACCAGCGTCTGGCGCGGCAGCCCCTCGGTGGACAGCAAATGCGTCAGCTCGCCGTGGGCGTTCAACTGCGGGTTGCGGAGGTTCAGCATGATGGCGTCTCCCCGATGCACAAGGATAAACGCCCACCAGCATCGCGCGCCAAATCGAGCGAATGCGCGGGCGGCAGGTCTAGGCGCGCGGCGGCGAAATCGGCGGCCACCGGCAATTGGCGCCCGCCGCGATCGGCCAGCACCGCCAGCCGCACGCGCTGCGGGCGGCCGTAGTCAAACAGCTCGTTGAGCACAGCGCGGATGGTGCGCCCGGTGTAGAGCACGTCGTCAATCAGCACAATGTCGGCCCCGTCCACCTCGAAGGGCAGCGTGGTTTGCGACGCGCTGGCCAACCCGCGCCGCGCGAAATCGTCGCGGTGCATGGCCGAAGAAATGGCGCCGCACGCGCCCGTGCGCCCCAGGTCGGCGTGCAGGCGCTCGGCCAGCCACGCGCCGCCCGAGACAATGCCCGCCAGCCGCGTGCCGGGCGCCAGCAGCGCGCCCACGCCCTCACGCAGCTTGTCGTACAAAACTTCGGCATCCGGCGCATTCATACAAGACTCCTCAAAAATTGTTCCAGAATGATGGCAGCGGCGGCCGCATCAGCATCGCGCGCGCCGCCGGCCAGCGCCTCGGCGGTGCTGTAGCGCTCGTCCACCTCATACACCGGCAAAGCGAAACGCCCGCGCAACTGGCGCGCGAAGCGCCGCGCGCGGGCCGTGTTCTCATGCGCCGCGCCGTCCGGGTGCATGGGCACGCCGACCACCAGCGCGTCGGGCTGCCACTCGGCAATGCGGCGGGCCACTTGCGGCCAGCGCGCATCGCCCGCGGCGCAAATGGTCGGCTGCGGCGTGGCGCTGCGCGTGAGCCGGTTGCCCACCGCCACGCCCGTGCGCTTGAGGCCGAAATCGAAAGCCAGAAAACTCGCCGCCGCGCCGGACATTTCGACCGCGGCATGGGCAGCAGCCATCATGCGTGCCCGGCGCCGGGCGCCAGCATCCACGTTTGCAAGCCAAGCAGCGCCAGCGCCTGCTCATAGCGCTTGGGCACGGGCGCATCGAAAATCAGGTTGGGATCGGCATCGACCGTCAGCCAGTCGTTGCGTGCCAGCTCGCTTTCCAACTGCCCCTGGCCCCAGGCCGAATAGCCCAGCGTAACCAGCACGCGCCTGGGGCCGCCGCCGGAAGACAGCGCCTCCAGCACGTCCCTGGACGTGGTCATCTCCAGCCCGCCGGGCACCACCATGGTGGCGGCATAAATTGATTCATCGCCCGCCATGCCCTCGGCCACCACCGGATCGTGCAGCACGAAGCCGCGCTCCATCTGCACCGGCCCGCCATGAAACACCGGCTGGCGGCCCAGATCGGAGCGATTCAGAGGCAGTTCGACCTTGGCAAACAGATCGGCTAAATTGATGTCGCCCGGTTTGTTGACGATCAGGCCCAGCGCCCCGTGCGCCGAATGCTCGCACACGTAAATCACGCTGCGCGCAAACATGCCGTCTTCCATGCCGGGCATGGCGATCAGGAAGTGGTTGGTCAGATTGACCGGCTGCGGTGCGTTATCGGCCATGGGTAAATTTTACGGGAGGGATGCCCGCCATGGGTCGGCCCGGATACCGCGCCGCTGCCGATGGTGACGCTATGGCCCGAAGCGGGAATCACCCAGAAAAGTCAATAGCCTTCAAGCACAAGGCAAGCGCGCCCAGAAGTAGGCGCCTTCTCCCGATGGGCTTTCGCAGCCGACAGTTCCGTTGTACAGCCCGATGATGGTCTTGACAATGAATAAGCCCAGCCCTGAGGAGAATTCGCCGCCGGTCGGCTTGGCGCTGAGTTTTTTAAACCTGCCGAAGACTTTGCCCTTGTCCTCCTCGGTCAATCCCGGCCCTTCGTCCTTCACGCCGAATTCGATCAATGGCCCAGGGATGGTGGCCAGCCGCACCTCCACTGTCTTGTCCGGCGGGGAGTACTTGATCGCATTGTTGAGATAGTTCTCGAACGCAGTGCGCAAGCGCGCCTTGTTGCCCGAAACGACGATGCCCGGCTCGATGTGGGAGACCAAGCGAATATCCTTTTGCCCCGCCAACTCCTCGTGGTGGCGCACCAGTTCGGCGCACAAGGCGCTTAGATCGACGGTCCGGTGGTTATAGGTCAGCCCTTGATGCTGGATGGTGTCGCTGTCGATCAGGCCGGTGATGACCTCGAAGATGTGCTTGGAAGCGTCAAAAATGCCTTGCAGGAAGTCGACGTCCTGCTGTTTGGCGGCGGGATCGGCTTTTTTCGTCTCGAGCATGAACTCGGCAAAACCGGTGATGGCCACCAGAGGATTCTTCAGACTGCGCCCGGCAACGGCCAGGAGGTCGCTGCTGCTCATGTCCTCCTTCATGGAGCGCAGTTCCTCGGCTTGCCGCCGGGCCGTGACGTCGGAGATGGAGACCGCGAACCAGGTTCCGTCCACCAGGTGAATGGGATTGATGCCGATCTCGATGGGAAACTCGGTGCCGTCCTTGCGCAGGGCGGTCATCAGCTCCATGCCCACGCCCAATCGCCGCAGGGTGGGCGCCTTGGCGTATTCCGTGCGCAAGGTGAGGTGCGCTTTTCTGAAGCGCCTGGGGATCAGAACTTCCACCGGCTTGCCGACGATCTCCGAGAGGGCGTAGCCGAAAATTTTTTGGCTCTGCCTGTTGATATAGGCAATCTGCCCGTGCTGGTCGGCCAGTATGAGGGCGTTGGGAGAATACTCGACAATGAGACTGAACGAGATCTCATTGTGCGTGAACTTGCCTGTTGTTGAATCCATCGGTCATTTCTTTCGCGGTTTGGCGGGTCTCGGACTGACATGCGTCCGATCCTCCGGATAAAAAAAAGGCGCCAAAGCTTGGGGCGCAGCGGCAGCATATGGGATGGAGTAAATACCAGCAAACACCAACCCATCCAGCGGACAGGAGCCAAATCCAATCCTGGAACATCACTCGGCCTGAACAAAGGACTTTTCCGAGCAATAGCAAACATGAAGAACTAAATCAAAATTCATTTGATTTAGTTCTTTTTATCTTGAAAAGTATTATCACATTTCGTTTATAGTGAACCACTGAATAAATGAAACACACGAAGCCAGCCGTGCATAGCGAGAAGATCAGTCTGATTTATTAAAGAAACGACTATATTTATAAATTGCTGCTGTCCATCCCTCATAACAGTCCACATTCAGGAAAGAGGTGCTGCCATCCTTCGAGTGGCAATGGGTGACAAAGTTCACATTTTTACAAAATGCAACATTGGGCTGCCTTCGGCCCGCGTTCCACCCTCGCTCTCATCCTGGCGCTGGCGGCGCTGGCGCCGCGGATATCCGGGGCCGCTCCGGCACCAACTGCCGGCCCCTCCACGGGCGGCACTCTGGTATCCGGAATGGCGACGGCGGCCTGCCGGGGCCACGCTCATCGCGGTGGTTTCCGGCGGCTCTTCAAACGCGTGGGTCAGCCTACGGGCTGGACGCGGATGGCAACATCTGGTCCTGGGGCCTCAACCGCTACGGGCAGTTAGAGCGGTTCCCAAAATTTTTCAGACGCGAAGACGAGCCGCAGACCGTACGAGCCGTACGGCAAGGCAAAGGAGACAAAGCATGGGAATTTTTGGGAACCGCTAGAGGCATCAACTCCACCACCAATTCCCACATACCGGTACCGGTGGCACCCGCACCCGCAACGACGCTACCCAAGTTCATCGCGATTGCCGCGGCACGTACGGGCTGGACATGGATGGCTACATCTAGAGCGGTTTTGGTTTAGTGGATGACACTTTTTCTTCTGGGGACAGGGGGAAGAAAGCCGCTGGTTGTAGGGGCGAAAAAGCGTGGCGCCTCGAGTGAGGCGCTGCCGGGCGAAAAATTTTTCGCCCCTACAAGGCTGCACCTGCCACGAATAGAAGTGTCAGCACTTGAACCAATACCGCTCTATGGATTCTCTGAAGAACCATCCATCCAAGCAATTCAAGGAACTTGTGGCATCCCAAGTTTCACGACATGAGACAAAGCGCCCTTCCACAGCATTTTGAGCACCGCCACAGCAGTGTTGAAGGCCTTCTGCCCCCGCTTTGCCCCCTTGGTGCCTTTTGCGGGCGCACCTATGCCCAGCTTTGCTGCAAAATCCTCTTGCGCACCAGCCACAAGTTCACCAGCGCAAACAAGCTCT
>JAIRVJ010000016.1 GCA_031253955.1 Burkholderiaceae bacterium | reverse complement strand
AAGGCACCAAGGGGGCAAAGCGGGGGCAGAAGGCCTTCAGCACTGCCGTGGCGGTGCTCAAAACGCTGTGGGAAGGCGCTTTGTCTCATGTCGTGAAACTTGGGATGCCACAAGTTCCTGGTGTTGCTTGCGTGGGCGGTTTTTCAGACTATCCTTAGACGATGATCTGGACATGAGTTCATTGCCAGCCAATCTATCGAAGCCACTGCCAGCACACCGCCGCCACGATATTGACGAGCGTACCTGAAAATTGCTGGAACCCCACCTGCCAGGACGCAAAGTCAACTACGCGGTTCCCAAAATTTTGCCCCCGCATGAACGCCAGGCATGGCGCCATCAATCGATGATTTGCAGCCTGGCAATCGCCAGCACCAGCCACTTGACGCCGTGGCGCGGGAAGTTGACTTGGGCGCGGGCGTCTTCGCCGCTGCCGGCAAGGGCCAGCACGGTGCCTTCGCCGAATTTGACGTGAAACACCTGCTGGCCCGGGCGCAAGCCGCCCCCACCCGCCGCTGGCGCGGGGCTGGCGGCGGGTATGCCGGGACTGGCGTGTTTTGAATGAAATTGGCCTTTTGCCCATGTGCGGTCTGGGTGTGATGCTGCAAAATCAGGAATATCTTCCATGCTGCTGAAAACGGGGCGCTTGGGGGTGAGCCATTTGAGCGCCTCGTCGGGCAGTTCTTGCAAAAAGCGGCTTCTGACGTTGTAGCGCGTGCGCCCGTGCAACATGCGCGTTTGCGCGTGGCTGAGGTACAGGCGCTGGCGCGCGCGGGTGATGGCCACGTACATGAGGCGGCGTTCTTCTTCCAGCCCGTCGTGGTCGGAGAGCGCGTTTTCGTGCGGGAACAGCCCTTCTTCCAGCCCGGTGATGAACACGGCGTCGAACTCCAGACCTTTGCTGGCGTGCACGGTCATGAGTTGCACGGCGTCTTGCCCGGCCTGGGCCTGGTGGTCGCCTGCTTCCAGCGCGGCGTGGGCGAGGAAGGCAGCCAGCGGGCTGGCGGCCTCGCCGGTTTCGGGGTCGGGCGCAAGGGCGGCGGCTTCGGCAGCCATGAAGCTCTCGGCGGCGCTGGCGAGTTCGGCCAGGTTTTCGAGCCGCTCGCCGCCGTCGCGCTCATTGCGGTAGTGCTCTTGCAGGCCGCTGCCTTGCACCACGGCTTCAATGATTTCGCGCAACGGCAGGCCCGCCGTCTGCTCGCGCAGCACGTCGATTTTGGCGATGAAGCCGGCCAAGTGCGCGCCGGCGCGCCCCGGCACGCTGGCGGCGGCGTCGTGCAGCGGCAGATGGGCGGCGTGGGCGGCGTCTTGCAGTTGCTCGATGGTGCGCGCGCCGATGCCGCGCGGCGGGAAGTTAAGCACGCGCAGGAAACTGGTGTCCTCGCGCGGGTTTTCCAGCAGGCGCAGATAGGCCAGCGCATGCTTGATTTCGGCGCGCTCGAAAAAGCGCAGGCCGCCATACACGCGGTAGGGCACGCCGGCGTTGAACAGCTCGGTTTCGAGCACGCGGCTTTGCGCGTTACTGCGGTAGAGCACGGCGATCTGGCCGCGCGGCAGGCCCTGCTCCTTGACGAGGTGGCGCACTTCATCGACCAGCCAGCGGGCCTCGGCCAGATCGGTGGGCGCTTCCAGCACGCGCACCGGCTCGCCCGCGCCGGCTTCGGTGCGCAAGTTTTTGCCCAAGCGCCGCTTGTTGTGCGCGATCAGCGCGTTGGCGGTGTCCAGAATGTTGCTGTGGCTGCGGTAGTTCTGCTCCAGCTTGATTTGGCGGGCCACATGGAATTCGTGCGCGAAATCGGCCATGTTGCTCACGCGCGCGCCGCGAAAGGCGTAGATACTCTGGTCGTCGTCGCCCACGGCCATGATGGCGCCGCCACCGCCTTCGGCCGGCAGCCCGGCGATGATCTTGATCCAGGCGTATTGCAGGCGGTTGGTGTCCTGGAATTCGTCGATCAGGAGGTGGCGAAAGCGCCGCCGGTAGTGCATACGCACGGCTTCGTGGTCGCGCAGCAGCTCGTAGCTGCGCAGCATGAGTTCGCCGAAATCGACCACGCCCTCGCCCTGGCACTGGTCTTCGTACAACTGGTAAATCTCCACCTTTTTGCGGCTTTCGGCGTCGCGCACCGGCACGCTGGCAGGGCGCTGGCCGTCTTCCTTGCAGCCGGCGATGAACCATTGCAACTGCCTGGGCGGAAACTGCTCTTCGTCGATGCCGTGCTGCTTGACGAGCCGCTTGATGGCCGCGAGCTGGTCTTGCGTGTCCAGAATCTGAAACGCCGGCGGCAGCGCGGCCAGCTTGTGGTGCGCGCGCAAAAAGCGGTTGCACAGCCCGTGGAAGGTGCCGATCCACATGCCGCGCACGTTGAGCGGCAGCATGGCCGTCAGGCGCGTGAGCATCTCCCGCGCCGCCTTGTTGGTAAAGGTGACGGCCAGCACGCCGCCGGGCGAAACCTGGCCGGTTTGCAGCAGCCAGGCAATGCGCGTAATCAGCACGCGCGTTTTGCCCGAGCCTGCCCCGGCCAAGATCAGCGCATGTTCCGGCGGCAGGGTGACGGCGGCCAACTGCTCGGTATTGAGGCCGGCCAGCAAGGGCAAGTCGCGCGGCGGCGCATCAGGCAGTGAGAACGTGGAAATTTGGCTCATGAGCATTCATTCAGCCAGCGTGCCGCCAGCCGCTGCAACCGGCTGCGCGGGCGCGTGAGCGATTCCAGCACGCTGAAGTGGTGCAGCCCCGGCAGCACGGCGGCCACCGGCACGCGCTCGCGGCCCCAAGCCTGGCGGATTAGGCGGGTTTGGCGCAGATATTCGCCGCTTTCGTCGCCGCCCGCCACACAGAACAAGCGCCCGTGCGCGGGCGGCGCCAGCCGCGCCGGGCTGGCCTGCCCTACTTGCGCGGGCGTCAGGCGCAGCGCCTCTTGCAGGCTGGGCGTTTGCTGGATCGGCAGCAGATCGTAAAAGCCCGAAATCGCCAGCGCGCCCTTGACCAAATCGGGCGGCAGCGCCGCATCAACCGCCGGCCAGTGGCAAAGCAGCAGCAGCGCCGCCAGATGGCCGCCCGCCGCGTGGCCCATAACCAGCAGCCGGTTCGCATCACCGTTCAAGCGCGCCGCGTGACGCCAGGCCCAAGCCACGGCGCGCGTCATTTGCAAGGCGATCTGCGGAACCGTCAGCGCCGGGCAGCGCGCATGGTCCGGCATGACCACCGCCGCGCCCAAGGCGTGCAGCGCCGGGGCCAGAAAGCTGTGCTGCGATTTGTCCAGCGCCATGCGGTAGCCGCCATGCAGGAACACCACCACCGGCGAACGCGGTCTGGCGGCGGGAAACACGTCCAGCGCCTCGCCGGGGCCGTTGCCGTAGGCCACGCCGATTTCGCACGGAATGCTTTGGCGCGCCAACGCCGATTCAGCCGCCCAGCGCGCCAGGTACGCGCCGTGATCGGGCACCCGCGCACGGCTGTTGTACATGCGTTCGAGCCACTGGGTATCGGGCGCGTCCCCGCATGAAATTTCAACTTGCCTGACCATGGGGCCGTATTGTCGCAAACGCCAGCCGCGCACGCACCGGCAACGCGCTAAAATAGCGGCTCTTTGTGGGGGGGTAGCTCAGCTGGGAGAGCGCCGCGTTCGCAATGCGGAGGTCGGGAGTTCGATCCTCCTCCTCTCCACCACTACACAAACCCCAACCCCTCTCGGTTGGGGTTTTTTCTTGCTTGTTTTGCGCGTATTTGCGCAGGTTTTGGGTGCTGTCTTTCGGATGCGTTGGCTGCCCGTTTGGCCCTTCACTCTCTCTGACGCCTCTCCGTTCTCTGTTTTTCTCTGGAATCCGTTGAGTGCTCCAGAGGTCACTTCCTTTCATATCAACGGGTTAGAGACCCAGGGTTGTGGTTGGAAACTGGTATAGCAGCGAGGATTACGATGCGGTTTGTCAGGCCAGCCATACGGCCAAGGGTGGCGCTGGACGAAGGATAGGTCTTCGCCAGAATCAGGATGCGTTCGCGTTGAACCAGCGCCATTGGCTTATTCCCCTTATTCCAACTGCTCGAAGCGCAAGTAATCGGTCAACTGCTTCGATTCCGTGATCTCGTCGTGCGGCACCAGAACGTATTTCCACGGCTTGCTGCTGACGCTCTTGGCGTATTCCGAAGCGTATTTGCACCAGCGCACTGCCGCAGCCGCCTTGGCGATGACTTCATCGGACTTCAGGTCATCCCGCTTCTTGGTCTCGGTCATCAGGATGAACCGATCCATCTCCACCACGAAGTCAGGGACGTATTCCGGCTGCTCGGCGCCGAGCTTGTAGTAGATCTGGAACTGGCCCTTCGCGGGCTTGAACCACTTGCTAGCGTCGCGTTCGAGGATGACGGAGAAACGGCGCTCCGTGTCCGAGTCGAACTTTTGCAGTGGATACAGGCACTTGGTGAAGCCACCGAACAGCATTGTCTTGATGCGGCTCACGTCGTCCACTGTTTCCCGGAATTGGCGTGGCGCTTGGCCCGCTGTGGCGGTGTAATTGCAGGCTTTAAGCTCCGTGAAGCCGCGACTGACCTGCACCTCGAAGTCCGTAGCTTCTTCGAAGAAATGCGCCATCATCTGCGAATGGATTTCCTTGGCGATGGTCTTGCGCTGGCCGTCCAGTACATTGAGCGCATCGGCTTCCGAAAGGTAGCTGTGCAGGTGCTTGACCATCTGCCCGGCAAGGTCGTAGAGCAAATCGGCGTGGGTGAAGTAATCGATGTCGTCGAAGTCCACCAGCGCGTGAACGATGTAGTCCTCCGGGCGCTGCTCCTTCAGGCCAATTTCTGCCACCAGCGTGAACAGCTCGTTGGTGCGCAGCATCTGACCGACGATCTCGCGCTGGCCGGGTTGCAGGCGCAGATGGCTCACGTCCAGCTCGAACGAGCGAAAGCCGGTCGTGACTTCACCCTTGGGCACCACGGCGATACGCGGAATGTCGATAGTTTGCTGCACCACGATCTCGGCTGTCTTGGCGACCACGGCGGACAGATTGAGCGCCGGGGCAGATTCGTCCGCGCTCGCTAGCAGGTTGCCCTGCATCGGGCGCAAAAGTTCGGCCACCTCGGTTTGAATGACCTTCTGCACTTCGGGCATGAGCAATGCACCACTGGTGGGCACCAGTTCCCGTTGAGTTGCCAGCTTGTTGATGACCTCCATGACCACACGCGCAGCCTGCTTTTCGGCCTCGGTCGTGAACACCGGAGCCGATGCGGGCGTAGCGGGAGCGCCGTTGGCAGCCGCCGAGGCCGGATCGACCGTAGGCGTGACTTCCGTCAGGCCCAACCGCGCCGCCACGCCGGAGCCAACCTGCACGCTGATCTTCTTGTCGTCCGCGCTCGGCGCATCAAGGATGACCTGCTTGAGCCGAATCGGCGAATCGCCCCGGTTGGCCTCGTCGATGATCTCCTGAAATTTATCGTGCGCGACGATGTTCAGCCGATCCACCGCCGCCACGCCCGTGCGCTTGCCGTAGGGCAGGCGCAGGCCGCGCCCGATGCTCTGCTCGATCAGGGTGCGCGCGTTAGCGGCGCGCAGCGGCACGATGGTATAGAGGTTGGTGACGTCCCAGCCCTCCTTGAGCATATTGACGTGGATAACGATCTCGGTCGGCTCGTCCACGCTCTCCACCGCCAGCAAGCGTGTGATCATCTCTTCCTCTTCTGCGCCGCTGCGGCTGGAATCCACCTGAATCACCTTACCTGCGTAGCGCCCTTCGTAAAACGCTTCTGACTCCAGAAGCGCCAAAAGCGCCGATGCATGCGTGGTATCGCGCGCGATGACAAGCATGAAGGGCTTGACCGTTTTGACGCCGTTCTCGCGGGCGTAGGTGAGCAATTCCACCTTGATGGTTTCGTGCAGGCGCACACCGTCTTCCAGCTTGGTCTTTTCGACTTCCTCCGGCGTGTGTTCGCTGGCCTTGAAATTGCGCTGGGTGACGACCGCCGGTTCCTTGACGAAGCCGTCCTCCATCGCTCGCCCCAGCGGGTAGTCCATCACCACATTCCTGAATGGCACCGGCCCTTTGCTGGATTCCACAAACGGAGTCGCCGTCAGTTCCAGTCCGAACCGTGGCCTCAGTTCATTGATGGCGCGCACACCCGCGCTGGCGCGGTAGCGGTGCGATTCGTCCATCAGCAGCACCAGATCAGGCAGATTCATCAGATGGTTGAAATAGCTGTCACCCAGCACCTCGCGCATCCGCTTGATGCGCGGCTCCTTGCCGCCGCGCACTTCGGAATTGATCTTGGAGATGTTGAAGATATTGACGCGCACATCGTGCGCGAATCCTTGCGGTTGGTCATCCACCGTCGCGCCCGTCTGGTCATAGTTGTCGCCGGTAATGATGAGCGGCGCTTGCTGCGCAAACTCGGCGATGCCCTTGAACACATACTTGGGCGTATTGCGGGTGAAGTCGGTAATCAGCTTGTTGTAGATGGTGAGGTTCGGCGCAAGCACAAAAAAGTTGTTGATGCCGTGTGCCAGATGCAGGTAGGCAATGAACGCGCCCATCAGACGGGTCTTGCCCACGCCTGTGGCCAGCGCGAAACACAGCGAGGGAAACTCGCGCTCGAAGTCTTCCAGCGTGGCGAACTGCGCCTTCAACGTGGACAAAATGGCCGAGACATCCCGCTCATGGCCCAGCATTTCCGGTGCGGCATCCAGCGCCTGCTTCAGCCGCAGCAGGGATTCCTCCTGCGGCGCACGCAGTGAAAGACGGCCGGTGACGTAATGCAGAGTTTGGGATGTCATTGCGTTTCCTTGTTTTTCTTGCCCGGCAATATGCGTTTGTGGTCTTTTTCAAGCCGCTTCACTGGCCACGCAATGGCGGCATCGAAGTCTTTTTCCACCGGTGACGGCAGGTTCCGCGTCTTCTGCTGGTACTGCGCATACGCTTCCTGCGCCTTCGCTAATGCAGCCTCGGCAGATACTTTTCCGGCATGGGTCAAGATGTCCTTGCGCGTCATGCGCAAGAAATGATCCAGTTCCACAGCCCAATCCCGCATCGTCATGGTTTGCTGCGCGCGGGCTTGCAACTCCGCCACCTCGATATAGGCCGTGACGATGCGATTGAGCGTTTCCAGCTCTTCTGCATTGAGATAATTCTTGGCGATGCCGACATCTGCCTTGCGCACCAATGCGCCTTTGCTGGCCCCAGCCCAACTGGTCAGGCCCATGTTGGGCGCTTGCGCATCCGCCCGCAGTGCAATCAATTCGGCAGCCGTGTGACCATGCGTTGCCCAGTGCATCTTGTTCTGCACGGTGGCGAAGAACTGCTGCGAGGTTTCGGTGTTGGGGTCGTAATCAATGCTGGTGGCATAGATATCCAATACCTTGCGCCAAAACACTTTTTCCGACGAGCGAATGTCGCGGATACGCGCCAGCAACTCGTTGAAATAGACCTCATCGCCGCCGCTTTTGAAGCGTTCATCGTCCAGTAAAAAACCCTTTTCCAGATAGCTTTTCAACTGTTCGGTCGCCCAGCGGCGGAACTGCGTGCCGCGATGCGAGCGCACCCGGTAGCCCAGGTGCAAGATCACATCCAGATTGTAGTGATCCACCAACCGTTCAACATCTCGCATGCCTTCACGGGCAACTATTAGGAATTTCCTAATAGTTCGATCCGCCGCCGCCAGTTCACCGTCCTGGAACAAGGCTTTCAAGTGTGCGTTGATCGTCGGAACCCGAACTCGGTACAGGTCGGCCAGTTGTTTCTGACTAAGCCAGACGGTGCCTTCTTCCAGCCGAAGCTGAATATGAGTTCGTGCATCCTCGGATTGGTAGAGCAGAAATTCACCTTGGCTCATGCCTTCCCCTCCTCACCGTCGCCAAACAAATCCGGCCCGGCATCGGCAGTTTTTCTCCCTCGCCCCACTTGCGGGGAGAGGGCCGGGGTGAGGGACGGCGGTTGAGGTGCCGCCATCGGCAAATTCGCCACATTCAAGCTGTAATCGTCATGCCCCCACTCGCAGCGCGCCAGCACCATCTTCGGTATCTTCTTCAACGTCAGATTCGGCCAGCGTTGCGATGCCTGCGCCGCCGTCACGCCACGGAAGGCGGCGCAGCAAATGAGCAGGCTCTGGTTGGAGCCGACTTCATCGGATAGCGCTTGCAACTGCTCGGCGGAGAGGTTTTGCGTGGTCACGAACAGAAAATCGCGCTCGCTCGAATGCCCGTGCTGCCACCAGCAGGTTTCCGATGGCGCATAGATGAAGCCTTCCAGCTTCGCCAGCGCCTCGGCCAGTTGCGCGGCGTTGTATTCGGGGTTAATGACCGGATTGCCCCAGCGGTCGTTAACGATGAGCGTCGGCGCGAGCCGGTAGTAACGAAATCCGCCACCGCCCTGCCAGTCGACAGCCTTGCTGATTCCGCCTTGATCTTCACCGTCAATGACTTTCTTTAGACGCGAAATGATGTGTGTATGACAATGTTCACCCAGCTCCACCATGATCCAGCGCCGACCCATTTTGTGCGCGACCGCGCCGGTGGTGCCGGAACCGGCGAAGGAATCCAATACGAGGTCGTTGGGGTTGGTGGCTAGAGAAACAACCTTAGAAATTAGCTTCTCAGGCTTGGGAGTCGGAAAGTCACCAACCTCCAAAGCTCTTAATTCTCTAATACCGTCTTGATTGTGTCCAAACTCTGCGCCATCTGCCCATAGCGTTGTTGGGATAATTCCTTCCGCCGCTTCGCTTAGGTACATTTTAAGCCTTGGGGTGTTTTCTCCTGATGGACCCCAATAGATTCGCCCTTCTACATCAAGTTTCTTAAACCCGCTCAGGTTACGGCTCCAACACCGATTAGGAGGTGGCAAGAACACTTTGCCACTTGGAGAAGTAACCTCAAAGATATTCTCAGAAACCCCTGTTTTCGCATACTGTCTGCCACGCGCTCCTCCAACAAGGCTGATAGTCATGGTAACAGATTGCCAATCTCCTCTCGGGTCGTTATCAGGGTTGCTATATCGCCCATCTTGTTTTTCTGAGCGATTAAATTGATTTATTTGCAGGCGGGCTTTATCTTTTGCATATACAAAAATGTGTTCATGAGCCGAAGAAAAGAACTGAGCGTTGCTTCGTACCGCGTAGGATTTATTCCAGATAACGTTGGCAATGAAATTTTCTCGGCCAAAAACTTCGTCTGCTAGCACCTTGCAGTAATGAGCCTCGTTGTCGTCAAGTTGAATCCAGCAGCTTCCTTCACTACTCAATAGGTTCCGAAGAAGAACTAGGCGCTCGCGTATAAGACCCAACCATATCGAATGTTCCAATCCATCTTCATACTGCGCAAAAGCTGATCCAGTGTTGTACGGCGGGTCGATGAATACACACTTCACCTTGCCCGCAAACTCCTGCTCCAGCGCCTTCAACGCCAGCAGATTGTCACCGAAAATAAGACGGTTGTCGAAAATGTTTTTGTCCGTGACGCGGTGCTTGGAGTGATAGGACTTCTCTGAATCCTCCAGCAAAATACGCGCCTCCAGCTTGGGACGTTTTTCCTTGCCGATCCAGGTTAGTTCGAGCTTGGGCTTCCGAGCAATCATAGTTTTCAAATTTTTGCGTATCGATAGCTGCTTCTAATATTAGCGTGCAAATATTTACCTACGGAACTTGCCTGTATTAATTCTCGATACACCGCATCCGGCACATCAAAATAATGATAGACGGAGCCATTCTTGAACTCGACTTCGAGAGTCAATGTGCTCGCATCGTATCCAACAGACGCAACATTCGATGAGATTACCGGTATTCTGATCATGAGTTGTCTCCAAAATTACTTTTACAGCGTGGATTTTCGCTCCGCCAATTCTCAAGAACGCGAGCGTAATTTTCAGGTTGCTTCTGGCGGTTCCAACCGCCGACGGCATCCGGGTCGTAAATCTTCGGATCGTGGCTGTCTGGGCGGCGATTCTTCGCTGGCGCGTCAATCAAGGCACGTAGGGGCAGATGTACCGCTTCACCAACGATGATAGCCTCACCAGTGCGCAGGGTAGGCAGCATGTTGAATAATCCCTCAAGATTGTCACTTGCCGTGCTGGTCACATGAGAACGGTCAGTAGCATTGGCTAGACGCACAGCAAATATCGTGCCACATTGAGAAAGAATGGTTGGGTCAATTTCGGCTGGTCGTTGGCTTATAATCATTGCGCCAAGTCCGTACTTCCGGCCTTCCTTAACAATCCTCCGCGCTGCAACGGAAGCCGCACTATCGTTCCCTGCATTGAGATAGGCGTGTGCTTCCTCCAAAACAAATAATAAAGGCCGTGTGCGACCGCCTTCGGAGATGTAGCGTGCCCAAAAAAGTGCGTCGAAGAGAAGGCGAATCAGCACACCGACTAGATCCATCAAAATGGATACGGGCACTCCGGACAGATCAAGAATGGTTATGGGTTTTTCTCCGCCAACCCAAGATTTGATCAGTGCGTCGAGATCCTGAGCAGGTTGAGCATCAAGGTTCTGTAGAGTCACGTTTGGGCACCAAGGACCAGGGCGAAACATGAAGTCGTATCGTGTATCACGTAGGAGCAATTCTGTAGCCATTATCTGGCGGCGAATGTTCAGCGGAGCGCCGCTGAGGTAGACACGATTAGGGCCACCAGAGGTGATAGGCTGGTATCGTGGTGGAATCACATCCATGATATTACCGACTATCAGTTGTCCATCTGGATCGGACTCGATGGCCTCTGTTGCTTCGTTTTGATTAGCGCTTTGAGCGGTGTGTGTAGAACAGACGAAACGGTGTAGTTCATACCAGAGACGATGAATGCTAAACGGAATCGGCGTATCTACTGTCATTGTGTCAGCAGTAACCCCGTTGCGTGCCTGTATACCAATGGAGGCAAGTTTCAACTGCTTGATTTTTTCGACTAGAGCAGCGCGATCGGTATCATTTATCCCACGAAACGGCGTAATACGAAGAAGCTCATCAAGACTGAGTGCCCAGTAGGGAATAAAGAGCGGTTGTTCACCCCGTGTTTCATCAGCATTAACCCTGAAGATTGTGGCTCGATCACTCAACGCGGCGTGGTACTCGCCGTGGATGTCGAGAACGATGATGCGTGATGATGGGTATCGGACGGGATCAGAGAGTGAGGCCAGAAGATTGGCAACAGTGGTAGATTTTCCCGCGCCAGTAGTGCCTACGACAGCACTGTGACGTGTGATAAGCCGGTCAATATCTACTAATGCTGGAATAGACTCTGCGCTTGCGATGTTACCTATTCGAACGAAATTTGGCGCGTCTGGTCTGCCATAAATGCGGATCAAATCCTGCTCAGCTACAAGGTGTGCTTCATCTCCTATAGTCGGATATTGCGATATTCCACGATTGAATTCACCTGATCGTCGCCCCTCGCCAACGAGCTGAACTTTCAGCCAACGATAACCGTATGGTTCAACATTGGCTAAAGCTTCAGGAACAGCTCCAGCTCCGACTTGCGACACGATTCCAAAGAGATCGACAAATCCAATTCCAATACGAACGAAGCTGCCAATCTGTCCAATGCGGTAGCCATGTCCATCGATGAAAGCTAATCCAGATACCGTGTCCCTGTCGAGAGCGATGCTGATGGTCGCTCCCTGGACGTCCTGTACGGTTCCCAGATAGGTTGGACTACTTGCCATTAATCGCCCCCCATCGGTTGTCGGACAGTGCCACTCAACTCCTTAAGAAACTGCCCAAAAATGGCAAAGTCCCCGAGTACGAACTCTGCCCTGCGCTTATCCATGTCTTTCGCTTGGCTTATAGGCGTCCAAGTTACCCACCGCCCTGCATCAGACGACACTGACTCGGCGTCCTTCTCCGGCCATACAGCGTCTTGTCCCCCGATTACTCCGCCATCACGTGCGAGAATATTCAAATTATGACAATTAGAGGCCAGTGATATAGCCTGTGAGCATTTGGAGACTTCGTCGAACATTAGTGCAAAGGCAACGGCGGTTTGTGTGCATTGCAGTCCCTGAATGATAACTTCGTTGATATGCTCATCGCGGAAGGAATAGCCACAGAGAATCAACGTTGCTGTGGGCTTCTTCAAGAACGCGCGTAGCCGATCAATCATGGCGAGATACGGCATCCGTCTGCTTTCCTGATATTTCAGGTGTGACGGATATATCACTCGTTTCAAATCACCATCGTTTGAAGTCGTTCCACGAAACACGCCCTTGTTGGTGACTTGATACCAGTTGATAGACCCATGTAACTTCCATAGTCTTGCCCATCGGGGTGGAAGCATATCCTCTTCCATTGCTCGAAGATCAAAGAAAGGCTTACGAACTCCCGCAAAGCCATCAAAATATGGTACGCAACAATCCTCGAAGGCCTGTTCCATTAGCAGGTCATAGTTGGTTGTGAATACTTCGATAGGATTCTCACGGCGTACGGCATCGACCCATGTGGAGAGCCAGTGGTATGGTGTCTCAGCATTAGGAAGCGGCTTATCGGCAATCTGGTGGATCAGACTACACACGTGTTTGTCTAATAGGTCAAGTTTATGTGCAGATAACCCACGCACATCGCCTTTGCCCGCGACAACTCGAAGCGCACGGATGTGGGTGAGTATATCTTCGATGGTCGGATCACTTCGTCCGTCGATTGTAAAGTGTTCCAGCACGGTAGTGATCGGAGAGAAGCATTCATCATTATTCGCCAAATTGTCACAGACAATTTTAGTAATTCCGTCAATATCAGGAATCAGTGGTTGCCTTTCTTTGCTATCCGTCTGTATAGCCATTGGACATCCGGCCCCAAGAAAAAACCCAAGGGGCTTTTTGTCGCTGAACAGGCATTGCTGTAGGTATCTTACTTGGCGATTAGGATCTTGCAATACGGCCTTGGTTTTGTTCATTTCAAACTCCATCGAACTATAAACAGCATCTGCTCAAAAGTGGTATACCTTAACTACTTGTTTGAATACTGCGAGCGGATTTGCACCTTGACGGTGGCGGTGCGGTTTTTCATGCCAACTCCCATTCGATAGTAAACAATTCTCGCTCTTCCACTTGCTGCTGAAGCCGCATTTCCAACGCACTGATGAGGTCATTACGCTGCGCCTCGATTTCATCCTGCCGCGCAAACAACTCGCGCCGTAACTTGCTGCGTTTGCCTTCCAGTTCGCGCTGCGCCTTCTGCCATGATAGCTTCTCTTCCAGCGTGGGCGAGATTGCCGCCGCGCGACGCACTTCCTTGATCTCGCGGTCGACCTCCTTGATTTCCTGCTCCAGCCCGAGCTTCAGATCATCCGCCCAGGCGTCGAGCTTCTGGACTTCCTGCTCGAAGTAGCCAAGGTTGCGCTGGTTGATCTCACGTAACAACGCGGCCTTGCGGGTTTCTACATCGGCTGCTAACGTTTCAGGCAGACTGCTCTCTCCCCCGCAAGCAGGAGAGGGGAGCGTATGCGCGGGTAGGCGCAACAACTTTTCCGGGTCGTCCTCTTCCAGCAATTGACCATCCGCCGTACTGGCGGCTATCAGCAGATACTCTTCCTTGCTGTCGAACGCCTCGACTGAAATCAGCTTTGCCGTGAGCCACCCGGTTTTGCCGCGATACGGTTCGAGCGTGCTGATTTTCATGCCACGCGCGTCATAGTCGAACACCAGTTTAGCTTCACCGAGTATCCGGGTCTTGGCGCACCCGGTGATCCACAGCGCCAGCGGATGGTTGATCCGGTATAGGTGCGCGTCGCCGGAACGGCGCGGCAGTTCGTAGCGGCCAAGTTTGACGTCGTTGAGGTTGGCATCGGGCAGACGCAGGAGTGTGAAGCAGCCATCGTCGTCGAATGCGGCGCAGTCACTCAATTCTGCGCGGGTCAAATCTATCAGCATCCGCTCAAACCGACTACGGGCGTTGCGGCTGTCTTCGGCGCGAATGCGTAGTTTGTCTTGCACTTCTTCATCGAAGTTTTCCAGCAATATCTGGCGCGTTTTGACCATCGC
>JAIRVJ010000138.1 GCA_031253955.1 Burkholderiaceae bacterium | reverse complement strand
CTGACACCACCCCATCGGGCGCGGCTGCGCTCAAACCTCAAACACCCAGCACGGACATACGTCTGCTGCAAAGCGCCATCCGCAACATCGACAGGCAGGCCCGCGAAGGGCTGGGCAATATCGGCGCTATCGCTTATGTGTCCATGCGCTGGCTGGAAACCCCCGATGCCTACCAAGGCAATGGCTCCATTCTTCACACCATCCTTGGCTTGCTACAGGAGCGGGCGGACTATGCCCTGGACTTGATCGGCAACGCTGCGGATACCGTAGGTTGCTCTGAACCGGACAAGCATAAGTTGCGCTGCTGGGCGGCAGTGAGGGCGGCGCGGAATGGGGCGGCGTAGTGACTGTGCCGGTGTCCTTGTCCGCGTCGAATGGGTTTAGCCCTGCTCCCGCATGCGCACCATGCCTTCCTGGGCGGTGGAGGCGACCAGTACGCCGCTGCGGGTGTAGAAGCTGCCGCGACAGAGGGCGCGCGCGCCGCTGGCGTTGGGCGAGTCCATGCTGTAGAGCAGCCAGTCGTCGAAGCGGAAGTCGCGGTGGAACCACATGGCGTGATCCAGGCTGGCCATGCGCGTCTGGCCGGAGAAAAAGGTCAGCCCGTGCGGGCGCAGGCCGACGCCGAGCAGCCCGTGGTCAGAGGCGTAGGCCAGCAGTTCGCGGTGGATGGAGAGGTCGTCGGGCAGCGGCGCGGCGATGCGCAGCCACATTTGCATGTGGGCCGGACGCACGGGGGGCGCGATGGGGTCGAGCGGATCGACCGGGCGCACCTCCAGCCCGCGCGGTTGCAGCGCCTTGACGCGCCAGCGTTCGGGCAGGCGGTCCAGGGCCAGCTTGCGGTGTTCGATTTCGTTTTGCAGCGCGTCGGGCGGCGGCACGTCGGGCATGGGCGCTTGGTGTTCGATGCCCGCGTCGCGGTTCTGGAACGAGGCCGATAGCTCGAAGATGGTGCGCCCGCGCTGGCGCGCGACGACGTGGCGGGTGGTAAAGCTGCGGCCATCGCGCACACGCTCGACGGCGTATTCGATGGGCGTGAATTCGCCGGGCAGCAAAAAGTAGGCATGCATCGAATGCACGGCGCGGCTTGCATCGACGGTGCGGTTGGCCGCCGCCAGCGCCTGGCCGAGCACCTGGCCGCCAAAGACCGAAGAGTTGCCGGTGTTTTCGCTTTGGCCGAGAAAGCGGTCGCCGCCGAGGTCTTGCAGTTGCAGCAGGCCGACCAGTTGGGCCACCAGTTGGGTGTTGGATGCGGGTTCGGGATTCATGGTGTGCCGATTGTGGCGCTGGCTTATTCCAGATGGATGCCCTGCGCGGTGATGATGCGTTGCAGCGCGGCAGTTTCTTGCCGCACGCGCTCGGCCATGCCTTCGGGCGAGGAACCAAAGGCTTGCCAGCCTTGATCGAACAAACGCTGGCGCACTTGCGGCGCTTGCAGCAACGGCGCAAGCACCGCGCCGATGCGCTGCCGGGCGGCGGCGGGCAGGCGCGCCGGGCCGAGCAGCGCGTTCCACACCTGAAGGTCGAAATCGCGCACACCGGCATCGGCCAGCGGCGGCACGCCGGGTAACAGCGCGCTGCGGCCCGGACTGGTCAAGCCGATGGCCTGGAGCTTGCCCGCCTTGAGCTGCGGCGCGGCAATAGCGGGCGGCAGCAGCGCCATCTGGATCTGGCCCGCCAACAGCGCCGTCACCACCTGGGGATTGCCCTGAAAGGGGATATGGACGGCGGCTATTCCCGGCGCCTTGCTTTTGAGCAGTTCCATGCCCAAGTGCCCGATGGAGCCGACGCCGACCGAACCGTAATTCCAGACCGCACCGGCTTGGCGCGCCGCCGCCAGAAAAGCCGCGCCCGCAGGCCGCTCCGTTTGCGTGACCAGCGCCAGCGGCGCGGTGACCAGCAGCGAGAGGTAGGCGAAATCCTTGGCCGGGTCATACGGCAGCTTGGGGTAGAGCATCCGGGCCGAGGTCAGATTGCCGTTGATGACGATACCCAGCGTGTACCCATCGGTCGCTCGCGCTATGTAATCGGTAGCAATGTTGCCCGAAGCGCCGGGCCGGTTTTCCACGATCACCGGCTGCCCCCACGCCTGCGCCAGCGGCTCGGCCAGGGTGCGCGCCACCAGATCGGGCGAAGAACCACCGGTAAAACCGGCCACGATCCGCACCGGACGGGTTGGCCAAGTGGTCTGGATTCGGGCTGGCGGCTGGGCCAGCGCAGCGGCCATTGGCGACGCGGTGGCCACGCCGCCCAACGCCGCCCAACGCCGCCAGCAGCCGCCGTCTGGAAACTTGCATGGGGAGAAAGTCGAAAAGATTCGGAAGTTATGTCGATGATGCCACGGCCCTTGCGCATCACCACGAACCGATGCCGCCCTTGCAAAACCCAAGCTGCGCCGCTAGCGCCCGGTCTGCTGCTTGATGGGTTGCACGACAGGCTATGCAGCTTCCGGCGGCAGGCGTTCGGTGCGACCATCGGCGTGCAGGCGCAGGATTTGGGCGCGGCGTTCGGTGGCCGTGACGCGCCAGTCGGACAGCACGCGCCGCCAGCGCGTGATCCCCAGCGCGTCAGCGCCCAGCGCATGGTCGCCGGGCCGATGGGTATGGCCGTGGATGAGCGTGGCGGCGCGGGCCGCGTCCAGCCAGTTCAGGACGGCGGCGGGGTCCGCGTCGGCATAGCCGGTTTGCGCGGCTTGGTGGGCCTGGCTTTGTGCGCGCATCTGGCGCGCCAAGGCTTGCCGCTGGGCCAGCGGCTGCGCGAGCAG
>JAIRVJ010000033.1 GCA_031253955.1 Burkholderiaceae bacterium | reverse complement strand
TGGGGGCAAGCGGCGCAAAAAGAATAGCAAACACTTCAAAACACATGCAGCCTTTTTCACTTCTGTCTGAGGTAGGTGGCTAATCAGGCGATTGCACTTGTGAAATATGCGGCGCGAGGGCGAAAAATTTTTCGCCCTCGCACAAACGCTCAAGGATTTTCTCCCCGCGCCAGTTCCGCGCGCAGCCACTGGAACAGTTCCCGGTAGGCGCGGCCCTGGCGCGGCGCGGGGCCTGCGGAGGCGGCGGCGGGCGCATCCTTGCGCGCCTGGCGCACCAGCGCGCGCAAGGGCTGCGCCTGGGTTTGGGGGAACTCGGCCAGCCAGTCCGTCATGGCCTCATCGCTGGCCAGCAGGCGTTCGCGCCATGCTTCGGCGGTGTGCAGCAGCAGTGTCTCAGCGGCGCTGCCGCGCTGCTGCTCATCGAGCGCGGCGCGGATGGCGGCGATGGCCGGCTCGTCCAACTGCCGCATCAGCTTGCCGACGAACTGGCTTTGCCGGCGCCGGCCCTCGAAGCTGTGGATGCGCGCCAACTCGGCCAGCGCATCCTGCAAGCGCGCGGGCAGCGCCAGCCGCTCGCGCAGACCGGGGCGCAGCGCCAGCAACTGCTCGCCCAAAGCTTGCAGATCGGCGCTTTGCGCTTTCAGCGCGGTTTTACTAGGGCCTGAATCTTGGCGCTCGCGCTTGATCTGTTCGTCCAGCGGACTGCCTTCGGCCACGAACTGGCCGCGCACGAAATAGCCTTTGGCGGGTTTGCGGGGCATGGGGCGCAGGGTGTTTAGAGCAAGTGGTTGATGTTCACACGGTTTTCTCCCTCTCCCTCAAGGGAGAGAGGGAACAAAATCGAAACCTTGAAATATGATAGCCCGCACCATGAACCAGCACCCCGATTCACCCGCAGCCGCCAGCGGCTTCCATCATTCCCGCGCTTTTTTCGAGGAATTGGCCGACGCCGCCATCGCCCACGCCCTGCGCCTGGGCGCCACCGATGCGGGCGCGGAGGTTTCCGAAAGCGCGGGCCTTTCCGTGGGCGTGCGCATGGGCGCGCTGGAAAACATCGAGCACAACCATGACAAATCGCTGGGCGTGACGGTGTACATCGGCCAGCGGCGCGGCAATGCCAGCACGTCGGACTTCTCCCGCGCATCGCTGGAGCAGACCGTGCAGGCCGCTTACGACATCGCACGTTTTACCGCCGAAGACCCCGCCGCCGGCCTGCCCGATGAGGCCGACATCGCGCGCCAGCACCAGGAACTCGATTTGTTCCACCCCTGGCCGATTACCGCCGACGAGGCGCTGAAGATTGCGCTGGCGTGCGAGCGCGCCGCTTTTGCCACCGACCGGCGCATCGCCAACAGCGAAGGCGCGGGCGTTTCCGCCCAGCAGGGCCACTTTTTTGCCGCGCACACGCACGGCTTTCGCGGCGGCTATGCCAGCTCGCGCCACACCCTGAGCGTGGCCCCCATCGCCGGCAAGGGCGAGCATATGCAGCGCGACGCCTGGTTCAGCTCCATGCGCAACCCGCGCGAGCTGGCCGCGCCCGAAGCCGTGGGCCGCTACGCCGCCGAGCGGGCGTTGAGCCGCCTGGGCGCGCGCAAGATCGCCACCACCGAATGCCCGGTGCTTTTTGAATCGCCCTTGGCGGCGGGGCTGCTCGGCAGTTTTGTGCAAGCTGTGAGCGGCGGCGCGCTGTATCGCCAGAGCAGTTTTCTTATTGATTCGCTGGGCCAGCAAATTTTCCCGGAACACATCGACCTGCGCGAAGACCCTTTCATCCGTGGCGGCAAAGGCTCCGCGCCGTTCGACAACGAAGGCGTGCGCGTGGCCGCGCGCGACGTGGTGCGCGCCGGCCGCGTGCAGGGCTACTTTCTCTCCACCTATTCGGCGCGCAAACTCGGCCTGCCCGTGACCGGCAACGCGGGCGGCTCGCACAACCTGAACCTGACCTCGCGCCTGACCAGCTCCGGCGACGATCTGCCCGCCATGCTGCGCAAGCTGGGCACGGGCCTGTTCGTGACCGATCTGATGGGGCAGGGCGTGAACCTGGTCACTGGCGACTACTCGCGCGGCGCCTGCGGTTTCTGGGTGGAAGGCGGGCAAATTGCCTATCCGGTGCAGGAAATCACCATCGCCGGCAACCTGCGCCCCATGTTCGCCGCCATCCGCGCCATCGGCGCCGACGCCTACACCTACGGCGCCAAAACCACCGGCTCGGTGCTTATCGAGGGGATGAAGGTGGGGGGGAGTTGAGGGGCGGCAACCATTTGTGCCCTGATCCATGGGAACCAAAGATATTTTTTACTCTGCCGCGTTGCTTTTCCGTTCGCTCAGGAATGGAGCCTATCTTCCTGAAAATCTGTGGGAAGAATCGGTGATCCTGATTCGCGCCTACTCGCCGGAAGAGGCGCTGGAGAAGGCCAACAAAATAGGGCGAACCGGAGGAACCACCTATACGGCCACGGATGGATCGGAAGTTACCTGGGAGTTCTTCAAGGTTGAGTGTGTCTTTCAAGTAATAGACGACTTGGCGATAGATGGATTGGCAGATGGCGCCGAGGTTTTCTCTCGTTTCCTGCGCAACTCGGAAGTTGAAAGCCTGCTGACGCCGTTTGAGGAAACCTGAACCTGACCTTACTTCTTATGCGCCCCGGCGACGGTTCGCCCAAAATGCTGCTCAAGTAAGGTCTAGCACGCTCAACGCTTAACGCCTAACTTGCTGCCCGCTGTTTTGGAATCGAGCGGTTGGTATGCGTCATGCGGTTGGCCGCGTCCACGTAGACCAGGGTGGGCTGAAAGTGCGCCAGTTCGGCTTCCGATAGCTGGGCGAAGGCGGCGATGATGATGAGGTCGCCCGGCTTGGCGCGGCGCGCGGCGCTGCCGTTGATGGAGATGATGCCCGAACCTTCTTCCGCGCGCAGCGCGTAGGTGATGAAACGCTGGCCATTGTCGATGTTCCAGGCATGGATCTGCTCGTATTCGCGGATGCCGCTGGCATCCAGCAGCAGGCCGTCGATGGCGATGGAGCCTTCGTAATGAAGCTCGGTCTGCGTCACCGTGGCGCGGTGGATTTTGGCCTTGAGCATGTTCAGATTCATGGGTCGTTTCCTTGGGGGGCTGCGTGGCGCGCCGGGATTATGCAGGCTTTGCGCCACGCTTTCAATCCAGCAGCATGTTGTCGATCAGCCGGGTTGCCCCCAGCCGGGCGGCGATCAGGGCCACCAGCCCTGCGCGTTGCCCTTCGGCAGGCTCGGTCAAATCGTCGGCGCGGCGGATCGCCACATAGTCCGGCGCAAAACCGGCGCTGGCCAATTCCGCCGCCGCCGCTTGCTCCACCGTCGCGCGGGGCTGCCCTTGGGCGAGTTGCTCGCGCATCTGCCGCAGCGTGGCGTGGATGCGCGGGGCCAGCGCCCTCTCTTGCGGCGACAGGTACTGGTTGCGCGAGCTGAGGGCCAGCCCATCATCGGCGCGCACGGTGGGCGCAGCCACGATCCGCACCGGCAGCGCCAGATCGCGCACCATGCGTTGCACCACCAGCAGTTGCTGGAAATCTTTTTGGCCGAACACGGCCAGATCGGGCTGCGCCAGATTGAGCAGCTTGCAAACCACGGTCGCCACGCCGTCGAAATGGCCGGGGCGGTGCGCGCCTTCCAGCACGCCGGTAAGGTGCGGCACGTGAATGCTGACGCTGCGCTGCGGGCCGAACGGGTACATGGCCGCCACATCCGGCGCAAACAGCGCATCGCAGCCGTGCCCGGCCAGACCGGCCTGGTCTTGCGCCAGCGTGCGCGGGTAGCGCTCGAAATCCTCGCCGGGACCGAATTGGGTGGGGTTGACGAACAAGCTCACCACCACTCGCCCGGCGCCACGGGCGCGCGCCAGTTCCACCAGGGCGTAATGGCCCGCGTGCAGATTGCCCATGGTCGGCACCAGGGCTACCGTCTGGCCCGCTGCGCGCCAGCCGCTCACGGCGGCGCGCAGCGCGGCGGCGTTGTGCAGGGTTTGCATGGGTTAATCGAAACAGTGTTCCGGCGCGGGAAAAGCCCCGCTGCGCACGTCGGCGGCATAGGCGGCAAGGGCGGCGGCCACGGAGCCGCGCTCTTGCAGAAAATCCTTGCTGAACTTGGGGCGCTTGCCGGGCGTGATGCCCAGCACGTCGTAGATGACCAGCACCTGCCCGTCGCAATCGGGCCCCGCGCCGATGCCGATGGTGGGAATGGCAATGCTGCGGGTCATGCGCCCGGCAAGCGCAGCGGGAATGCCTTCCAGCACCAGCAGATCAGCGCCCGCCGCTTGCACCGCCTTGGCTTGCTCCAGCAGGCGCTCGGCGGCTTGCGGCTCGCGCCCCTGAATGCGAAACCCCCCCATCCGGTGCATCGACTGGGGCGTCAGGCCCAGATGCGCGCACACCGGAATATCGCGCGCCGCCAGCGCGGCAATCGCGTCCAACACGTGCGCCGCCGCGCCCTCGATCTTGACCATCGCCGCCCCGCCTTCACCCACCAGCCGCGCGCCCGCTTGCAGCGCGTGCGGCACATCGCGGTCGGCCATGAAGGGCATATCGGCCACCAACAGCGTCGCCGACAGGCCGCGCGCCACCAGCGCGGTGTGATAGACCATGTGATCGAGCGTCACCGGCAGCGTGCTGGCGTGCCCCTGCACCACGTTGCCCAGCGAATCGCCCACCAGCGCCACATCGACGCCAGCCAGCTCCAGTTGCGCGGCAAAGGCCGCGTCATAAGCGGTAAGCATGACAATGCGCCGCCCCTGGGCCTTCATGGCCCGCAGCAGCGGCACAGTCACCGGCTTGCGGGCAGGGACATCGGCTTTTTGCGCGTACATGGGCAAGTTCCTTGCGACGAAACGGGAGCGCGATTATCACGGATAGGGGCATTTTTTTCCTTCTCCCGCAAACGGGAGCAGGAAAAGCCAGCGCGCAAAAAAATCTCCTCACCCACAAGGTTTCCTGCGTCATTCCCGCTTTCTTTGTGTGCGAGGAAAATTATTGTTTTAATAGCTTATAGCTAGATACTATCGTCACGAGATTGACCAATCAGTCAATTCAGACGATGATCTGGACATGAGTTCATTGCCAACCAATCTATCGAAGCCACTGCCAGCACACCGCCGCCACGATATTGACGAGCGTACCTGGAAATTGCTGGAACCTCACCTGCCAGGACGCAAAGGCG
>JAIRVJ010000004.1 GCA_031253955.1 Burkholderiaceae bacterium | reverse complement strand
CAAAACGGCATCCGCAACTCGCGCACCGGCTCGATCTACATCGTCAAGCCCAAGATGCACGGCCCGGCGGAAGCGGCTTTCGCCAACGAGCTGTTTGGCCGCGTCGAAAAGCTGCTGGGCATTGCCGAGCACACCGTCAAGCTGGGCATCATGGACGAGGAGCGCCGCACCAGCCTCAACCTGGCGGCCTGCATCAGCGAGGCGCGCTCGCGCATGGCCTTCATCAACACCGGCTTCCTGGACCGCACCGGCGACGAAATGCACAGTTGCATGCGCGCCGGGCCGGTGTTCCGCAAGAACGACATGAAGGCCAGCGCCTGGATCCAGGCGTATGAGCGCAACAACGTGCTGGCCGGGCTGGCCTGCGGCCTGCGCGGCAAGGCGCAAATCGGCAAAGGCATGTGGGCCGCGCCCGATCTGATGGCCGACATGTTCCAACAGAAAATCGGCCACCCCAAGGCCGGCGCCAACACCGCCTGGGTGCCCAACCCGACCGGCGCGGTGATTCACACCATGCACTACCACCAGGTCAACGTTGCCCAGGTGCAGCGCGAGATGGAGCGCGGCCTGAACCTGGCCGCCGAGCGCGACGCGCTGCTTGCGGGCCTGCTGGCCATTCCGGTCGTGACCGAGGCCAAATGGACGGCGCAGGAGCGCCAGCAGGAAATCGACAACAACGCGCAAGGCATTCTGGGCTACGTGGTGCGCTGGGTCGATCAGGGCGTGGGCTGCTCCAAGGTGCCCGACATCCACGACATCGGCCTGATGGAAGACCGCGCCACGCTGCGCATCAGCAGCCAGCACATCGCCAACTGGCTGTTGCACGGCGTGGTCACGCGCGCGCAGGTGCAAGCCACCCTAGAGCGCATGGCCGCGCTGGTCGATCAGCAAAACGCGGGCGACCCGGCCTACCGCGACATGGCCGGGCGCTTGGCCGCCAGCGCCGCCTTCCAGGCCGCCAGCGACCTGATCTTCAAAGGCGTGGAACAACCCAACGGCTACACCGAATACCTGCTGCACGACTGGCGGCAAAAGGTCAAGGCCGGGGCGTAAAAAGGCTGTTGACGGTTGCCCAGTCCTGTTTGTCCGCCGAAACCGGTTCCGGCGGACTATGGATAGAGCACCCGCCACCTACAATGCGGCACGTTACAAGAGGTAAAGCGAAAAACGTGCCTAACAAGATTTTTTCAATGCTGGAGGCTCCAGCCGCGCGCTGGCGCATTCGGCCAGTGGGGGGATGTTTGCTGGCGGCGCTGGCGGTTTGGGGCGCGGGCGCGGCCTGGGCCGAGAAGGCCGACCGCGATCAGCCGATGCACATCGAAGCGGATGCCATGCGCTACGAGGACGCGCGCAACGGTCAGCCGCAGACGGCCACTTTTACCGGGCATGTGGCGGTGACCAAAGGCACCATCGTGATGCGCGGCGACAAGCTGGTGGTGCAGCAGGACGCGGCGGGCAACCAGTCGGGCGTGATGACGCCGGCAGCGGGCGAGCGGGCGTTTTTCCGCCAGAAGCGCGACGGGGCCAACGAGTTTATCGAGGGCGAGGCCGACCGCATGGAATACGACGGCAAGGCCGACACGGTGCATTTGATCGGCAACGCGGAAATGCGGCGGCTGGCGGACACGGCGCTGGCCGATAGCGTCAGGGGCAACCTGATTGTCTATAACGGCCAGACCGAGGTCTATACCGCCGATTCCGCGCCGGCGTCCGCTGCGGGCGGCAAGCCTGGGCGGGTGCACGCCATCATGGTGCCGCAGAGCGCGGCCAGCGGCGCGGCCAAGGCTTCGCCAAACGCCAAGCCCGCCCAGTCCAGTTCCGCCGCCGTGCCGCTGCGGGCCGCAGGCGCGCTGCCGCCAACGGGCGGGGGCCAGCGGTGACCTCGACCGCCGATGCCGTGATGGCCGATGCGGCGCAAGCGCCGTCCACGGCAACGTCCACGCCCATGCCTGCGCAAGCGCCCGCCGGTTCCGCGCCCGGCTATCCGGCCAGCCGGCTGGACGTGCGCAATCTGCGCAAGCGTTACGGCAGCCGCACGGTGGTGCAGGATGTGTCGCTGACCGTGGGCAGCGGCGAGGTGGTGGGGCTGCTCGGCCCCAACGGGGCGGGCAAGACCACCAGCTTCTACATGATCCTCGGCCTGGTGCGCGCCGACGCCGGGCAAATCCTGATCGACGGCCAGCCGGTGGCGCATTTGCCGATTCATCGCCGCTCGCGGCTGGGGCTGTCGTATCTGCCGCAGGAGGCTTCGATCTTCCGCAAGCTGACGGTGGCCGAAAACGTGCGCGCGGTGCTGGAGTTGCAACGCGATGCGGCGGGCAATCCGCTGCCCAAGGGCGAGATCGAGCAGCGGCTGACCGATCTGCTGACACAGTTGCACGTGGCCGATTTGCGCGATTCGCCCGCGCCCGCGCTTTCGGGCGGCGAGCGGCGGCGCGTCGAAATCGCCCGCGCGCTGGCAACGCAGCCGCGCTTTATTTTGCTCGACGAGCCGTTCGCGGGCATCGACCCCATCGCGGTGATCGAGATTCAGCGCATCATCGCGTTTCTCAAAAAGCGCGGCATCGGCGTGCTGATTACCGACCACAACGTGCGCGAGATGCTGGGCATTTGCGATCACGCGGTCATCATCAGCAACGGGCGCGTGCTGGCGGCAGGCACGCCCGCGGCCATCGTCGATAACCCCGAAGTGCGGCGGGTCTATCTGGGCGAACACTTCCGGCTATGACGCCTGGCTTGTCGCTGCGCGTCGCGCAGCACTTGACGCTCACGCCGCAGTTACAGCAATCCATCCGGCTGCTGCAATTGACGACGCTGGAACTGGCCGGCGAAGTCGAGCAGATGCTCGGCGACAACCCGTTTCTGGAGCGCGACGACGCGCCCGCGCCGCGCGAGGAATTCGGCCTGGCCCGCGCCGATGCGCCGGTCAGCGCGGGCGACCGGATGGATGAGCGCCTGCAAGCCCAAGCCAGCGAGCCGGACGCCGATGGCGCTGAATCTGCCGATTGGGCCGAAGCCGGTGCAGGCTGGGAAGGCGACGGCAGTGTCGATGCGCCGCCGCCCGACGACGCCGAATGGGGCGGCGACGCGCCCGCCTGCGCCAGTGCCAGCGCCCGCGCCGGGGATGATGACGACATGCTGGACGCGGGCGAGCGCGCCGCACCGCAGGCGTCGCTGGCCGAGCACCTGAACGCGCAAGCGCGCACGCTGCGCCTGGAGCCGGAGGAGGCCGCCACGCTGCGCTACCTGATCGGCAACTTGGGCGACAACGGCTATCTGGAAGAGTCGCTGGCGCAACTGGCGGCCCGCTTCATCGAAGATGACGATAACGAAGAGCAAATACAACTGCTGATGCACCGCTTCACGCTGGCGCTGCGGCTGCTGCAATCGCTGGAACCTGCCGGGGTGGGCGGGCGCGGCCCAGCCGAATGTCTGGCCTTGCAGATCAAGCGCCAGCTTTATGAATCGCCTGACCCGGAACAAGCCGCCGCGCTGCGTACCGCGCTATTGATTTGCGAGCACAACGATGCCTTGGAATGGCTGGCCCGGCGCGACGCCAAGCGCATCGCGCAAACGCTGCTATGCGCCGAAAGCCAGGCGCGGGCGGCGATGGCGTTGATTGCCCGGCTCGACCCCAAGCCTGGCCGCGCGTTTGCCGAGGTAGCGCACAACGTCATCGTGCCGGACGTGATCGTCAGCGCCAGCGGCGCGGGCGCGGGCCAGCGCCTGAGCGTGCAACTCAACCCGGATGTGGCGCCGCGTCTGCGCGTGCAGGAGCTGTACGCCCGCGCCCTGCGCGGCAGCCGCGACACGCGGGGCAGCGCGGGCCA
Source organism: Burkholderiaceae bacterium (assembly GCA_031253955.1). Lineage (GTDB taxonomy): Bacteria > Pseudomonadota > Gammaproteobacteria > Burkholderiales > Burkholderiaceae_C > Ottowia. Next base: position 2,279 of record JAIRVJ010000004.1, on the reverse strand, counting down.
TCAGGCGCTGGCGCAACGGCTGCAAGAGGCGCGCTGGTTCGTGCGCAACATCCAGCAGCGCCTGGACACCATCCTGCGCGTGGCGCGCATGATCGTCCAGCGCCAGCGCGGTTTTTTCAGCCACGGCGAACTGGCGATGCGTCCGCTGGTGCAAGGCGACCTGGCCGAGGAACTGGGCCTGCATCCTTCGACCATCTCGCGCGTGACCACCGGCAAATACATGGCCACGCCGCGCGGCACGTTCGAGTTCAAGTATTTCTTCGGCTCGGCGGTGGCGACCGAAGCGGGCGGCAATGCGTCGAGCACCGCGGTGCGCGCCCTCATCAAGCAATTCATCGCGGCGGAAGACACGGCCAAGCCGCTGGCCGACGGCCATATCGCCGACCTGCTCAAGGCGCAAGGCATCGCGTGCGCGCGCCGCACCGTCGCCAAATACCGCGAAGGCTTGCGCATCCCCGTCGCCAGCCTGCGCAAGACCAAGGCGGTCAGTCATGCGGACTTGTGTTTAATCTGAAACGACAATGCGAAAAAACAATATTCCCCTCGCCGTCATTCCCGCGCAGGCGGGAATCCAGGGGTTTTGGAGCGGGAACGTCGATGTCTCGCGCGGATGGATTCCCGCCTGCGCGGGAATGACGAGAGGATGCTTTATGCGGCTGCAAGCCAATTCGTATAAAGCCTCTGGTACTGTTATGTCTGTGGAGTTGGCCTTGCCATGACCGCCCTGCTCACGCTATTCCTGCCCTGCGCCGCCGGGGTCGAGGAATTTCTGGCCGACGAGGCGCACGGCCTGACGGGGTTGGCGGGCGACGATCTGACGCTGCTGCGCGGCGGCGTGCGCTTGCGCGCCGATTGGTCTGTGGCGCTGCGGCTCAATCTGATGAGCCGTCTGGCGCAGCGGGTGTTGATCGAAGTCGCGCACCAGCCCTACCGCGACGAGCAGGACCTCTACGCGCTGGCGCATGGCGTGGCGTGGGAAGACTGGTTTACCGTGCGGCAGACCTTTCGCGTCGATCTGACCGCGCAAGCCAGCCCGCTGCGCAGCCTGAACTTTGCCGCGCTGCGCGTCAAGGATGGGCTGGTTGACCGCTTTCGCGCCCGCGCGGGCGGGCAGCGGCCCAGCGTCGATACCCACGCGCCGCAGGCGCGCGTGCAGGCGCATCTGACGGCCAGCCACGCCACGCTGTACCTCGACACCAGCGGCGAGCCGCTGTTCAAGCGCGGTTGGCGGCAGGACAAGGGCGACGCGCCGCTCAAGGAAACGCTGGCCGCTGCTTTGCTGGCTGCTTGCGGCTGGTGGCAGCCCGCCGCGCGGCAGGTGTCGCAGCAACCGCTGTACGATCCCTGCTGCGGTTCGGGCACTATCGTTATTGAAGCAGCGCAGCTAGCGCTGGGCATTGCGCCGGGCGGACAGCGGCGCTTCGGCTTCGAGCATCTGCTGCCCTTCCGGGACGCGCAACGCGCCGAGGCCTGGCGCGCTATCCGGCAAGAAGCCGTGGCCGGCCAGACCGCACCGGGCGCGGACACGCGCATCTTCGGCAGCGACGTGGCGCACCGGATGGTCGATTTCGCGCAGCGCAACGCCGAGCGCGCGGGCGTGGCGGCGGCGCTGCAACTGCGCGGCGGCGACGCGCTGCAACGGCTGCCGCCAACGCCGCAGCCGGGCGTGCTGTTGCTGAACCCGCCTTACGGCGAGCGCATCGCCACTGCCGGTGTGGCGGGCGCGGCAAGCGGGCGCGCGGGCAGCCAACGCTTTCAAAGCGCAGGCGCCGAGGTTGATGCGGGTAACGGCGATGAATTTTTTACGCGCCTGTCCGCGCACTGGAAAGACCACTACGCGGGCTGGACCGCCTGGCTGCTGACCCCCGACCGGCAACTGCCCGCGCGCTTGCGCATGGCCGCCAGCCGCCGCGTGCCGCTGTGGAACGGTCCCATCGAATGCCGCTTGCTGCGGTTCGACATCACGGGCCGGCAAGCGCGGCAGCCTGCCACGCCCGCGCCGTAAAATCCTTCGCTGCGCCAGGAGCCTGTTTGCCGCTCGTTTTTCGTCGTGCCCGCCAAGGCGGGAACCGAGTGGTAATCACGGGAGAAAAGGCGCGGCCCCAATTCACACATCAGGACGTTTCCCTTATGGCACCTCCCCTTCCTTCCCATCTGGATGACCGCGACGGCAAGATTTGGCTGGACGGCCAACTGGTCGATTGGCGCGCCGCCAAGATGCACGTATTGACGCATACGCTGCACTACGGCTGCGGGGTGTTTGAAGGGCTGCGCGCTTA
>JAIRVJ010000070.1 GCA_031253955.1 Burkholderiaceae bacterium | reverse complement strand
CGCGCTGCTTTTGCTGGCCTGGCGGCTGGTGGCGAGCTTTCGCGCGCTGGGCCGCTCCCACGCCGAACTGGAGCGCGCCAACCGCGAAATCCGCGAGTCGCAGACGCACCTGATCCAGTCCGAAAAAATGGCCTCCCTGGGCCAGATGGTGGCCGGTATCGCGCACGAAATCAACACCCCGCTGGCCTACGTGAAGGGCACCTTTTCCGTGCTCGAGGAGCAGTTGGCCATGCTGGGCCAACTGGCCGATTCCAGCCGCGAGTTTGCCCGCGCGATGCGCACGCCGCGCCGCGACCAGCAGATGCTCAACACGCACTTTCGCGTCCTCGAATCGGCCTCCAAAATGATGGCTGAGCACAACGTGCTGGGCGAAACCGACTGGCTGCTCAGGGACGGCATCCGCAGCGTCGAGCAAATCGTCGACATTGTGGCCAGTCTGCGCAATTTCAGCCGGCTGGACCGCGAAAAAGTGGTCGATTTCTCGGTCGAGCAGGGCCTGGACAGTACACTGGCGCTGGCGCACAACCTCCTCAAAAACACGGTCGAGGTGCGCAAGGAGTATGGCCATGTGCCCAACATCCCCGGTTCGCCCGCGCAAATCAACCAGGTGTTTCTCAATCTCATCACCAACGCCGTGCACGCCATGCCCGCGCCGGGTGAGCGCACGCAGCCGGGCGTCATCACGCTGCGCACCAGTATGGCCGACGGTAAGACCGTGCGCGTGGATGTGCAGGACAATGGCAAGGGCATCCCCGCCGACGTGCTGCCCAAAATCTTCGACCCGTTCTTCACCACCAAGCCGGTCGGCCAGGGTACCGGCCTGGGCCTGTCGATCAGCTACAAGATCGTGGAAGAGCACGGCGGGCGCATCATGGTGAGCACGCAAGAAGGCCAGGGTGCCACCTTTTCGGTCTTGCTGCCGCTGGAGCCAGGTGCGCGTATGGGCGCCGCCGGATCGGCGGACGGCCGGTCCGCCGATGCGCTGGCGGCGCCGGAAAGCGGCGGCGCTTCCGAAGACAACGCAATTTTCATCGACTGACTTCGCACAAGGTGGAGCAAAACCATGGCAAACGTCAACCAGAACCGGGCAACCATTCTTTTCGTCGATGACGAAGACCGGATCACCGCGCTTTTAAGCATGATGTTCCGCGTCGAATACAACGTGCTCACCGCCAATTCCGGGCAGCAGGCGCTTGATCTGATCTCCCGCCAGCGGGTGGACGTGCTGGTCAGCGACCAGCGCATGCCCGGCATGACCGGCGTGGAGCTGCTGCGCCAGGTGCGCGACATCGCGCCCAACACCATGCGGCTGCTGCTCACCGGGTACTCCGACCTGTCGGCCATCGTCGGCTCGGTCAACGAAGGAGAAGTGTTCCGCTTTCTCAACAAACCCTGGGACAACCACGAAATTCGCCAGACCGTCGCCGACGCTGTGGCCGCTGCCCGCGCCAGCCGCACCGGCCCTGCCGTCAAGCCGCCGCCCGCGCCCGCGCCCGCCATGCAAGAAGAACAGTTGGCCATCGAACAACAGGTCGAGGTGCTGCTGATCGACGACAACCCGGCGGGACTCAAAGCCATGAACGAGGTGCTGGCCGGCCGCCACAAAATCCGCTCCGCCGCCAGCCTGGACCAGGCCCTGATGACACTGGAGCGCCGCGATATCGGCGTAATCGTGACCGATGCCCGCACGGGCGAAACCGACATGCTCGGTTTTCTGCGCGCCGTCAAGAAAAACTATCCGGCCATCACCACCGTCATGCTGACACGCTCGGTCGATGCCGACCATGTCATCCAGCTCATCAACCGGGCACAAATCTTCCGTTTTGCCACCAAGCCCATGCGGCGCAGCGTCTTTCAGCTCGCGGTGCAAGGCGCGGTGAAAGAACACCTGCGCCTGAAAGCCAACCCGTACCTGGTCGTGCGCTACCAGGTCGAGCGCAGGCCAAGCAGCGAAGACGCCTCTCCTCTGGCCCGTGCCGTCGCGCGCAGCCTGACACGGCTCAAGGCATTGTTCGGGTTCAAGCGGGCGGCCCGGTAGCGGCTCCCTCCTCAGCGTGCGGGGGAGGGCCGGGGTGGGGGCGAGCGGCGCTGCAATCAGCACTGGGATTTGCGATGCGCTGTTGGCCTCCATCCCCAACAGCCTCCATTCCCACCGGAGACCCCATGAGCCAGCCACCCCGCCCGTCCCAGCTATTGCACCCCTGGCGTGAACCGGCGCCCGCGCGGCCAGCTGCCACCGTGCTGCTGCTGCGCGACACGCCGCAAGGCGTGCAAGTGCTGATGACGCGGCGCTCGCCCACCGCCAGCTTCGCGCCCGGAGCTTACGTATTTCCCGGCGGCGGCATCGAAGCGGGCGACGCCGCAGCGCACGCGCACGCCACGCGCCGGCCCGCGCAAAGCGATCTGCACCTGACACAGGCCATCGCCGTTATCCGCGAAAGTTTTGAAGAACTGGGCGTGCTGCTCGCCCTGCGGCCCGACGGAACGCCCGCCACCGGGCAAGACGTGGCCGCGCTCGACCGCCAAGCGCCGCTGCCGCCCCAAGCCGCCGCGCGCGGCCTGAAGCTCGACGCCGCCCAAGTCTTCACGCTCGCGCACTGGATCACCGACCGCGACCTGCCCAAGCGGTTCGACGTGCCTTTTCTCGCTGCCCGCATGCCGCCAGGCCAGACCCCCGTGGCCGACCAGACCGAGCAGTTCGAGCCAGTCTGGGTGTGCCCCTTCGATGCGCTGGCGCGGCACGCGGCGGGCGGCTTTTCCATGATCTTCCCGACCATCCGCACGCTGGAGCGTTTGCAGCATTACCCCAGCGTGCAAGCCGTGCTCGACGCCTGCGCCGGCGAGCAGCCGCTGTGGACGAGCTGCCCCCGCGCTGGCCTGCTGGCCGGCCAGGTGGCGCGCTACATGGAGCACGAGCCGCCCTTTGGCGAGCTGGAACTGGTCTGTCCCGACGGCCAGATCCTGCACCCGCTCGACTGGCAAAGCAAGGCGGCGGCGCCGCTGCGCAAAAACCTGCTGCGCCTGACGGCCCCCAACGCCGGGCGCATGACCGGCCCCGGCACCAACAGCTACCTGGTGGGCGAGGCCGCCACCGGCTACGCCGCCATCGACCCCGGCCCGGATGACCCCGCGCATGTGGAGCGCCTGTGGCGCGCTGCGGGCGGCGATATTCGGGTCATCGTCTGCACCCATTCGCACCTCGACCATGCCCCCGGCGCCAGGCTGCTGCAAAAACTGTGCAACGGCAAGCCGCCCATCCTCGGCCTGCCCTCGGCTGCCACCGCCCGGCCCGCCAGTGCCTTCACACCCGACCGATCGCTACAAAATCAAGAGCGCATAGTCATTTCATCACAAGGGTTAGATCCGCAAAATACCCATACCTTGCGCTGCATCCACACTCCCGGCCACGCCGCCAACCACCTGTGCCTGCTGCTGCAAGAAGACCGCCTGCTGTTCACCGGCGACCACATCCTCAACGGCAGCACCACCATCGTCGATCCGCCCGACGGCAACATGAGCGCCTACCTCGACTCGCTCGACCGCCTGGCCGCCCTCTGCGTGCAAGAAAACATCCGCTTTCTCCTGCCCGCCCACGGCCACGTCATGACCGACGCCCCCGGCCAGATCGCCAAACTCAAGGCGCACCGCCTGGCCCGCGAAGCCAAGGTGCAAGCCGCCATGCAAGCGCGCCCCGGCGGCGGCCCTGATGATTGGGCGCCCCTGGCCTACGACGACGTGCCCCCATCCACCTGGCCGCTGGCCAAACGCTCCCTGCTGGCGCATGTGGAGCGGCTGCGGGCGCTTGGGCAGCAACTGTCACCACCATGAAGGATGCTGACCCGTCTTCTCCGGCGTTCGCGGGCGGCCCTGCGCGGCCCGGCAGCGCCATCGGCCACAAGGTGCAATTCACCGGATCGGGCCGCGAGTATTTCCGCGTCTGGATCGCCAGCGTGTTCAAGCCTCGCGCGGATTGGCACAAGCAGGCTCAATACTTCTCCAGCCATACCTGCGTGGCCGGCAGCCCGCTGGAATTCACCGGCACGCAACGCGGGATGGATCGCGCTTCTCGAATACACGCGCTTTTGTCCTTGCTGTCCCTGCTTGGACTTATGTTGCTTTTTGGAAAAGTGACCGATGAGTTGGCGGGTTTTCTGATGACTTTCATCATCTTTCCTGTCTTGCTGCCGCAGCTTGTGGCGGATAAGTTGCGCTCTTGGCGGTCCTTCAGCTGGCGCGGCGTACCGCTGGCTTTCGCTGCCACATGGCAAGAAGTGCACATCGCCAGTTGGCCCGTGTTCGTGATCGCCGCCATCTGGGCCGGCGGCCTGGCGCTGCTGCGGCTGCGCTCACCCGCATTTCCCTATCTGGGCTTGAGCTTCTATGCCGCCGAGTTTTTGGTGCTTACGCCGCTGTTCATGATCCGGCTCGCATACAACTGGGCGCGCCTGCTAGTGACAGGCACCCGCATCGGCGGGCAAGCTGGATGCCTGAATCTGAGGTACGGCGATTTCGCCAAGCCCTGGCTGCTTATGCTGGGCGTGTTCCTGCTCGTATGGGCGCTGTCAACTGCCCTCGGCATGGCGCTTGTCGGCAACCTGCCGCCAAAAGTCGTGCGGACCCCTGCCGACGTCACCCGGCACGCGCTTGGGCTGGTGGCGGTGGTGTTGTCGCTGATGGCGCTGCTCTTCCTGCCGACGCTCGTTTATGTCAAAACACGCATGTTCCAGCTGACATGGAACCACATCGAGTTCGGCCAGATCGCCCACACCACGACCTGCCTGAAAACCGCCGCCTTCGTCCGGCTGCGCCTCAAACACATCTTTCTCACCCTACTCACGCTCGGCCTGTACCACCCGTTTGCCGCCGTCAGCACATACGCCACCAAAGTGAATTCCGTCACCCTCTGGGTCCATGGCGATATCGACCAATGGGCAGGCCAACTGGCGCAGCATCAAGGTGCGCCCGGTGCTGCCGCCGCCGGCGCGTAGGCGCAGCGGTCGGGCCGCAGAGCCGATACGGCTCAGTTAAGCGCATGGCCCCATGATTTCGTCATTCCCGCGAAGGCGGGAATCCATGCAGCGCATCCACCGCCCAGCAGTGACCCAAGCCCGGTGCGCGGGGATGACGACTTGAAATGTCTTCACTGAACAGTATTGGCCGCAGAGCGAAAAATTTCAAATTTAATAGCTATATGCTAATGATTTATCTATATTTACATCATAAAATATCATAAACACACATAAAAAATTGAGAGGCAGCTATGAATTTTGAATTTGCCGTTGCAAGAGCAATGATGAAGTGTGAAGTCCGCCGGTACGCCGGATTCTGTGCGGCCCGGTTGCCCGGGCCGTGACCGCCATCCATCTGGGCCGCCGGTCGCCCGTGCGGCTCGATGCCACCTACCCGTTGGCTCGGCGGGCCGCTTCCATGCCAACTTACTTGGTGTTGCTGCGCGCAGAGATTGCCCGTTTCACCCGCGCGGGTTGCCCCGTGCGACTCGTCTCTGTTGCTCTGATCCTCGCCTCGCGGCGGAGAGCCGTTAGCTCCTGCGCTACCCTGTGCAGTCCGGACCTTCCTCCAGCGCGCCCTTGCGGGACTAAGCGCCAGCGGCGGTCTGGCGGGCTTCACGCCGGTATTATCGCGGCAATGGCTGGGCACCGCGCACGCCATCTTTACGCTCTATGTTGGTTCGTTTCAGCAAATACCTTTTGCCGCTTTACTTCGGGGCCAGCGCCGGGCTGTTCGCGGTGCTGATGGCGGTGGGCGTATGGCGTCACTACAGCGCTATTCCGCTTTGGGACATGTGGGATGCCTATCTGGGTTTCTACACCCGATCCGGCCAAAGCTGGAGCGCCTGGTGGGAACAGCACAATGAACATCGTCTCATCGTCTCGCGTC
>JAIRVJ010000079.1 GCA_031253955.1 Burkholderiaceae bacterium | reverse complement strand
ATGCTGTTCTCCAAACCCTATATTGCCAACGAACAGGTCATCATCGCCAAGAAAGCCCTCGCCCAGAAACTCAACAAACTCGAAGACCTCAAGGGTCTGACGGTGGCCGTGCAAAGCGGCACCACCGCCGATGAAGGCGCGCGCAAGCTGCTCAAGGAAAAACCCGGCCTGTTCACGCTCAAGTCGTATATCGAAGCCACGCGCGCGCTTGATGACCTGGGCCTGGGCCGTGTGCAAGTGGTGGTCATCGACAGCGTGGTCGGCCTGTACTACGTCGGCTTGAACAAGGACAAGGACTTTGCCTATGCGTCGGCCTCGCTGCCGCCCGAACCCATCGGCCTGGCTTTCAGGAAAGACGATGCCGCGCTCAAGGCCAAGGTTGACAAGATCATTGACGACATGCGCGCCGATGGCACGCTCCAGACCATCTCCAAAAAATGGTTCGACGCGGATCTGGTCTCCCATGTGAAAGAGGAATACCCCATCGGCAGCGACTAAGCCGTCTCCCTGTTGCGACGTTATGCCCCGACGACGAACATCGTCGCACCCTGCAAGCGCAGGCTGTTTGGCCTGCCCGTTTGGTTTGAACCATAGTCCATGGTCCCCAACGGGCGGGGCAGGCAGCCTGCCTTGCGTTTGACCTGGCCCAACCGCCACACCCGCGCCGCCCGTCCGCACACCGCGCCCACACCATGTCCAATTGGCTCTCCGACATCTGGTTGATGCTGCCGCAGCTTTATCACGGCGCGCTCTACACCTTGCTGATCGCCTTTGTCGGATTGGTTGGCGGGTTGATTCTGGGCTTTTTCATCGCGCTGGGCAAGATCAGCAAAAACGTCATCCTCCGTTCGGTATGCACGTTCTACACCTGGTTCATGCGCGGCACGCCGCTGCTGATGCAGTTGTGCTTCATCTATTTCGTGCTGCCCCAAATCTTCGACTCGTTCCGTTACTTGAACGACCTGGAAGCCGCGCTGATCGCCTTCTCGCTGAACTCGGCTGCCTACCTGGCGGAGATATTCCGCTCGGCGATACAGTCCATCGACAAAGGCCAGTACGAAGCCGCGCACGCTATCGGACTGACCTATTGGAAGGCGATGCGCCGCATCATCATCCCCCAGTCCATCCGGCGCCTGGTGCCCCAGGTGGGCAACGAAGTCATCATGCTGCTCAAGGACACCTCGGTGGTCGCGTTCATCGGCCTGGTTGACCTGATGCGCATCACCTCGCAAATCCAAAGCGCCGGCGGCAGCAGCTTCGTCTATATTCCCTCGGCGATCATCTACCTGATCCTGACCACGCTGTTTACCTTCATCTTCAGCAAAATTGAAAAACGCCACTCGAAATACGAGTGATGACGCCAACCCGCGCGAGCGCGCCGCCCGAACCCATCGCCCATTTTGCCGTGCCTGAAAACCTGATCGAAATAAAAGACATCCGCAAGAGCTTTGGCCCGCTGGAAGTGCTCAAAGGCATCACCCTGCACGTCGCCAAGGGCGAAGTGGTGTGCGTCATCGGCCCCAGCGGTTCCGGCAAAAGCACGCTGTTGCGCTGCCTGAATTACCTTGAACGCATCACCGAAGGCGAAATCGTCATCAATGGCGAACTGTTCGACCAACGCCAGCGCGGGCACGACGTGCACAAAGTCACCCCGGAGGAAATCTCCAAGCACTGCGCCACGCTGGGCATGGTGTTCCAGCGCTTCAACCTGTTCCCGCATATGACGGTGCTGGAAAACATCATCGAAGGCCCGATCCAGGTCAAGCGCATGGACAAGGCAGCCGCCACCGGGCTTGCCGAAAGCCTGCTGGTCAAAGTCGGCCTGTCCGACAAGCGCGACGAATACCCCTCGCGCCTGTCCGGCGGGCAGCAGCAGCGCGTGGCCATCGCCCGCGCATTGGCGATGCAGCCGGCCATCATGCTGTTCGACGAACCGACCTCCGCGCTCGACCCGGAACTGGTGGGCGAAGTCCTTAGCGTCATGAAAACCCTGGCCGCCGAAGGCATGACGATGCTGGTGGTGACGCACGAAATGGACTTTGCCCGCGACGTGGCCACGCGCGTGGTGTTCATGGACGAAGGCAAAATCGCCGAGCAAGGCGTGCCGCACGAAATCTTCACCGCCCCGAAAAACGACCGCACCCGCGCTTTTTTGCGCAAAGTGCTCAATACCTGACTCACCCCTGGCGCGCCGCCGCGCAACACCGATCCGATGAAAGCCTCCCAGTTCCTCATTTCCACGCTCAAGGAAGCCCCCGCCGACGCCGAAGTCGTCAGCCATCGCCTGATGATTCGCGCGGGCATGATCAAAAAGCTCGGCGCGGGCATCTACACCTACATGCCGCTGGGGCTGCGCGTGATCCGCAAGGTCGAGGCCATCGTGCGCGAAGAAATGAACCGCGCCGGCGCGCTGGAATGCACCATGCCCGTGGTGCAGCCGGGCGAGTTGTGGCAAGAGAGCGGGCGTTTTACCAAGATGGGGCCGGAGCTGCTGCGCCTGCGCGACCGGCACGAGCGCGATTTCGTCATCCAGCCCACCAGCGAAGAGGTGGTGACCGACATTGCCCGGCAGGAGTTGCGCAGCTACAAGCAACTGCCCAAGAACCTCTACCAGATACAGACCAAGTTCCGCGACGAGCGCCGTCCGCGCTTTGGCCTGATGCGCGGGCGCGAATTCATCATGAAGGACGCCTACAGCTTCGACCGCGACGCGGCGCTCGCGCAGCAAAGCTACCAGCGCATGGCGCAGGCATATCGCGCCATCTTCGACCGCTTCGGACTGCGCTACCGCGCCGTGGCGGCGGATTCGGGGGCTATCGGCGGTGATCTGTCGGAAGAATTCCAGGTCATCGCCGACACCGGCGAGGACGCCATCGTCTATTGCCCCGACAGCGACTACGCCGCCAACATGGAAAAGGCCCAAAGCGCGCCCCCAGGCCCGCGCCCGAAGGCGGCGCAGCCGCTGGTCAAAACGCCCACGCCCGGCAAAAGCACCTGCGCCGACGTGGCCGCGCTGCTGGGCCTGCCGTTGACGCGCACGGTCAAGTCGATTGTGCTGGCCACCGACCGCTTCGACGATTCGGGCGTGCCCGACAGCCCGGCGCGGGCGCAAATCTGGCTGCTACTGCTGCGCGGCGACCACGACATGAACGAGGTCAAGGCCGGCAAATTGCCGGGGCTGGATCAGAGTTTCCGCTTTGCCACCCCAGTCGAAATCGAAGCGCACTTCGGCAGCCGGCCCGGCTACCTGGGGCCGGTCGGCCTGCCCAAAACCGTCAAAGTGGTGGCCGACCGCGAAGTGGCGGTGATGGCCGACTGGGTGTGCGGGGCCAATGCGGTGGACTTCCACTTCACCGGCGTCAACTGGGGGCGCGACTTGCCTGAGCCGGACCTGGTGGCCGACATCCGCAACGCCGTCGTGGGCGATCCCTCGCCGGACGGAAAGGGGCAACTGGCGATTCAGCGCGGTATTGAAATCGGCCACATCTTTTTCCTGGGTACCAAATACAGCGCGGCGATGAACGCCACTTTTCTGGACGAGGGCGGCCAGCCCAAGCCGTTTCAAATGGGGTGCTACGGCATCGGCATCACGCGCCTGCCCGCGGCGGCCATCGAGCAAAACCACGACGAGCGCGGCATCATCTGGCCCGACGCCATCGCGCCGTTTACCGTGGCGATCTGCCCGGTCGGCATGGAGCGCAGCGCAGCGGTGAAAGACGCCGCCGAGGCGCTCTACGCCGATCTGCTGGCCGCCGGGGTGGACGTGGTGCTTGATGACCGTGGCGAGCGCCCTGGCGCGATGTTTGCCGACTGGGAACTGATCGGTGTGCCGCACCGCGTCACCTTCGGCGACAAGGGTTTGAAGGACGGCGTGGCCGAATACCAGCACCGGCGCGACGCCGCCGCCACCCGCGTGCCGGTGGCCGAGATCGCGGCATACGTCAAGGCGCGGCTGTCAGTCTGAGGTTGATGACCACACGGCGCGCTCTGCTGGCCGGTGCTGCCTCGGCGACCGGTTTGGGTTTGGCGGCGGGCCTGGGGCTGGCGGGCTTTCCGCGCCTGGCCCACGCTGGCGCGCAAATCGAAGAACCGCTGGCCGACGCGGTACGCACGGCGCTGTCGGCGGCCATCGCCAACAACGCGCCGCCGGTGCCCACGTTTGCCAGCACCACCGCCCGCATCGCCTACCTGCGCTGGCTTTCGGCCATGAGCGATCAACTCTACAAGCGCAAGCGCGACTACACCACGCGCATCGAATTTCTGCAAACCGTCTGGTACGAAAGCCGCCGCGCAGGTCTGCAAACCTCGCTGGTGCTGGGTCTGATTCAGGTGGAAAGCAACTTTCGCAAATTCGCCGTCTCCCGCGCCGGCGCGCGCGGCTACATGCAAGTCATGCCGTTCTGGACGCGCCAGATCGGCAACGGCGAC
>JAIRVJ010000019.1 GCA_031253955.1 Burkholderiaceae bacterium | reverse complement strand
GCTGGAAGCTGCCGCGCACCCGGCGTAGGCATGAAACTGGTTGCGGTGACTGGCTCTGCCCCAGTGACCTCGCGGGTATGAGCCGCGCGCTCTCAACTAACTGAGCTACACCGCGCTATCTGATTGCAAGCCCCGGAGCGTTGCCGCGCAAAGGCTTGCTGATGCTCCTTCTGCGCGTGGCAGATGAGCTTGCGGGCCGGCGCTTTTCTTGCGGACGCACCTTCCCTGCGCGAAATGTCCCACTTTTTGTCCCACTTTGCAAGAAAAGTGAGACATGAAGTTTTCAACGCTTGACGTACTACGTTGCGCGTAGTATAATTACAGCATGACCATTTCCTTCCGATGCCGTGACACACAAGCACTGTACGAAGGCCAATGCCCACGGCGCTGGAAAGCCATCGAGACAGTCGCAATACGCAAGCTCCAGATGCTGGAGTCGGCGCAAGAACTCAAAGATTTGCGCTGGCCGCCCGGCAACCGGCTGGAAAAGCTCATTGGCGACCGCGCCGGGCAATGGAGCATCCGAGTCAACGACCAATGGCGAGCATGTTTCGTGTGGACAGATCAAGGCCCGGAAGAGATCGAAATCGTCGATTACCACTAAGGAAAAATCATGAACCGCCCCGTCAACCGTATGCGCCCCGTTCACCCCGGAGAAATTCTGCGCGAGGAATTTCTTGTCCCGCTGGAGATGAGCGTCAACGCGCTGGCGCTTGCATTGAGCGTTCCATCCACGCGGATGCTTGAAATCATCAAAGAACGCCGTTCCATCACTGCGGACACCGCCTGCCGGCTGGCGCGTTACTTGGACACCACCCCGGAGTTTTGGCTCAACCTGCAAACCGCGTATGACCTAAAAACCCTTCCCGCCCGCACCGAAATCACGCGCCGCGTGCATCCGCGCGAGCAAGAAGCCGCATACGCCTGACGCCGGCGCATCATGCCAGCCACCTGTACAGCGCAAACCCGCCGCGCGCTGCTCTTGGTGGGCGCACCAGCACCACGCCAGCCTCTTGCAGCGCAACCAATGCCCGCAGCGTCGATTTATGTAGCGCATACCTTGCACGGCCATCCAAGCGCCTGCCACCGGCCACATACCGCACGATCTCTTGCATCTTGAAACCGCGCCCAGGGTAGGCGGCCATCAAGTCAGAAATTTCACGCACGTAGAGCATTGCCGAACTCCTTTGCGACACGCTCCACCGCATAGCGCAAGTGGTACTCGTACTCGTACAGCCCCATACGCAGCTTGCGTGCAGCTTGCGTGCGGCTGTGATGCCGCTCCGGGTACTCGGCCTTGAGCGCCAGGCGGGGCTTTTCGGGCAGGCGCTTCCACACGGCCTGCACCTTTTCGGCGTTGGGCGCATTCGGGCGGATGCGCAGCGGCTGCGGCGCACCGGCCAACTCCATGTCGTATTCCGGCGGCGCACGGTAATCACCCTCAGCCGACCCGCAGCGCGTGGGCGGCAGCGGGTGCGGCCACGGCCCCAGCCAGCACCATGCCGTCCAGTTCAGCAATTCATGGTGAATACGGTCAGGCACACTGTACGTCATGGCCGCTCCTCAAAAAACCAGCACCGGCGTCCGTATCCGCGCTTTTTTTTGCAGATTTCCAGCAAATTTCCGCGCCATTCAAGGCTCGCGCGATAAATACACTTGCCGCACTCGGCTTGCCGGCGCTGGCGCTCACGCTCGCGGCGCTCGGCCACCTCCATTGGGTCACGGTACTCCCATCGCTGCATCAAGCCGCCTCTTGCCGCCAATCCCCATGCGCACCCCGGTTGCCCAGCCGCCACTGCGCCAGCACATCCGGCTTGACGGCGGCCCACCATGGGCAGTCCTTGACCCACTGGCGCACCCACACGCCGCCATGCTCGGCCCGCCAGCGCAGCAACATACGCACCCGGCTGCGGTGAAGTTCTTGCTGTTCATGTTCATCCGTCATGCGGCCTCCATCACTGCGGCGATGGTCTTGTCCAGCACCGCCAATTCATCCAATTTCTTCACCTTCCAGATGCGCTGCTGCCCGTGAATTCCGTTGAAACCACCCCTGTGACAGTCCGGGCACAAAGGTATTGCCGTATGCCAAAGCCCTTGCCGCAATTCATGCGCCTCCGATGGCCCCGCCGCGCCGCACACCCCGCAGGGCATGGCCTTGACGCGCTCGATACTGCGGCGCTGGCCGGATGTGGGGGCGGATTTATTCTTTGAGTGCATCGGTCATTCCAGGCCATGGATGAGGCCCCGTGGTGATCCGAACCCTCACCTGCCCGCCGCAGCGCACCTCATCGCGCAAAAAGGGGTGGCTCACAAACCGACCGTCGTCGATCTGGAGCGCATCGGCGATCCCGTCACGCGCGGCCTTCATGCTCGAAAGCAGCCCGTCGTCGTCTCTGCGGCGGCGGTCAGGCGGATAAAAGTCCAGCCACAGATGCAACCGCCCCTGCGCCGGAAACGACAGCAGGCCAAGCCCGGCATGGCGCGCCAGCACGAAGGCTTCATGCCGCGCCGCCTTGCGCGCCAACGCAAGAACACGCCAGTGCACCCGCGCATTGGGATGCAATGTGCGGCTGGGCCACGGCAGCGTGAACTCAGTCATGCCGGAACTCCTGCTACCCAGCCATCCACAATCATGTCCAGCAGGTGTTGCGCCGTGTCCTTTGGCATCGCCGGCAGAATTACCCGCAACACACCATCGAGCGCCGCGGCATAAAAACGCTCGAAGTCCTCTTGCCCCATCGCTTCAAAACTGATGCTTTGCAATATGGGCACGATCTCGCCTGTGCGCGGGTCTGGCATCGGGTTAAAGAAACCAGCGGCCAGTTTCACAGCCACCAGCGCCTTCTCCGGCGTGTCGTAGATTTCGCTGTTCTCGGCCACCAGTTGCAGCAATGCGAACAGCTTGCGATGGTGTTTTCCGTTGCGCGGGCTGCTCCATTCCATGCGCAGCCACTTGCCCGGCTTCATGGTTTCGAGACGGCGGCGAAAACGCGCCCACGCACGCTGATCCCGCTCGGTACAACCGCGCAAGCCAGATGGAGTTTTAACAAGGACGGCGTGCATTTTTTTGACACAAAAAAATCAAATCAGCCCCTTGAACTGCGACCTGGTTCATTCAAACCCCACCTCATCCTTTCTGACCGCCGCTTTGCCCGGCGGCGGGCCTTCCCAGCCGGTAAAGCGCACCTGCCGGCCTTCGTAAAACAGCCCCACGGCGCCGGTGCGGCCTTGCCGGTTTTTCAGCACCGACAGTTCCGCGTAGCATTCCCACTCGCCCGTCATGCCGGGCTTGTCCAGCGCCTCGCGGTGCAGGCCCAGCACAATGTCGGCGTCCTGCTCAATCGAGCCGGAATCGCGGAAGTCCGACAGCATCGGGTTGCGCCGGGTGCGCTGCTCGATCTGGCGATTGAGTTGCGCCAGCGCCAGCACCGTGATGCCAAGCTCCTTGGCCAGCGCCTTCAACCCCTTGGTGATCTCCTCGATCTGGTAGGCGCGCGGCTGCCTGCTGTCCAGCCCCACCATCAGGCCGATGTAGTCCACGATCAGCACCTTCAGCCCGTGCAGGCGCTTCAAATTGCGCGCCTTGGCCTTGACCTGGCTGATGTTCAGCCCGGACTGATCGGTCACGTAAAAATTCAGGTTTTGCGCCGCCTGCGCGCCATCGAGCACACGCTGCCAGTCCAGCCCCTGTCCGCGCTGCGGGCGCAGCACGCTCGACAGGCTCACGCGGCCCAGCATCGCCGTCATGCGGTCGCGCACGTCGCGGTGCGGCATCTCCATGCTCATGAGCGCCACCGGGTAGCGCGCCGCCATGTGCAGGCCGATGCTCATGGCGATGCTGGTCTTGCCGTGGCCGGGCCGCCCGCCGATCACCACCAGCGAGCCGGGGCGCAAGCCCCCGTCCAGGTACTCGTCCAGATCGGTCAAGCCCGTCGGCCACGCCTGGGCGTGTCCATCGGAGCGCTCTTGCAGCGCCTGCGTGTGCTGGAGCATTCCCTCGTGCGCGCTCACCCAGTCGTCCTGCGGCGCGTCATCGAGCAGCCGGGCAAGCTGCGCCTGCGCCTGCTCCACCCGCTCGGCAATCGGGCGGCGGCTATCGTGCGCCAGTTCGTACACCTGGCTGCTCACGGCGGCCAACTGCCGCGCCTGCCAGCTTTCTACCACCAGCGCGGCGTGCCGCCGGATATTGGCGCCGCTGGGCACGTACTGCGCTAGCGCGGTCAGATCGGCCAGCGTCAAGCGGCCCCGCAGACCCTCGAACACCGTCACCACGTCGGCGCTGTGGCCGGCGGCCAACTGGCGGGCCAGTTCCACGAAAACCTCGCGGTGCATGTCGCTGGCCAGGTGTTCGGGCCGCAGCACGTCCGAGACGCGGTCAAACGCCGCGTTGTCCAGCAGCATCGCGCCGATCAGGCTAGCCTCGGACTCCAGGCTCGCCAATTGCGCGCGGTCGGTTTCGGGCATTGGGGCGCTCATGCGGCCTCCTTTTCATCGACACGCTGTGCTTGCGTTCCGGTCGTCGTCAGCGCATAGCCCCCATCGCCCGTGGCGCGCCAAAGCCGAAACCAGTTGCCACGCACAGCCTTGCGGAACACTCTGCGCCAGTCCTTGTACCGTTTCGATCCTGGCTCCGAGTACCGCACCCGGAATTCGCGCCACGCCAGGCGCACGAACTCGACCGGCAGCCCCGCATCCTCGGCGTAGGCAAACACCGGATCGTCTTTCGGAATGGCCTTTGCGCCCTCAGCCTTGACCAGCGCCAGCCAGGCCGGTAAGCCGATAGCCGAAGGCTTTGCAGCCTTGCCCCCCGCGCCGTCAGGCGTGGGGGGTATGGGGGGTATTTCTTCTTTTGAAGAAGAAGATGAAGAAGAAGAGCCGTCACCTTCCCGGCGGGTTGGTGGCGGCTTTGGTGAATGGTTTGGTGATCGTTTTTGTTCACCAAAATCTTCACCAAAGGGGGGCTTTGGTGAATGGTTTGGTGATAGCTTTGGTGCATCACCAATGTCATCACCAAAGCGCGTACCTTTCCCTCGGTTGATGCGCACGTATTCATCCTTGACCATCCGGCTTGAGTACCAGAGCGGCCCGTCTTGCAGTGGCACCAAAGTAACCGGCTCACCGTCTTTGCCGCCGCTGCGCGGCGTGTAGATGAACGGCTCGGAAACACGTTCATCATTACCCTTGAGCACGCCCTTGGCAACCAACCCGCGCAGCAACACCACAGGCACACCGATGGCTTGCGCGATCTCTTTGAGCGGCCAGCGCAACTGGCCGTACTCCTCGCCGTCGTGCAGCAGGCACATCACGTCAATCCACGCACCCTTTTCCGCGTGCGTGCAGCGCCGCAAGTTGCTGTTGGCCTGCCAGTCGCCAGGGTAGAACTGAAAAGCTGGGCGTTTCATCTGCGTCCCCTTTCAAAGACGCAGACATGCCGCAAACGAACACTCGGCAAGTTCTTCGTTTTTAAAGAACCCAGGTTTGATGTTTCTGGCGCGCGCCATCAGAACTCCCCTTTCACCTTCACGATAAATTTGGAGTCATTGAGCACAGCGTGACGCTCTTGCCCGTCGGACGGCAATCCATCTGCCGGGCCGATCAGACTTACATGACTGGGGCCGAATTTGGTTGTTGAGCCGCTGTTGAGGTTTCTGTGGACAGGCACATATTCCCATCCTTCGTTTGGTCGCTTTTGCTTGGCGATCATCTTCGCTGATTCAGGCGTGTACGCTATGACTTGAACAACGCGCCCCTCAGTGACGACACGCTCCCGCTGTACGGTCACAAGATACACATTGAGATCACCTTTATTTCTCACGTTCATCTTCCTTTCCTTCGTTTCGACAGCGGGGACATTCCCGCGTTTCAGGAGCGCATGCCCCTAGCCGGGTGAAAACTCATGGCTTACCTCACGTTCCCAACGCGCCCGCTGCGGCCTTGCCAGCGGTGGAGGAAGTGAACGCCTTGCTTGATGGCCGATAGCGCCTCATCAACTTCCGTCCAGCCAGTGACCAGCAACTCGTGCAGCACCTTGGTTGCGTCTTGCAAATCCCCGCGCGCCTGCGGGTCGGGCAACTCACCGGCCCAGCAGCCGATGGCACCGACAATCTCCTTGCACATTTCGATGGTTCGGCCACCTCGCGGATAGGGGTTTTGCCGCTCGAACTTGTATTGATCGCTTCTGGGTGGAATGGGAAAACTCAGGCGCGGCAGCGGCGCCGGCAGCGCGGGCAGGCCCGCTACGGCTTCGCGCACGGCGGTGGAGATTGCCTGCTTGATGTCTGCGTCTGGCTTGCCGTAACCGCCCGTTTTGCGAATGCTGGGCAGCACCTCGCCCGTGACCCATTTGGCGAACTTGCGCGCCTGTGGCTTGCGGCTGCGCAAGACCAAGGCGTACAGGCCCGATTCGTTGATGATGACCAACGAGCCGCCACGGTCTAACGATTGGTTAGACCGCTCATCCGCGTCAAGGTGGTCAGCAACGGCCTTGCTGGTGTTGCGGTAGTCCAACGCCGCACACACGTCGCTGGCAACGAACCAAGGTTCGCTGTTACGCACGACCACGCGGACGGAGTGGTTTCCAAATTGGAAAGGGGAAACGATGGGCGCGAGTGCGCCAGAGAAGAGATCAGCCATGATTGGCCTCCATGCATTGCGGTTTGCCACAACCGCCGCACCCTCTGTCAAACGGGGGCGGCGGCTCGAACGGGTTGACAGACCGGGCAATGCTGGCGCAAACCGGCGGGCCTTGCGGCCCCCCATCCGAGCCGCCAAAACTGGAGGCACGAACAACGAAGCCGCAGAGACTGCGGAAGTCAGGCTGCGGCTTGCGTCGCAGCATTGCACCGGGCTGTCAAACCCGATCCCCGAAGGGACGTGCGCAGTATAGCCCAAGCGCGGAAGCACCGTCAATCCAGAGGTCTGATCCCGATCAACCCACGCACGCACCGCGCGGCAGGACAACAACCATTTCACAAACCTACGGGAATCCCGTATCATTGCGCTATGTTGCTGACCGTCATCGAACACCCGCTTTTCCAGCGCCAAGCCGCCGAGATATGGAGCGATGACGAGCGTGAAGAATTCATCGCCTTCATGGCAGCCAACCCGGAAGCTGGCGCCGTCATCAAGAAAACCACACCCGCAGCGCGCAAGGTTCGCTGGAAGCGGCAAGGCATGGGAAAACGCGGCGGCGTGCGCGTGATCTACTACTACCTGGATGAAGATGAAGCCGTGCTGCTGTTTTTTCTGTACACAAAATCCGATGAGAACGCATTGAGCGCGGCGCAAATCAACAAGCTGGCAAAAGGACTTTGAAATGAAACTGTCAGACCTGAAGAACCTTGACGTGCAAACCACCGCCCGCGCCATCGAAGCGGACGCGGGCCAGGCATTGCCAGGCATCGGGCAAGCCTTGTCCGAAGTCAAGGCCGGCGTCGCCGGCCGCGTCACCACGCCATCGCAGATACTCATGCGCCAGGCGCGCAAAGCCACGGGCCTGTCGCAAAGCGAATTCGCCCGCCGCATCGACACACCCGTGGCGACCTTGCGCGACTGGGAACAGGGGCGCTTTGCTCCACCCGGCGCGGCCACGGCGCTGGCGCGGGTGATTTCCCGGCACCCGCAGTGGGCCGATGAACTGGTCAGCGCGTGAATCTGCCTCACGCTAAATTCCTTTCGGCTTCCATGCGCGCCACCGTTTGCGGCGAGCGCAAGGCCACCAGCGCGGCGACATCGGCGGCGGCGTGGCGCTGTAGAGAGCGCAACACGGCCTTCATAAAGAACTCGTCTGCGCAATGCTCGGCATAACCTTGCAACCGCAGCACATCGTTGCTGCGCAAGGCAATCTGGCGCTCCAGCCGCTCGTCCTGCGTTTCGTGCGTCATTTCCCGCCCCTATGCGCCTTTACGCGCCCCACTGCCCTGCTCTTGGCCAGCTTGCTGCCAGCTTTCACCGGGCGCGGCCCAAGCGCAACGGCATAGCCCTGCGCCGTCAGCGCATACCCGCGCGGCAGACGCTTGCGTGCTTTCGCTTGCTTGGCGGCAACCGGCTTGACGGCGGCAGGTGCAGCGGCGCGCTCGCGCCAATCGGCCCACGGCCACACCGGGCGTCCGCCGGGAAAGCCGAAGTAATGCAGGGCGTCCAAGCGGTTCATTCGTCACCCCCTGCGCCCTTGCAGTAGCTCCTCGGCATACCGCAGCCGCTCTTGCAGCTTGGAACTGCGCTCGCGCTCCATGCGCAGGGCGCGCTCCGTTTCGGTTTCTGTGCGCCGAATGCTTGACAGGTCGTAACCCCTGTCGTAGTTCATCCAGAGGACGGGCGCATCATTGCCGCATTTGTCCATGACCGATTTCAGCTTGGGCCAGATCACGCCTTCCTGGCCGGACTCCCAGCGTGACCACTGGGCCTTGTCCATCTTGAGGTCGTCAATGACCTGCTTGGGTTCATAGCCCGCCGCCTTGATGCACAGGCCGATTGCGCCGCCCAGAGATTTCTCGCGCGAAATCTCCTGAAGGGTGACGACAGAGGGAAAACTGAGTTGGTTCACAACGCCCCGCAAATCAGTTGAGTTGTGTTGAGAGGCTGGCTCGTGGAAAAATTTTTTGCCATGAGTTCACAACTCCCACATGACCAGCAGCCACGCCGCCAAAGCGCCCACGCCGCCGCAAATCAGCGCCCAGGCAAGATCGCCGATGGCGTCGCTGGCTCTGATCGCGCCGCGCGGCCACGTCAGGAACTCGCCCAGGCGCATCAGCCGCAACACCAGCGAGAGCGCGCACAGGGCCAGCGTGAAGACGAGGAAGGTGTGCATCGTTCATCCCCCGGCGGCCAGCGCCGCAAGAAAAACCCCGCCCGCGCCGCCCGCGCCCAACATTCGCACGGGTTCGGAGGAGACCAGAAGAGCGCGAGCGCCGCGAACGGTCGCGGCGGCTGGGCGCGGCGGGGAAAGATAGGCGCCCGCCCCCATCCGGCTTACAGTGGCGACTGTCACACCACCACATGCGAAGGGGGCGAGCAAACCATGACCGACTACCCCGGCTGGGTAACGGCGCTTGCAACCGCTGTCACGGCCACCTTGATGTACTCTGAACACTTGCGATCCAGGCCATACGCCAAATGCTTCGTTGTCAAGATCAAGCGCGACGGATGGATCGTGTTGTGTGTCAACGTGTACGGCGGAGCGCACTTCGTGCGTGTCGTGAAAATTTCTTGCAAGGGCGCGCTTCTCTCTCATTCTGATCAGAGATACGCCCCCGCAACTGCTACGGTTCATCATGCTCATGACGCTGGCCTTTCATCGCTTGACTGCGACGTTGATGTGGAGCCGGCGCGCGTTTCAACGGAACCAGCATCGTTTACCGTGATGGTCAAGGTGCCGCAAAGCGTAGAGCGCATTGATTTCGCGCTCTCAATAAGGTCGCGTTGGGTGCGATACAAGATCAGCGCGCACGCCAGATTCGATAGCGATGACACGAGCAAGGCGGCCTGACTTGTGAAGACGGAATCAAGCATGAGCGGCCTGCCGATAAGCATCAAATGAAATCTGCGCTTCAATCGCTGCCCGCCGAAGCCACCAAACACCTCGTAATGAAGCTGCTGGACAAGGCACTTGAAGCTGCTTCGTCAGCCACCCTGACGCTGCAAACGTATCTTTTGAGCCGGGCACTCTCGTGAAGATCAAGCGCAGTTTTCCGGGGATCACCTCGACGGTGAAGGAGTCGGCCTCGCACGCGATGCCGCCATCGAGCACAAGGCCGTTCTGGCAGGACACGATAGCGGTTGGCTTGAGTTCAAACATGGCCCGCTTCCCTCTCAGCAACCTCTGGCAACGCAGCGTTGCCGCCATAGGCGGCGCAGCCCGCCTCCGTAGAATGGAAGTTCCTCAACCGACATCCTTTGGAAATGGTCTGCGCCATGAACAAAGAGCACCAAACCTTCGAGCAAGGTTCATTGCAAGCGCTCGAAATGGCAATCTGCACCTTGGTGCGCGTATTGCCAGAGCATTCAAAACAGGCGTTCATCGCTGCGTATCCTCAGAACGTCGAGGCTTGGGACGACATAACGCTGCCATCGGCTGCCGTATCCGACGAATGGCTGCGCGGATTGCGCGAGGTATCGAACGGCCTTCTTCGGCTTGTGACGCAGCCATAAGGCGGCGCTTCATCTCGGCTTGCATCGTGGCTCTCGAAATCACACCAGGATTAGTCGTAAGAAAGTCAGACATGAGCCTCTCCTTGCGCAAGCTCTGGCAGCGCAGCGTCGCCGTGGGCCAGTTCAGGCCAGATTTGCGCCCAATCATCGGGGCGCAGTTCGCGGCGCGACGCAACACCTCTCTGTTCGGCGAGCGGAGCAAGTCTGATCAGTTTGTCGTCTGGTATGCCTGACTCTCTCCAAGCATGAACAGACGGAGCTTTGACGCCGAAAAGCCGAGCTACTGCCGTCGTGCCGCCCATCGCGTCGATAAGTTCACTTGGTGTCATCATGCCCGCATCTTAGGACATGCTAATTGGTTTGTCAATAGCCTCTCCATATTGCATTTTCGTTAGGATGGACTAATGCTTTCAGAACGACTACAGCTAGCCATGCAACGGGCCGGCATGATCCAAGCTGATCTTGCGCGTGCGTGCAAGGTCACGCCACCTAGCGTCAACGGCTGGCTAAGTGGGAAAGCAAAATTCCTGCGTGGTGAGAACCTGCTTGCGGCGGCGAAGGCGCTAAACGTTTCTCAGGTCTGGCTTGCCACAGGCAAAGGGCCGATGGAGCGGCAACCGGGAGATGAACAACCAATTACAGTGCTATCGGTGCGCCCCATTACCACCTACGATAGCTTGGACGAACTGGAGCCTGAATCCACAGTACTCATCACGCGCATTGACGTAGCCCTGTCAGCCGGCTCCGGCAACGGGGAAGTGGAGTGGTACATCGAAGAACGCGAGCCGCTGCCTTTTGAGTCAAGCTATATCCGAAAACTCAGAGCCAAACCCAAAAACTTGGTGGCTATAAAAGTCGATGGCGATAGCATGGAACCGCGCCTGTTTGATGGCGACACAGTAGTGGTAGACCGGGCGGATCAGCGCATCCCAGCCAATGGCGGCGTGTTCGCGCTGGTCTACGTCAAGGAAATGTTGGTCAAGCGCCTGTTCGCTCTACCCAATGGTTCCATTAGTGTCGTCAGCGACAACACGGCGCACAGGTCATTCGACGTACCACCCGAAGATGTCGAGCGCATTTCCATCATCGGGCGCGTAAAGTACCGCTCTGGAACAGGTGACTTTTAATTGTAGTCCCGTTTTTGACCCACAGGAGAGAAACCATGAACGCCATCAAATTCGTAGCCACTGCCATTGCGTTAGTGGCTGCTTTTCTTGCTGGGTGCGGGCAATCCACATCCAGCGCGCCGTCTTCTGCCTCTACGGTAACGCAGCCAACGCCACCTGCAAAAGTACAGATCGACCTATCCACACCAGACAAGGCGCTAAAATCTTACTGGGCGGTTAAAGATTCTGTTAGAGCCGTAAGTGTTGAATTGATTTCCAAGTTTGATAGTGACATGAAGCCTTACAGAAAACAAGTAAACGCCGTCACAAGTGAAGCTATTACAAATTCATTTTTTGTTGTCGATAACGTTTTTGAGACATTTTCTCGTGACATAATCAAAGTAGACGTTGAGAGTGAATCTCGCGCAGTAATTTTTGTTGTAATTAGAAATACAACAGCAATCCCAACAGGAGTCAAGCCGTCTGATGACGAAGAAAAAAGAAGGCGTGACGGAGAGCGTTATAAATATGTCGTTGAGCGTGACAAGACAGATTGGAAGGTGTCAGAAATTTGGGAGTGGAGCAAATACTTTCCTGAGAATGATTGGAAGAAAACTCTTCCGTCGGATAGAACATCATATACTCCATCGTACACACACGACGGAATATAGTTAGAGAGAAACACCATGAAATCAATAGCTATTGTCATGGCGCTCGTCTGCATCGTGTTTATATCCGGCTGCGCAACACCAGAGCAAATACAAGCCAGACAAGATGGCATCAATCAGTTTAGAAGTACGCGCCCTCATTGCCTTTCAGACGAACAATGCAGGCGTGCATGGTCTGGCGCTCAAGTGTGGGTATCTCAAAACTGCGGCATGAAAATACAGCTTGCAACAGATTCCATCATTGAAACCTATGCAGCCAGATATGGCGATCTGACGCTTCAATGCAGGGTAACAAAAGTTCCTGCATTGGGAAATGGATATATAGTTAATCTTGATATTGGATGCCAGAATTATCTTGGGTGCACATCTGATCCACTGATGAAGGGACTGGAGTTCAATCAGTACGTAGAGGGGGTCATGGGAGAAGCATCCAGCAGCAGCGTCGCATCAAAACCTGAGCCTGCTGCAAATCAAGACTCTGAAATACAATCTGACGATAAACGCTGCAACACTGTGCAAATCAAGCGTATGCGCGAGGCAAATCTGACGCCAGAGCAAATCACAGACATTTGCAGAAAGTAGGAAAGGAGAGAAACCATGAAACCCATCATCATCGCAGTAATGACGCTTGCGCTTGGGTGCGTTGTATCACCATTAGCGCGCGCTGATGTTAATTCTGATATGGCTCGGTGCGCTGCCGAATCAAACGGCGTGAAACGGCTTGAGTGCTTTGATTCAATAGTGCATCGTCTTGGTCTATCTTCTCCGAGATCTGCGACAAATACTGTTTCAAAATGGCGTGTGGATAAAGAAACATCCCGTATGGACGACAGCACGAACGTCATGGTGAGTCTCGAAGCGGAGTCCAATATCTCAGGATGGCCAAGCAAGACATATACACCGTCACTTGTATTGCGATGCAAAGAAAAGAAGACAGAAGTCTACATAGTCACAGGCATGTCACCACAAGTTGAATACGGGACTAACGGTGCAACTGTCACTTTGCGATTTGATAAAGACAAGGCAACAAAAATACAAACATCAAAATCAACAGATGGTCAGGCGCTCTTTTTTGGACAAAGCGTTAGTTTTATTAAAAACATGATCGGGCACTCGACTTTGCTATTTGAATTTGTACCTTTTAATTCTTCTCCGGCCATGACAACCTTTGACCTAAAAGGTATTGAGGAAGCTATCAAACCGCTGAGAGAGACCTGTAAATGGTAATGTGAGAACGTCACGTTGAATCACATCAAGTCACACTTTTAACCCACACAGGAGAAACCATGAAACCCATCACCATTGCGGCGGCTTTTGTAGTATGTGCTGGTATGCTAACTGGATGTGGCGGAGGCGATGACAGGCCACGGGAGTATAAAGTTACCTACGAAGTATCTGGCCTCGGCACAATGGTTACTCCTGCGGCTCTGATTACTTTGCAATCAAGCAGCGGAACTTACCAAATTACCACGAAATTACCATATACATACGGCCCTGTAACCAGACATGAAGGTGATTTTCTATACGTATCGGCACAAAATATCAATGCGTCTGGAAGCATATATGTTTCTATATCTGCTGATGGAAAATCTATCGCATCAGGATCAAGCTACGCCGCATATGGCATTGCCACAGCTTCAAAAACGTGTTGCTGATACAGCAGTTTTCGATGCCCGCGCCGCTTGCGAGAATGCACCTGCCAAGGAATCGGAATTGGTTGATTGCGTGAAACGGTAGGCCATATGGAAGTGCAAGAAAAACCAGCGGATCAATTGAGCCAATCCACTCCAGAATCAGCGCGGAAGGCTGCTGAGTGGATCCGGATTGCCGATGATCTCAAGCGGGAAGCAGCGAAGATCATTGAGGAAAGTCCGGAAGCGGAACGTAGATTTGCAGCAAGAAAAAAAGCCAGCCAATCGCCGCCGGCTCCACCTGTGACACCGGTTGACCTTGGCGGCGACGTGGATGACAATGGCGACATGGACGCTCGCATCATCGCCCTCGAAACCGTCGCGAAGACCCTCGCCACGAAGGAAGATGTTGTTCGCGCGGAAGGTGCCTTGCGCGAGAACCTTGCTTTGACGAAAGGCGCTTTACGGGAAGACATTGCTCGTGTGGAAGGTGATTTGCGTAAAGAGATTACTCGCGTTGAAGGTGCTTTGCGCACTGAGATTGCTGGAGTAGAAACCCGCATCAGCAAAGCCATCAACGATCAAACTTGGAAAGTGATCGGATGGGTCACCACGATCTGCACGCTGTTGGTTGCTGCCGTCTATTTCATCGCCAAGCACGCTGGTGGTTAAGCTGAATACGCGCGCACAGCACAGCACATCAAATCAAATCAAATCAAATACGCTCCATGACAACCAATAAACCATCAGGCCACCCCAGCGTCAATTGGAAGCAAGCCCCCAGGCGCGCCCGCTGGTGGGCCATCGATGCCGACGGGCACGCGCGCTGGTACTGCGAGCCTGACGTGGCCGCATTCACCAATTTCTGGTATGCCGAGGAAGTGCCCGCGCCCCACTTTGACTATGCTGGCGACTACAAGCAGTCGCTGACCGAAAGGCCAGCCAAAAAGCGGTGAACCAAATACTGACCGTCAGCGCCTGCCCTGATCTAGCCCGGCAGTACCTGGCGCACTGGCAGAGCCGCTGGGAGCGGGGGGATGGAGTGGCGGGTGGGGTATTGACTGCTCTCAGAGAGTGTCTTTACTCTGCTCTGATGATTGGCTAATAGCGACAGGAACCTCTCTAAATATAAGAAGAGGGGTTACGCCAATTGCGTTGCCTGGGCGACCAAGTAATTCCCTGACTTTTGGGCCAAGTTCATGAACCATTGCTCCCATGGTTCCCAACGACAGCGCATCACCAGCGGCATCGTTATCAAAATTACTTGCATGAGTCTCAGGGAAGGCGTCAACTATCCCTAGCATATTCCATGTGCCAGCGACTCGAAATCCGTGTTTCAGTAGAATATCTGACGATGATCCAACCAGCCCGTTACTTGCAAGACTGCACCAGACGCTTACATCATCCGAACGAATAGACGCCGCTATCGCGTGAGGCATTAATTTCAGAAGTGCAAATACAATGTCTATTTCCGGCGATGCGCTGGTTTGAACATGATTTCTACTAGCACGCCGCTGCTCTCGATTTGGAGGTTGTGAAACTGTACCAGCGATATATTTCTTTAATATATCTGCCAGCGGCTTGTCCTCCCAAACTTTTCTCAGGAGTGACATATCAAAAACCGAAAGCACACCGGAAATCAGAAGAAATGTGCCCATTCTGATACTAGTGACTTCGCGTACAACTAATTTTGCGGCATCTAAATAATCAAGGAATGTTCTTGCATTAGCCCATAGCGGATCATACACCCGATCACTGGCCTCAGAGCCTTCGTCACTTGTGCCTCGTTCAGCTTCAACATTTCCTGACGCTCCTGCGGCGATAAGCGATAACTTTGCGTCACCGCCAAACTTGAGTTTACGGTCTGTGCTTCTTGTTGCGCTCTCACGCTGGATCACTTGTTGCAAGTGACCAGAGTCATCGAATTGAGATAAGAATGAAGCTATACGCTGGGTGTCGCAATACAGAAAATCAAATACTGAATCGTTTTTCACTTCGTCTTGCTCCTCTATGAATACTATTTCTACGCTCTTCGGCGTAGCGTGTTATCTCTTTGCTTTCGTTAGCTACCTCGGTAACAGAATTAAGTATTTCTGCACGTACAGGATCATTAACGAACTGTCCGTTGTCTTGTTGAAGGGCACGCATTCCTTGGGAGATCTGAACGATAACATCAGCCAGCCCATCTCTTGCTTCCTGGGCAGCAAGGATGAGCTTTTCAAGCCCAATGCTTGATGAGACTTGTTGAGTAGCCATGACAGACTCCGATTAGAGTGATCGAAGCGCCAGACACTGCCACTGGCCGCGCATGAGGGGGAACCTGATTGACCGCATCATCTTCTCCTGTTGGCTCTGCTGTGACCCATTGATGTGCCTCTTTGTTCCGGCAAGCGGTGTCGAAGCCACGAAGTTGGCGTCAAAGCCATCATACCTCAACTACGCAAAAAGCGAAACGCGCGTTTTTTGCACGCTTTCCACTTTTCCGCGTTCGTGCAGCGTTTTTTGTAGTCGAATTGCTACGTTCTTCATAGCGTCAATCCTTTGATGCGTGCAGAGCAGCAGAAGTTCACTGTCTGTTGATGCAGCGAACTTTTCGCACCATCCATCCAGTGCACGCGCGTGCACAAACGCAACAAGCTATCGTTTGCATAGCTGGCAACGTCCACCACGCTTCAACAGCAGGCCGATTTTGCCAACTTGCACTAAATCGCAAACTCTCCATCTGGAGTAGCGCCTACCCGCCAGTGCAAACCTCGCTGGGCCAGCTTGCGCGCCGCATAAACCCGTGATATGCTAAATACATCAAAACTTTTAGCATAGGTGCTAAATTGAATGATGAACATAGCAAAGAGCGTGTAAACATTGGTGCGCGCGGCGTGTCTCGCCTGAACGCAAAGCAAAGAAGCGCAAGAGCAACCAAGGCCGCCCTGGTCCGCGCTGGGTACATTGCTACCGAGTGGCAGGGAGACATTGAGATTGCGGGAGAAAAAATCGGGTGCGCGGTACTTCCAGATGGCAGGCGCATACTGGTGCAGCGCGAGGTCGTAGGCCTGCTGACCGGCCACAAAAAAGGGGCGCTTGCCCGCTATTTGCAGCCGGAAAACTTGCGTCCTTACGTCCCGGCCAAATTCGCCGATGGCAACTTCGATGAAACGGCCATTCGGCTCATCTTCAGAGGCAACAAGGCACACGGATTCGAGGGAGAAGACCTTGTGGCTATCTGCCGCATGTACCTTGATGCCAGGCGCGACGGCGTTATTCGGCCCGATCAGGCGCGGCTGGCGCTACAGGCGGAGGCCATTGTTTTGTCCCTTGCGAATGTCGGCATCACGGCGCTGATTGATGAAGCCACTGGCTATCAAGAAGTGCGCGACAGGCAGGCGTTGCAGGCCGTTCTTGATCGCTATTTGCGGCCTGATCTTGCTGGGTGGACGAAGCGATTCCCGGATGAGTTTTTCAAGGAAATGTTCCGTTTGCGTGGTTGGAAATACCCCACCGTGGGCGCAGCGCGGCCCAGCGTTGTCGGCTTGTACATCAATGATCTGGTGTATGAGCGCCTTGCGCCAGGACTGCTGCAAGAACTTGAAGAGCGCAACCCAAAGACGGAAACCGGCAGTCGCAAAGCCAAGCATCACCAATGGCTTACCGACGACACTGGGCATCCCGCGCTTTCAACACGTCTTCACGGCATCATGGGGCTAATGCGCGCCTGCGATGGATGGGATCAACTTATGCGGCTGGCCGATAGAGCCTACCCAAAGGTCGGGCGCACCATCCCGCTGATGCTAGAAAACTGATACAGCTTCACCACTCCCCAGCCGCCCACGGGCGGCTTTTTTGCGCCCGCCGCATCATAGCCCCGTCATAGACGGCCGCAGCCGCACACGAACGCAGCCCTGCCCGGTAACTGTGACAGCAGCGGCTACCAGTCCGCAGGTTTGCGTATGTTCGTTCCGTCAATGGCGTTCGGGAACTGCGACTGAGCCAACGCGGAGGTGTTGACCATCCGCACGAAGGTGGCGGCCTTGACAAGCTCCTTGGACATGGTTCTCTTGCCCGGCGCGATTACGCCCACAACCTTCTTTGGGTGGTGTTGCCTAACAAGCCGGATCGACTCCGCCAGATCGCTGTCACCAGAGACAACGACCGCGCAATCGAAGTTGTTCAGCCATGCGTCGTTCAGCAGATGAACTGCCAGGTTAACATCCGACCCCTTTTCTGTTGTCTCATACACATCGGCGTAGCGGACACCGGAAATTGGCTGAACGAGCTTCTTCATGATGGTGTGGGTTCTGAACTGCCCCTTGATGACCTGTGTTTCCGGGCAGACGTGACGAAGCGCGCGCACGTACATTTGCTGGTGCAGTGGTTTGTCCGGATCGCTTGGGGTGGGAGAGACGTAGGCCGTGAAGTACTTGATCGTGTCGATGACGTTGTGAGAATCCAGCAGCCGCTCGCACAGCAACCTGATGTTCAGCCATTTGTACGGCGTTGCCTTGAGTGCGCCAAAGTACAAATTGAACCCGTCTACGTACACACTCGTGCGATACGTCATCGCTGCCTCCAAAAAAGCAGGGGCACCCGAAGGTGCCCCGCAGCCTATGTCTGAGACATAGGGGTTGTATTCGGTGAATTCTACAACACAAACAACACCGGACACAAGCCCCTGCCTCCACCCCCTTGGCCCCAGCTCCGCCCCTGCCTCTGGCTGCCCCGCACGGCCCGCTAAATTGCTTGCGCTCCATTGCGCCCGCCCGCCATGCCGATTACGGCCCCGCAACCTTTGCGCGGGCGTAGCCACCTTCGCTTGCTCCCGGCATGGGTTGGGACGGTCTTTGAGATACTCGGCGCGGGCGCTGACAACGCCCGCTGCGGCCCGTCAAGCCGCTTAAGGTGAAAGTCATGGCACCTCCGGGTTCGGCCCAGAGTGTGGCGGCGGATGCCGCCCGTTGCCATGACTGGAGCCGACGGCTGGCCGCCCATCCTAGGCAGGCAGCCAGCCGCGCCATGCAAGGGCGCGTAACAAGTTCATCGGGTTTAACACCCCGGCGCCGGGGTACTTCCTGGAGAAACACCATGAAGACCTCGTTAAGGGTGAGCGTTGAGATTGATGTTGCGGCGTGCCTGCGGCTCGTCGTTTTCATCATCCTCTTGATGCTGTGACCTGGCGGAGCGGGCCGGTTTACGCCGGCCCGCTACCCGCTGAACTTGCCCTTCAACTCCCCTCTTTCTCTCAAAAACCGCCCCAGCCGATACCGGGGCCGGTCAATTGTTGCGCGCAAAACCCATGCTCGCAAGCCAAGCCCTTGCACGGGCATGTAGGGTAGTTTGATTTAGATCAAAAAAACATAAAAAATTAGGAAAAGCTATTGACAAACTAATTAGCTTGTCCTAATATTCATCCATCAACACCACTTCCGGTGTTACCGCCAGCCCAGCAGCAGGGCGCAAGGGGAAAGCGATGTACCAGAGCTACGAAGACCGGCAAGGCGTCAGCCAAGACCGCCTGCACCCGACGTTTGCCGATGCGCTGCGCAGCTTACTGCTGATCCCGCAGCAAGTGGCACAAGCTCAAGCCAAGGCAAGAGCGGTAGTTGATGAGCGCGAGTACCGCCGCAAGCTGGCCGCGCACGACTGGAGCTACCAATGGTCGGACGACCACAGCGTCTGGGAACGGGGCCACGCCGAACGCAGCGAACTTCAAGCCATGCAAGCGGCAATCGACCCCGGCTTTGCCATCTGGAACAGCGTTGCGCCAGCAGAGTACCGGAGGCAAGCATGAGCGCCCTCGATTCCGCCGCGCTCCAGGCCCTGCGCCTGATCGAACAGCGCCTGGCCGATGAGCGCAACTGCCGCGTGCGGGCACTGGAAATGGCGCTCGAACTGGCAAGGCTCAAAGGCGGCAGCACCGATGAGCTTATCGCCGACGCTGAACGGCTGTTACTTTTTTTACAAATTCCTGCACCTCTTCCACTTGAAAAGCTGATCGCTGCTGTGGAGAAAGCATTATGAAAAGCATCTGGTTGATGCGCTCAACGCCTTGGGCGATGCGCTCAAGCAATTGGAGTTCAGTCGGTTCATTCATGGCCGGGGCCTTTGCCGGGTTGTTGAGGAACGCCCATTTTGGCAATGTGTCCCGGCCACCCGTCAGCATCAAAGGAGCCGCGCCATGACCCGCCCCCGCGCCTTGATGCTTGCCCTCGCGCTGGCCGCCACCGCCGGAATTCTCGGCCCGTGGCTTGACGGCCAGCCCAGCGAAACCGACGTGGCCCGCGCCGTGGCGCAAGACGTGCAAAACGCACCAGCCGACTGGGCGCGCCAGCAGCGCCGCGAGCGCGCCGAAGCACAAATGCAGCGCCAAGAGCGCCCCTGCGCGCCGACGGCTCCGCTAGGCATCCGCGCCGCGTGGCGGCAGTCCGGGAGAACGCTATGACCTCGTTTCGTGACTGGATTGTCGCGCTGCAAACCCGCGATCTCGATAGCTGGATCGCCGAAGACTTCGAGATTCGCTGCGAATACGAAGAACCGCAAGAGCGCAACGACCCCACAGATCCATTTTTCAACACAGACGACACAGAAAGCGAGAGTTCACATGAGCATTTCGACCATGATTATTGGCGAATCGGGCACGGGCAAAACCACCAGCCTGCGCAACCTCAACCCGGCGCAAGTGCTTTTGATTCAGGCCGTGCGCAAGCCGCTGCCCTTCCGTTCTAACGACTGGAAGCCCTGCACCAAGGCCGACCCTCAAGGCTCAGTCATCGTCACCGACGTTGCGCACCTCATCCTCGCCGCGATGGAGCGCACGTCCCGCCCGGTCATCGTCATCGACGATTTCCAGTACATCCTGTCCAACGCCTTCATGCGGCGCAGTTCGGAGACGGGCTTTCAAAAGTTCACCGAAATCGCCAAGGATGCGTGGGACATTCTGATGAAGGCAAGCAACCTGCCGCCCGAAAAGCGCGTGTACATCCTCGCGCACAGCCAGACCGACGATGCGGGCAAGGTCAAGTGCAAAACCATCGGCAAGCTGCTCGACGAAAAAATCACCGTCGAAGGTCTGCTGACCATCGTCTTGCGCACCGCCGTCATCAACGACCAGTTCGTGTTCGCCACACAAAACAACGGATCGGACACGACCAAAAGTCCCATCGGCATGTTCGCCGAGACGCACATCCCCAACGACCTGGCCGCCGTTGACGCGGCCATCTGCGACTACTACCAACTCACCGCAACCACCACCGCGTAAAGGAAAGCACCATGTACAAACTCGACACCAACGAAGCGCGCAAGGCCGACAACGCCGGAGCCTTCATTTCCGAAATTGGCAAATACATCGGCAAGTTCACCCAAGCCGAGGACATCAAAGCCACCACGGGCACGCGCGGAATCGCACTGAATTTTGAATCCGATGCGGGCCAGAAAGCGCGCCTGAGCCTCTACACGGAAAAGGCCAACGGCGACCGGATCATGGGCTACCACACCCTCATGGCGATCATGGCCTGCCTGCAACTGCGCGGCATCGAACCCAGGCCGGGGCCAGTCAAACACTGGAACCCGGACACGCGCGCCGAAGAAACCGAAAACGGCACGCTCTATCCCGACCTGCAAAACAAGCCCATCGGCCTGTTGCTGGAAACCGAGGATTACCTCAGAAAAGACGGCAAGAGCAGCACACGCATGGTCATCAAGGGGGTGTTTCAGGCCAGCACCGAACTGACGGCCAGCGAAATTCTCGACCGCAAAACCAAGCCCGAACAACTCGCACGCATGGTGGCCAGCTTGCGCCACCGCCCGCTCAAAGGCAATCCGGCGACGCTAGCCGCCCACGCCCAAAGCGGCGCGGGCAGCGGCTTTGACGACATGGACGACGACATTCCGTTTTGAGCGAGGTCCAGTATGAACGCGCTGACCCTGTACGACATAGCCGCGCTGTACCGCGCCGATGCCGACAAGCTGGCCGAGCTTGATCTTGACGATCAGGTGGTGCTCGATACTTTGGAAAGCATGAGCGGGGCGCTCGAAGTCAAGGCCCAGAACGTGGTCGCGTTTGCGCGCAACCTGCAAGCCAGCGCAGCAGCCATCAAGCAAGCCGAAGAGCAAATGGCCGCGCGCCGCAAAGCCATCGAGCGGCGCGCGGCCAGTCTGCTGCACTACACACAGACAGCCATGCAGGTGGCCGGCGTGCAAAAGATCGAATGCCCCTGGTTCCGGCTCTCGATCCAGAGCAACCCGCCCGCCGTTCATGTCTTCGAGCCTGGCCTGGTGCCGGGCCAATTCATGCGCACACCAGAGCCGCCCCCGCCCGCGCCCGACAAAACGGCGATAGCCAAAGCGTTGAAAGCCGGCCAGGACGTGCCAGGCTGCCAGCTTGTGCAATCGCAGCGGCTGGTCATTTCTTGAAGGAAAACACCCATGACCGCCACCCTTGCGCCAAGCCCGGTTTTTGGCTTACCCAGCCCGGCGCTGGCGCGCCAGTTCGATTTCTCTGGGCAGCGTGAACAGGTAAAGCAAGACGTAGCGCGTGAAGCCTTCAAGCTCCTGCGCCAACGCCTTAACCTCTTCCTTCGTGCCCAATCCGTCCGCATGGGCCGCGTCGTTTCCCATGTCCCGAATGTGGTGCGCCCAATCCTGAATAGCAGGCGGCAGCAGATGCTTGGCCGCCAGCCGGTCGATTCGATCTTTGAGCGAGACACGCCCGCTGATTTCGGTATCGAGTTTTTTCAGGGCCGCTTCAAGGCTGGAGCGAAACGCTATGCAGGCCGAGTGAGGTGTCTGCTTGGCGCCGCGCGCGCCTTCCAGAAACAAGACCTCCACGTCGTCCGGCAAGTGCCGTGGCGCGTCGGGCATCTTGGGCTGCGGATATATCCGCGCGTCTGGTGCCATCAGGTGAAAGTCACCACGCCCAGCAACAAATCTTCCGCTATGGACGGTTTGGGCCAAGACACCGCATCCACACATGTTGCAACGGAGAGCCACCAGAGTCGGGTCGTCGCCGCCGGAATCCTCACATACAGCATTGAACGCAACATTTTCAACCCCGCAATGAGGGCACGTCATGGCAAGCACGGACATTTTGAACTCCTCGATGCTGGTCGAGTACGACCGGGAAATTGGCCTAATCTTACAAGCCGAACCGAACCGGGCGGCGCAGCTATTGCTCGATGCCTACCTGCAAGCGGCGCGGCAAGGCGATGCAGACTGGTTTGCCGCCGCGCTAGCCGCGCGCCTGGCCTTGATGAATGCCAAGAGCAAGTTCGCGCGCTGAGGCTTGATGCCGCCCCACTTTGCGACTATACCGCGCCTGCCTTGAAAAAGGTAGAGTGTGAATCATGGGTACGCACGCAGAAAAAGATCGAATCTTTCAAACGATTGACTTCCTTTGCGCTCGCTACTCCAAAGCGTTCAGTCGGAAGCGTTCTGAGATACGCCCGCTCAAACCGGGCATCGTTGATGACTTGGTTGCCGATCTTGGTGCGGAAGAATTCCGCCAGCCAGTACGTCACGCGCTCGGCTTCTACCAAACAAGAATGCACTACCTCAGCAAAGTTGTGTCTGGCAAGTGGTACCGAGACATCCACGGTAACCGCGTCGGACTTGTTTCTGAGGATGAAAAGCTCAGAGCAAAAACAAAGCTCGAAAACATCAGGTCCAACAATCGGCCTCAATCCATGCTACAATGCGCCCGCTCCCGCGAAAAAGGCGGGGGCCGGGATTGGTCTCCCGATGAGATGCGGCGAAAGCCGCAGTCCCAGCAGGTCATGCGGCTTTTTTCATTTGGCCCCGGTTTTGGCGGCCCGATGGGAGGGCCGCAAGGCCCGCCGGTTCCGCTCCGCGTCTCCCGGTAGACCAATCCTGTCGGGCTGCCGCCCTCGATTGGTCTCGCGGTCGGCAGTTGTTTATCTGAGACAACTGGAGCCGATCATGGCAAATTCCGCCTTGGTACCCGTGGATTTCCACGGCACATCCCTGTACGCCACCGCTATCAACGGTGTTCCCCACGTAGCCATCAAGCCAATTTGCGATGCACTGACGGTTAACGCTCAGGCGCAGTTCAGACGCATCCAGCGGCACCCCGTCCTGTCCAAAGGGGTAGCCGTAATGGCTATACCTTCGGCTGGCGGCGATCAAGAAACCGTCTGCCTGCCGCTGAACTTTCTCAACGGCTGGCTGTTTGGCATCAGCGCCGCGCGGGTGCGCGATGCGGTGCGGCGCGCTCGCCTGATCGAATACCAGCGCGAATGCTTTGACGTGCTGGCGCGGCACTTCGGCGCAGCCAAGCACGCCCTGCCCAACGCCGCCATCACCGCCGCGCAAGCGGGGGAACTGTACACGCTGATTGCCGAGCGTTTCCCCGACGGGCGGGATCGCCCCTATGCGTGGGGGCGCTTCAACAACCACTTTCACATCGCCCGCTACCGCGAGTTGCCAGCCGCCCGCTTTGGCGAGGCGCTGGAATACATCCGCGCCATGCCCGGCAAGGACGGCGCGCTGCTGGCGGCCATGCCCGCGTTGCCCGCGCCGTTGCCGCGCCTGATCTTCCCGATTCCACCGGGAAGCGACCAATACAGGTTCGATAAGCAAAACCCCTATCCGCGCACGGGCCGCACCATCGAAATGTGCAAGGAGATTGTCGGGGCCATCGGCTGCTGGGCCGGTGAATTGCCCGACCCGCAGGCGCGCGGGGATTTGCAAGACGCAACCAAGGCGCTGCACGAGTTGCTGGTCACTGGCTGGACGGAAGTCGATGAGGCGCTGTCATGCCTGAACAGGGCCATGCACTGCCTCCACCGCTGGCAAGGCCGCAGCGGGCGCGTTGGCAACGTGAGGTAAGCCATGACCTGCACCCGCTGCGGCAGCCATGCCATTAACCCAAACAGCCACGGGCGCCAGCCTGGCATTGATCTCGACCTGTGCGACGTGTGCTACTGGCGCAAGCGCGCCGAAACGGCGCGGCGAGATGATTCTGCCGAAATCGACGCAATTGAAGCCCAAGTCCTCAACGTCGAGCTTGCCAGTGCCGCGCAGGAGCGTGAATACCGGCGCTTTAAGCTTGCGAAAGCGGCAATTACGGGGGCGTCGTGCAGAGGAATGACATTCCAAGAAATGGAAGAAATCGTTCAAAACGCAAGAGAGCTTGCCGACGCCACGCTAGCCGAATTGGAGCGCACGAAATGACAGATAAATCAAAATTCAGCAGCAAGAAATTCCGCAGTGAACTTGTAAATATTATGCCCGGTTACGCTTGGACGGTGCATAAACAAATTTCAAAATCCAAGCTTGAAGCAACGGGAATACAGGTCAGCGGCTTCAATAGGATGTCAACGCTTTCAATCTCTAGGGTTGAATCCGAAATAGCAAGTACGTGCTATACAGTTAAATCAGCGGGATTTGGTCGACGTAACCCGTGGGATGGCTTGGCTAGCGGCGACACGTTGAGAAAATCCTTGCGAGAACTGCAAAGCATCTACCAGCGCAAAGCGAACGAGCACCAGTACGCTGTGAACAAGCATTTAAGTCTGGTTAAGGCGCTTAAGCAAGGAAGGGTATTGGCTTGCGAAAATGAAAAATAAATACCTAACAACCGCAGCCGACTCAAAATCGAACCTTAACGTGTTTTATGCGCTTATAGCGATATTGGAGGGCGGCTGCATCCTCGGCGAATCAGCGAATAAAGCAGCCGCACAGATTATCAAAATCTGTAAAGCGGAAGCGCACAGGCAGCTAGGCGTGTACGATGTCGCCGTAGCGATGTTGGAATCGAAAATCAAGGACTAATCATGGGCTACACCACCGAATTCTCCGGTCAAATAAATTTGAGCCGCAAACTGACGTTCTCGGAGGCCAAGGAATGGATCATCCTCGCGGACGGGTACGATTCCATTGCCGTGGAAAAAGCAACCGGCATCTACGCATATCTGCAATGGGTGCCAACGGAAAATCTGGACGCCATCGTTTGGAATGGGCACGGGAAATTCTATAATTACGTTGAATTACTCGAATGGCTGTGCGGAAAATGGTTGAAAGAGCGTGGCATCGTTGCGAACGGGAAGCTCTACTATAGCGGAGAAGAGACTGAAGACAGCGGCAGAATCACAGTTACAGATAATATCGTAGAACGGCACCCCAGCACAATTGAAAACATTATCCAAGGCAAACCGCTCACCACACAGCGTTTGGCGGAAATGGCGCTTGAAGCCATTACCAATAACAAAGACACCTACAGGCTAGCCGATGACATAAGCGCAAAGCAGGAGGGCACATAATGGGTACTCATGCTATTGCAAAATCTGTAGGTCTTGGCGCTGAATACGCGCTAAAGAACCGCAAACCGGGCCAAACCGCGCTGGAAATCTTGGATATGTTATGCGCACCGTGGCGTGGTTGCGACGCCGAATGGGAGGCGGAAGACCCACAGCGTCCCGGCTACATGCACCCGGAATTCTACGATTACACAGACCCGCATCCAAAGGCCGCGCTTGGGATGTTAATGATTGAGGCATTCGCACCGAATGGGCTTGCGGATTTACCAAAGTATCGAACAGGCACTGACGAAGCCGAAGCTGCGTGGTGGGCAGAGGTTTACGAGCCGTTCAAACAACGATACGATTTTTGTCAAATCATGGATAAAGACAACTACCCGGCTTGGGTTTGCGCCGACTGCGGACGCAAATACGGACACCGCGTACCCGACGTAGCAACATGGCACGAAGATACTTGCGGTGTATGCGGCAAGCAAACTGCTGTTTCCGAACCCCGTGACTTCGGACATCTTCGGGATGATTGGGTTAATGAACGCAGCGTGAGGTCTAGCGATGAATAAAAAATTATCAGAGCGTGTGTATATGACCCAACCATTCACGCCATCAAAGAGCGAAGAAATCATAGCCGCGTTGTGGGCGATTTGCGCGCTCCTCGCCTTTGGATTTGGTTTCACAGTGTGGGGGTGGGTGTTCACAGTAAAGGCCGCGTTTGATGCAGCCATAACGATTACTCTCGCGGTTTTTGCGATTGCGAAGGAGCACGGTAATGGCTAAAAGAATATGGCATAAAGGCCCGCCGCCTCATATCGGCTGGTGGAATACGTCAATCAACCGCGATGAATCCATGTGGCGTTGGTGGAATGGAAAGCACTGGTCTTGCTCGGTAAAGACTGGCGATGGTGTCATGAGCGCGGCATATGCAGCGAGCGTGGGAACTTTTTATGAAATGAGTAGCATCGAATGGACTGACTACTGGCCCGAAAATGCCCGCGTGCCGCGCATTGATCCAAGGATAAATCATGACTAAAACCATCAAAACCAGCGAGATACTGCGCAGCGCGAAGAAATATCATCTATGGTGGGGTGAAGATTTTACGCAAGAATTCTACAATGAACATATTTGCCACGCCATCAATAGTACACCACGCGGGTACCATCCAAAGGCTGCATTTATCATAAAGATAATTATGTACAGACTTTGTCCGCATGGAGATGTTGCGAGTTGGTTGAAAAAAACGGCAAACATATCACCCAAATTGCTCACGCATAAAAACATTCAAGCTTACCGCCACCGCTGGCTGGCTGCGCTGATCGCCGAGTATGAGGCGAAAGGGGATTGATATGGGCGAGAAAACTTCTCCGCGATTTGAGTACCTAGAAAACCATCCTTTGTCCGGTCAGAGCGTGATTGACTATCGTTCCGGTCGAGTCTGGTCGATAGCGTTGTGCCGCGAATTTGCCGATGTTGTCAACGCGCACCGCACCGACAAGTACTGGCAGAAACCGGCCAAGAAAGCTGGGTGGACGCCGCCAGCTAAAAAGGAGCGCGGCAATGGCTGAAAAAACCAATATCCCATGGTGCCACTCGACATTTAACCCGTGGATTGGATGCACAAAAATATCAGAAGCCTGCACCAATTGTTATGCCGAGCGATGGGGCGCGCGCTTCGGAATCGAATGGGGGCCAGGCAAACCGCGCCATCGCACTAGCGCATCCACATGGAAACAGCCGCTGCGCTGGAATCGACAGGCAGAGATCAAATTCAAGGCGTGGGAGCAGTTCAAAAAGCAGTACCCCGGTCTGACCGATGCGCAGTTGCAACAGCAGGGCTTCGTCAAGCCAGTGCGCCCGCGCGTGTTTTGCGGCTCGCTTTGCGACGTGTTCGACAACGAAGTTGATCCGCGTTGGCGGGCTGGCCTGTTCGATCTTATCGAGGCCACTCCGTATCTGTGCTGGCTACTTCTTACGAAAAGGATCGGCAAAGCGAAAGACATGATCCAAACTTCACTTGTCGGCAGGCCATTTGGCGGCGATTGGCCTTGGCCCAACGTCTGGCTCGGCGCGACAGTCTGCAATCAAGAGGAAGCCGACCGCGACATCCCCAAGTTGCTTGCCGTGCCAGCGGCCAAGAGGTTTTTATCGATAGAGCCGATACTTGGTGATGTGTGTCTGACGCATTGCGGTAATGACTACATCGTCAATGCTTTAACTGGAAATACCTGCGGATGCGCGTCCACCGATTACCCGCGAAATCTACCAAAAATTGATTGGGTGATCTGCGGCAGCGAAACCGGCCCGCGCGCGCGTCCCACGCACCCGCAATCGGTGCGCAGCCTGCGCGATCAGTGCGTGGCAGCGGGTGTGCCGTTTTTCTTCAAGCAAAACGGTGAGTGGCTTGCGGCGCCAGAAATTATTGATGCAAGCGGCTCACTACTCTTCCATCGCTTCGACGACGGAACGTGGGTGCAGCGCGTCGGTCACAAAGCCGCCGGCAACCTGCTCGATGGCCGCGCCTGGCAAGAGGTTCCGGCATGAAAGAGCGCCCGATCATTTTCAGCGCGCCCATGATTCGCGCCTTGCTTGATGGCCACAACCCGTGGGTCTGGGCCATCACATTCCGGCGCGTCGATCCCCTTGCCGGAGCCGGCCAACCGATTGGGGGTGCGCCATGACAGCCGACATCAAGCTGCCGCCGCTGCCGGGCGCTGCTATTGCGCAAAACGGAGCATTCGGCAGTTGGTCAGCCTGGAGCGCCCAACAGATGCGCAACTATGCCCGCGCAGCCGTGCTTGCTGATCGGCAGGCACGCCCGGCAGTGGTCAAGCAATCCTTGACAACTGAAACCGCCGCGAAAGCGGACAGATACACGACGCGCTGCTCTTTTTGTGGCGTCCAGTCAAACAACCAAAGGCCAGGCGACGGCTGCCACGCTTGTTTGTGCGGCGCGATGAGGCCGGTCGAGGGGGCGGCGTGATGCGCTTTCTCTCCGTCTGTTCCGGCATCGAAGCGGCCAGCGTCGCCTGGCGGCCCTTGGGCTGGCACGCCGTCGCGTTCAGCGAAATCGAGCCGTTCCCCTGCGCCGTGCTGGCGCACCACTACCCCGGCACGCCCAACTGGGGCGACTACAAGGACTGGCCCGATGCAACTGTCGATCTTCTGTGCGGAGGAACTCCTTGCCAGTCCTTCAGCGTCGCCGGACTGCGAAGAGGACTGGATGATCCGCGTGGCAACCTCATGCTCACCTTTGGCGCCATTGCTGCAAGATATCGCCCCCGCTGGCTGGTTTGGGAGAACGTCCCCGGTGTCCTGTCGAGCAACAAAGGACGGGACTTTGGCTCCTTCCTTGGGATGCTGGCGGGCATCGGGTATGGGTTCGCCTACCGGGTTCTGGACGCTCAGTACTTCGGCCTGGCCCAGTGCCGCCGCCGTGTGTTCGTTGTCGGACATCTTGGAGACTGGCGCGCTGCCGCGGCGGTACTTTTTGAGCGCCAAAGCCTGCGCGGGCATCCTGCGCCGCGCCGCCAGGCGGGGCAAGGCGTTGCCCCCACACTTGCGGCACGCACTGGCGGCGGTGGCGGCCTCGGAACCGACTTCGACTGCGGCGGCGGGCTGATCGCAGGCACTGTGTCGAGCAAGTGGAGCAAGGGCACGGGCGTCCCCAGCGGCGACGAATGCTACAACCTGGTGGCCCACACTCTACGCGGCGATGGGTTCGATGCCAGCGAGGACGGCACGGGGCGTGGAACCCCGCTGGTGCCGGTGGCGTTCGATTGCAAGGCATCCGGGCGGAACGGTTTCGGCACCGGTGAAGTCGCCTCCACGCTGCGCGCAATGGCGCACCACGGCTCGCACGCCAACGGCGGCGGCCACCTGGCCGTGGCCTACGGTTTTCAGCCGCGCATTGCCCGCAACGGACGCGGCGACATGGGCGATGTGATCCATGCGCTGGCCGCCCAGGCCGGCAAAACAGGCAAGGGCGATGCCGCCCCGTGCGTTGCCACCGGCATGGCCGTGCGCCGCCTCACCCCGCGCGAATGCGAGCGCCTGATGGGTTGTCCCGACGGCTACACAGCGATCCCGTGGCGCGGCAAGAGCGCCAGCCAGTGCCCCGACGGCCCGCGCTACAAGGCGCTGGGCAACTCGTGGGCCGTCCCGGTCGTGCGCTGGATCGGCCAGCGCATCGCGCAAGCCCATTCAATCACCGCCGCCCAGCCGCAAGCGCGCCAGGCAGAAAGGGCGGCAGCATGACCCCCGTCACCCGCCCCGTCATGCGCTATCACGGCGGCAAATTCCGCCTGGCGCCGTGGATCATCGGCCACTTTCCCAGACACCGCATCTATGTCGAACCCTTCGGCGGC
>JAIRVJ010000112.1 GCA_031253955.1 Burkholderiaceae bacterium | reverse complement strand
TTCACAAGTCAGAGCACACGCGCCGCCTGGTGGAGCACGCTGGCTGTCAACTGCTGTACTTGTTGCCGCCCTACAGTTCTGATCTCAACCCAATTGAAAAGCTCTGGGCCAATCTCAAGGGCCGCTGGCGCAAGGTCGGTGGCGCGCTGGATGAGATGATCGCAACGTCTAATTATTTATGTGATTGACTATGCATCCGATGGCGTGAAAGCGCCCTATCCAGCCAGTTCCGCGTGCATTTCCTGCACGGAGATGACGCCGAGCCGGTCCACGAACTTCATGCCTTCCACCGCGGCTTCCGCGCCGGCGATGGTGGTGATGGTGGGCACGCGGGCCAGCAGGGCGCTGGTGCGGATGGAGCGGCTGTCGGCGATGGCGTTGCGGCGCTCTTCGACGGTGTTGATGACCAGGGCGATTTCGCCGTTCTTGATGCTGTCCACCACGTGCGGGCGGCCTTCGGCGACTTTGTTGACGGTCTCGCACGCTACGCCCGCAGCGACGATGGCCGCCGCGGTGCCGCGCGTGGCGATGAGCCGAAAGCCCATGGAGACCAGTTCGCGCGCGATGCGCACGGCCTGGGGTTTATCGGATTGCTTGACGGTGAGGAACACCTTGCCGCACGGCGTGCCGTCGTCCCGGCACGGGCGCGGCAGCCGCTCGCCCGCGCCGAGCTGGGCCTTGATGTACGCCTCGCCGAAAGTGCGGCCCACGCCCATCACTTCGCCGGTGGATTTCATCTCCGGCCCCAGGATGGTGTCCACGCCCGGAAATTTGACGAAGGGGAACACCGCTTCCTTGACGCTGAAGTACGGCGGAACGACCTTGCCCGCGATACCTTGCGCGGCCAGCGACTGGCCGACCATGCAGCGCGCGGCGACCTTGGCCAGCTGCACGCCGGTGGCTTTGCTCACGAAAGGCACGGTGCGGCTGGCGCGCGGGTTGACTTCCAGCACGTAGATCACGTCCTGGCCGTCTTTTTCCTGAATGGCGAACTGCACGTTCATCAGGCCGACCACGTTCAGGCCGTGCGCCATGGCGGCGGTCTGGCGTTCCAGTTCGGCGACGGTGGCGGGCTTGAGGTAATACGGCGGCAGCGAGCAGGCCGAGTCGCCCGAATGCACGCCCGCCTGTTCGATGTGCTCCATCACGCCGCCGATGAGCACGCGCCCGTCTTGATCGCGCACGGCGTCCACATCGCACTCGATGGCGTCCGACAGAAACCGGTCGAGCAGCACCGGCGCATCGTTGCTGACCTTGACGGCCTCGCGCATGTAGCGTTCCAGATCGCGCTGCTCATAGACGATTTCCATCGCTCGCCCGCCCAGCACGTAGCTTGGGCGCACCACCAGCGGGTAGCCCAGCGCGGCGGCTTTTTCCAGCGCCTGGCTTTCGGTGCGCGCGGTGGCGTTGGACGGCTGGCGCAGGCCCAGGTCGTTGATGAGGCGCTGGAAACGCTCGCGGTCTTCCGCCGCGTCGATCATGTCGGGGCTGGTGCCGATGATGGGCACGCCTTCGGCTTCCAGACCGAGCGCCAGTTTGAGCGGCGTTTGCCCGCCGTATTGCACGATCACGCCGGCGGGCTTTTCCTTATCGACGATTTCGAGCACGTCTTCCAGCGTCAGCGGCTCGAAGTACAGACGGTCGCTCGTGTCGTAATCGGTGGAGACGGTTTCCGGGTTGCAGTTGACCATGATGGTCTCGTAGCCGTCCTCACGCATCGCCAGCGCGGCGTGCACGCAGCAGTAGTCGAACTCGATGCCCTGGCCGATGCGGTTGGGGCCGCCGCCCAGCACCATGATTTTCTTTTTGTGACTCGGCTCAGCCTCGCATTCGTCCTCGTAGGTGGAATACATATAGGCGGTGTTGGTGGCGAATTCAGCGGCGCAGGTATCCACGCGCTTGTACACCGGGCGCACGCCCAGCGCATGGCGGGCGGCGCGCACGGCCTGCTCGCCGGTCTTGAGCAGCTTGGCCAGCCGCCGGTCGGAAAAGCCCTTTTTCTTGAGCGCGAGCAGTTCATCTTTGGTCAGCAGCGCCAGCGCCTGCTGGCCGTGCGCGGCGGTGTGGCGGTCGATGTCAAGCTCAATGCGCACGATTTCTTCGATCTGCGACAGAAACCACGGGTCGATCTTGGTAAGCTGGTGC
Source organism: Burkholderiaceae bacterium (assembly GCA_031253955.1). Classification (GTDB taxonomy): domain Bacteria; phylum Pseudomonadota; class Gammaproteobacteria; order Burkholderiales; family Burkholderiaceae_C; genus Ottowia. The sequence continues at coordinate 4,676 of JAIRVJ010000112.1, read as the reverse complement.
ACCTCATCGAGCGGCCAGCCGGCGGCGAACGCATCGCCGACGAACCAGATGCGCTCCGGCCCCGGCTCGCCGAGTTCTTTTTCGAGCACCTCGCGGTCTTGCGTCTTTTCGTTCATGCCATCGGCACCCACTTCCAGCCCGCGCAGCGCTTTCTGCAAGCTCTCCTGAAACGTGCGGCCTATCGCCATCACCTCGCCCACCGACTTCATCTGCGTGGTCAGGCGGCTGTCGGCGGCGGGAAATTTCTCGAACGCAAAACGCGGCACTTTGGTGACCACGTAGTCGATGGTCGGCTCAAAGCTCGCGGGCGTCGCGCCGCCGGTGATGTCGTTGCGCAGCTCGTCGAGCGTGTAGCCGACGGCCAGCTTGGCCGCCACCTTGGCGATGGGAAAGCCTGTGGCCTTGGACGCCAGCGCCGAGGAGCGCGACACGCGCGGGTTCATCTCGATGACGATGACGCGGCCATCCTTGGGATTGACCGCGAACTGCACGTTGGAGCCGCCGGTATCCACGCCGATCTCGCGCAGGATGGCGATGCTGGCGTGGCGAATATCCTTGTATTCCTTGTCGGTCAGCGTCTGCGCGGGCGCGACGGTGATCGAATCGCCCGTGTGCACGCCCATCGGGTCCAGGTTTTCGATGGAGCAGATGATGATGCAGTTGTCCGCCTTGTCGCGCACCACCTCCATCTCGATTTCTTTCCAGCCCAGCAGCGACTCTTCGATCAGCAGCTCGTGAGTGGGCGAAGCTTCCAGGCCGCGCTTGCAGACGGTCTCGAACTCCTCCGCGTTGTAGGCCACGCCGCCGCCCGTGCCGCCGAGCGTGAAGCTGGGGCGCACAATGGCCGGAAAACCCACCTGCCTTTGCACGGCCCAGGCTTCGTCCAGGTTGTGCGCTATCCCTGAGCGCGCCGACTCCAGGCCGATGCGCGTCATCGCGTCCTTGAACTTGCGCCGGTCTTCGGCCTTGTCGATGGCCTCGGGCGTGGCGCCGATCAGCTCCACCTTGTACTTGTGCAGCACGCCATGGCGCCACAGATCGAGCGCGCAGTTGAGCGCGGTCTGCCCGCCCATGGTGGGCAAGATGGCGTCCGGGCGCTCGCGGGCGATGATTTTTTCGACCGTGGGCCAGTTGATCGGCTCGATGTAGGTGACGTGAGCCGTGGCCGGGTCGGTCATGATAGTGGCCGGGTTACTGTTAATGAGGACGACCCGGTAGCCCTCCTCGCGCAGCGCCTTGCACGCTTGCACGCCGGAATAGTCGAACTCGCACGCCTGCCCGATGACGATGGGGCCGGCGCCGATGATGAGGATGGTTTTAAGGTCGGTGCGTTTGGGCATCTCAATTGTCTTTCGTAAAGCCGCGCCAGTTTGAAGTCACAAATCGTGACTTCAAACCGCGCCGGCGAAAATCACTCGTGCCGATCTTCTGCAAGCTTGCGCAGCAGCGCCTGCACGCGCTCGGCGGGCACATTTTTTTGCATCAGTTGCAGCAGGCCGTCGCCTTGCACCAGGGGGCGCAGCACCTCGGCTTCGGCGTCGTAGAACTTGGCATCCCAGGCGGCCAATTCGGTGTTGAATTCCTCGTCGCTCCAGTTCTTGCACTTGGCTACCAGCGTAATCAACGGCATGGCCTTGTGCTCGATGAAGGATTTTTTGTAGGGCTTTTGCATCCAGCGGTCGGCAAACCATTCCCTGTGCGGCGAGGGCAGCGTCAACATGCGTTTGGCAATGGCTTTTTCCAAGGGCGCCTGCGGAAACGGGTAGAGCTTCATGCAGCTTTCTCCTTGTGTGTGCGCATGGATTGGAGGAAACGGTCGAACAGGTAGCCGATGTCGTGCGGGCCGGGCGAGGCTTCCGGGTGGCCCTGAAAGCAGAATGCGGGCCGGTCCACGAAGGCCAGACCTTGCAGCGTGCCGTCGAACAGGCTCACGTGCGTGGCGCGCACGTTGGCGGGCAGCGTTTTTTCGTCCACCGCGAAGCCGTGGTTCTGGCTGGTGATCGACACCTGCCCGCTGTCCAGATCCTTCACCGGGTGATTGCCCCCGTGGTGGCCGAACTTCATCTTGTACGTTTTGGCCCCGCTTGCCAGCGCCATGATTTGGTGGCCCAGGCAGATGCCGAATACCGGCGTGCCGCTGTCGATGAGCGTGCGCGCCGCGCGGATGGCGTAGTCGCACGGCTGCGGGTCGCCCGGGCCGTTAGAGAAAAACACGCCGTCTGGCGACAGCGCCAGCACATCCCCAGCGGGCGTTTGCGCGGGCACCACCGTCACCCGGCAGCCGCGCTCGGCCATCATGCGCAGGATGTTGCGCTTGACGCCAAAGTCATACGCTACCACGTGAAAACGCGGCGCGCTCTGCGTGCCGTAACCGGCGCCAAGGCGCCATTCGGTCTGCGTCCACTCGTAAGGCGCGCGGACGCTCACCACCTTGGCCAGATCCAGCCCGGCTAACGACGGCGCGGCGCGCGCGGCGGCTAACGCCTGCTCGATGCGCGCGGGCGTGGCCTGCTCACCCTCGGCCAGGCCGATGATCGCGCCGTTTTGAGCGCCCCCGGTGCGCAAAATGCGCGTCAACTTGCGCGTGTCGATCCCGGCAATGCCCACCGTGCCCTCGGCCTTCAGATAGTCGCCCAGCGCGCGCTCGCTGCGGAAACTGCTGGCCAATAAAGGCAAGTCGCGGATGACGAGGCCGGCGGCCTGTACTTTGCCGGACTCCACATCCTCGCCGTTGACGCCGTAGTTGCCGATGTGCGGATACGTCAGCGTGACGATCTGGCTGCAATAGCTGGGGTCGGTCAGGATTTCCTGATAGCCGGTCATAGCGGTGTTGAACACCACCTCGCCTGCGGCCGTGCCGCTGGCGCCGATGGATTGGCCGATAAAGACGCTGCCGTCGGCCAAAGCGAGAATTGCGGGCGGAAATTTCCCCTCAAGAGACGAAAGCACGGAGTTCTCCGGTTGGTTGCTGTCGCCCGTGCGCACGGCCTGCAACCCACCGGCGTGGCGGCTCATCTGGTGAGAAGGGGTGCTTGGGCTGCGGCCTGGGCGACGCTGATAAAAAAGCTTTTTATTTTAACCGCGAGCCGTTCCGGCTTCCTGCGCCATCGGTGGTTCCGGCGCGCGCCGCACGCGCCGCAGCGCGCCGGCAATCGCATCCGTGCGGCGCGCCTGCCACAGATCGTAGGCGGCCTGTTCAGCCAGCCACAAACCGGCGCGACCCCCGCGCTCCACGCCCAGCCACGCTTGCAGGCGCAGCGCCATTTCCGGGCTGATGGCCGCACGAGCGTTGATTACGCGTGAAAAAGCCGCGCGCGTCACGCCCAACTGGCGCGCGGCCTCGCTCACCGTCAGCCCCAGCGCGGGCAGCACGTCATCCCTGATCTTGAGCGCGGGATGCGGCGGGTTGTGTTGCATGAGCATGGCGTGTTCCTTCTCAGTGGTAATCCTGGTAATCGACCAGCACGGCGTCTTGCCCCTCGAACATGAAGGTCATGCGCCAGTTTCCGTTGACCCACACCGACCAGTAGCCGTTTTGAAGCGGATGCAGCCGCCAGCCGGGAATGTTCATGTCGCCCGGCTGCCCCGCCTCGTTCAGGCGCTGAAGCTGCGCGCCCAAGCGCGGCGCGTGATGCGGCTGAATACCGGTCTTGCTGCCTGTGCTGAAAAACAGTTCCAAACCCTTGTGGCGGAAACTTCTGATCATGGCCCAATTGTATAGCGACGCTATACGCATCGCCCCGCCGCGCTCGCGTGCAGGCAAATGGCGGCGGCGGCGGCCACATTCAGCGATTCCTGGCCGCCCGGCTGCTCAATGCGCAGGCGCAGCGCGGCGCGCTCGGCAAGCTGCGCGTCCACGCCCTGCCCTTCGTGCCCCAGCACCCAAACGCACGGCCAGGGCAGGCGGGCGCGGTGCAGCGGCTGGCCGTGGTGCGAACTGGTCACCAGTAGCGGCGCTTGCAGCGCGGCCAGATCGTGCGCGGCCAGCCCCTCCACCAGCCGCAGTCCGAAGTGCGCGCCCATGCCGGCGCGCAGCACCTTGGGCGACCACAGCAGGGCCGTGCCGGTGAGCGCCGCAATTTGCGTAAAGCCGAAGGCCGCCGCGCTGCGCAGGATGGAGCCGGCGTTGCCCGCGTCCTGCACGCGGTCGAGCACCACCGTGGACGCATCCGCCAGCAGCGCGGGAGCCGCCGGCAGATCGAGCACGAAAGCCACCGGAGCGGGCGATTCCAGCGCGCTCGCGCGGGCCATCAAGGCGTCGCTTAAAACTATGTTTTTCGTAGCTGCTAACCCAAGTTGCGCATGGGCTAACGGCCAATTTGACTCTGAAAACACCGCCAGCGCCGGGCGCAAGCCATGCGCCAGCGCGGCGCGGCACAGGTGCTCGCCCTCCACCCAAACGCGCCCCTGCCCGCGATAAACCCCCGCGCCCTGCGCCAGCCGGCGCAAATCCTTGAACAGCGGGTTATCGCGCGAGGCGATGAATTGTGGATTGGCGGTGGGCATGATGCGGACGGGCTTGCCTTGATGGCGGCGGCGCGTCATTGTGGAGCCAGTGCCGCCTTGACCGGCGCAAAACCGCGCCGGTGTAGCGGGCAAGGGCCGTGGCGGGTCAGGGCGGCCAGGTGTTCGGGGGTGCCGTAGCCTTTGTGCGCGGCAAAGCCGTATTGGGGCCA
>JAIRVJ010000103.1 GCA_031253955.1 Burkholderiaceae bacterium | reverse complement strand
CTGGCGGGCTTTGCGGTGGGCGCGGTGGAAAAGTCGCGCATCCTCACCGGCCAAGCGGTGCAGGCGGGCGACGCGGTGCTGGGGCTGGCCTCCAGCGGCGTGCATTCCAACGGTTTTTCGCTGGTGCGCAAGTGCATCGAGCGCGCCTTTGGCCAGTTGCCGCAGACGCTGGACGGCCAGCCGTTCCAGCAGGCGGTGATGGCCCCGACGCGCATCTACGTCAAAAGCGTGCTGGCGGCCTTGAACCAGCACGGCGGGGCAATTCACGCCCTGGCGCACATTACGGGCGGCGGGCTGACCGACAACATCCCGCGCGTGCTGCCCGCGCATCTGGCCGCGCGCCTGACCCGCGCCCGCTGGCCGCAAAGCGAGTTGTTCGCGTGGCTGGCGCAAACCGCGGGTATTAGCGATGCCGAAATGAACCGCACCTTCAACAACGGCATCGGCATGGTGGCGGTGGTCGCGCCTGATGCTGCCGATGCGGTGATCGCCACTTTGAGCGCGCACGGCGAGACGGTCTATCGTATCGGCGCTATCGCCGAACGCGGCGCGGGCCAAGCCGTGATCGTGATCTGATTTCAATTCTTATTCAAAATAATGAAAATCCGTCCTTGGAAATCGTCATTCCCCTGTAGGCGCGTAGGCGCTAACGCAAGGACAAATCACTGGGGTTTTACTCCTTCCCCTGCTTGCGGCGGGGGAAGGTTGGAATGGGGGCAGCGACACATCGCAAACACAGTGCTTCTTCCAGCGCCGTGCGCCCCCACCCCAGCCCTCCCCCGCATGCGGGGGAGGAAAAAGACCCCGCACTTACACCCCAAACTAGCGCCTAGGCGCGTAGGCGGAAACCCATGACGCCGCTTCTTGCAACGACGCTTGGCGGATTCCCGCTTTTGTGGGAATGACGAAGTATTTTTCTCCGTTTTGAACGCGTATTGTTGGAATACCCCACTTTTCTGCACAACACATCCTGTGGACAACCACCCCAGCTACCCCGACTCCCGCGTGCGGCAGGCGCAAGTCGCCAGCCTGGTCTGCATCGCGGTCTTGCTGGTATTGGTGATGCGGTTCGGCCTGCTGCCGGGGCTGCTGTGCGTGTGCCTGGGATTTTTGGTGACGCGCTGGCTCAGTCCGCGTGTGGCCGTGCTCTGGCACTGGCGCTGGCCGGAGCGCGCCGCGCCTTGCCCCAAGATCGCCGGAACGCTGGTGGCGGCTTTGCCGATTGTGCTGATTGCGCTGGCGGTGCCGCGCACGCGCGGCTTGATTCTGGACGCACCGCACCAATACCGCGAACTGCTGGACTACATGGCCAAGACAGTGCTGGAGCTGCGCCAAAAGCTCCCGTCCGACATCGCCGCGCAACTACCCGAAGGCTCGGACGATCTCCAGCGCGTGATCGCCCGGTATCTGTCCGCCCAATCGGGCGTGCTGGCGCACGCCGGGCGCACGTGGCTGAGCGGCCTGCTGTTTGCCTACGTGGGCCTGCTCACCGGCGTGCTGGCGGCGCTGCGGCCCTCGGTGCACGGCCTGCGCCCGCTGGCCGCGCAACTGCACCTGCGCGCGCGGCGCTTTGGCGAAACCTTCCGGCAAATCGTGGTCGCGCAATTCTGGATTTCGCTGCTCAACACGAGCCTGACGGCCATCTTCCTGCTGGCCGTGCTGCCGCTGTGGAACGTGCGCCTGCCCTACGCCGTGCTGCTGCTGCTGCTGACCTTCGTGGCCGGGCTGATCCCCATCGTCGGCAACCTGATCTGCAACACGGTGCTCACGCTGGTGGGCCTGTCGGTGTCGCTGGCGGTGGCGCTGGCGTGCCTGGGGTTTCTCATCTTCATCCACAAGGCCGAGTACTTCGTCAACGCCAAGGTCATCGGCAGCCGCACCCACATGGGCGTGTGGGAACTGCTGGCGGTGATGTTCGTCATGGAAGCCGTCTTCGGCCCGGCGGGCCTGGTGGCCGCACCGCTCTTTTACGCCTACGCCAAGAAGGAATTGCAGGCGGCGGGGTGGGTGTGATTCTCGTCATTGCCGCGCAGACGGGAATCTATGCGGCGCATCCACCTTCCGGCAACAACCAAAGCCCAATGGATTCTCGCCTTCGCGGGAATGACGAATCAAAATGATAGCTTACTGCCAAAGTAAAATCTGATTTTTATATATTTTTATACATTAAAAACATACAATGCTTTGGTAGCAAGCTATGAATTTTGAATTCATTGTATTTTCCACGCTAAACGCTCAACCCAAATGCAAGTGCCCCGCCGCATCGCCCATCTGGATATGGATGCGTTCTATGCCAGCGTGGAATGGCTGCGCTATCCGCAGCTCAAGGGCTTGCCGGTGGTCATCGGCGGCGGGCGGCGCGGGCCGGATGAACTGCTGGCGCGGCTGAACGCCGGGCCACATGAGCGTGCGTGGACCGCCGCCGATCTGGCCGATATTCCGGTCGAATTTTTTCCGCGCCTGAAAGACTACACCGGGCGCGGCGTCATCACCACCGCCAGCTATGCGGCGCGGCGCTTCGGCGTGGGATCGGCGATGGGGCTGATGAAGGCCGCCCGCCTGTGCCCGCAGGCCATCTTGCTGCCGGCGGACTTCGAGCAGTACCGCCGCTACTCGCGCGCTTTCAAGGCGGTGATCCGCGAGATTGCGCCGGTGCTGGAAGACCGAGGCATCGACGAGGTGTACATCGATTTCACCCACGTGCCCGGCGGCCAGCGCGAGGGCGGGCGGGTGCTGGCGCGGCTGATTCAGAAAAGCATTGCGCAAGCCACCGGCCTGAGTTGCTCGGTGGGCGTGGCGCCCAACAAGCTGCTGGCCAAAATGGCCAGCGAGTTCGACAAGCCCGGCGGCATCAGCATCGTGCATGAAAGCGACTTGCAAACGCGCATCTGGCCGCTGCCGTGCCGCAAGATCAACGGCATCGGCCCCAAGACCGACGCCCGGCTGCAAGAGCACGGCATTCACGCCATCGGCGAGCTGGCCGCGTGCGAGCGCGCGTGGCTGATCGAACATTTCGGCAACAGCCACGGCGCCTGGCTGCACGATGCGGCCTGGGGCCGCGATGAGCGCCCGGTGCTCACCGAAACCGAGCCGGTCAGCATGAGCCGCGAAACCACCTTCGAGCGCGACCTGCACGCCGTGCGCGACCGCGCCGAGCTGGGCGCCATCTTCACCCGCCTGGCCGAACAAGTGGCCGCCGACCTGCAACGCAAGGGCTACGCGGGCAAGACCATCGGCGTCAAGCTGCGCTACGACGACTTCCAGATCGCCACGCGCGAACACTCGGTAGCCGGCTACACCAACGATGCACGCCGCATCCGCCAGGTAGCCGGTCAGTGCCTCAAGCGCGTGGACCTGACCCGCAAACTCCGATTGCTGGGCGTGCGCGTGGGCACGCTCGTCAAGCTCGATTCCATATCAAACCAGCCGCAAACCCATACAATGCCTTGGCAGACCGCTATGGATGCTGGAGCGGAAACGGGGGAGTTGTTTTGATGCGCGGCTTACCCGGCGCCGGGACGCCAGCCGCCCAACCTTCCCCGCCCTTGCCGCGCTGCCACGCGTCGGCGGCCGCCGGGGCGCCGATTTTGAGCACCAGTTTGTTGCCGTCCTGCCCGATCGCGTAGCAGTAGCCGCCCAGCGTGCCGAAACGGGCCGCCGCCGCCACGTTGCCGATCAGCGCGCCAGCGCCGGCCTCGATCAGGGTGAACGCATCGCCCGTGCGCAAGGCCAGGCCGGGGGAGACGCTCATGCCAAACACCGCGTCCTTGCCGATGTCCGCCGTATTGGTGACGGTAAGCACCGTGGCGCCCGCCGCCAGATGCGCGGGCAAACGGAAGTTGAACATCTGAAAGCCCGACAGCCCGAACACCGTCAGCCCGGCGCACGACATTTGCAGGGTGTTGTTGGCGGAAACCCTGGCGCCGCTGCCGCCGTGCTGAATGCCGCCGCCGCAAAGCCATGCGCTGGCAAGGTTGGGCGCGCCGCTGATCTTGACCGCGTTGTTGCTGGCGACGGCGGAGCCGGAGTAGCTCCACGCGCATCCGCCATAAATGCTGCCGCGGAACGTGCCGCCGTGAATGACCACGGCGTTGCCGCTGGCAATCGCGTTGCCCTCGCAATCGCTGTCGGCCTCTCCGCCCACGATGGAGTTGTCGAACGTGCCGCCGCTGACGATGACGCTGTTGCCGGCGGCCGTGGCATGGCCGGCGTTGTCGCTTCGGGCCATCCCGCCGGCCACGAACTTCAACATGCCGCCGCCGATGGTGACGCTGTTGTTGTCCACCAGGGTGTCGCCGTTGATGAGCCAGTGGAACGCGCCGTAAACCTCGTCCCTGACCGTGCCGCCGGTCATCGAAACCTGATTGCCGCAGACGGCGTGCGCGTCGCTGAAATTGACCGCGCCAAAGACCAGGTCCGGCTCGGCCCCGGCGGGGGTGTTGGTGAGCATGACGCTGTTGTTGGTCACGGACGGACTTTTACCGCCCGCGCTGCCGCTGGGCGCAAGGCAGTTGTCGAGTAGGCCGTAGGGGTCGCTGACGCTTTGCAGCGCTGCATCGGCATCCGTGGCGCGCTGCAATGGCCTGTCAGTTTTTCGTGCGAGCGTGGGAGCGTGCATATGCGTATGCAAATTTGCAAAAAGCACGCCAACCTTCGGTGGCCGGCGCCGACGCCGGTGCGGGAAGAACGAAGAAGGTTTGTCTCGCTATTGTCTGTCTCGCTTGGTTGATGGCTGCCTGCCTGTGTCACACGTGGTATCAAATTGTTGCAATTTGTGTCACTTGCTGTGCGAAAAGCCAGTGCCAGCCCACGTCATGCGTGTTGTGTTCGTTGTGCGCGGCAAACCATACGGTTCAGTTAAGCGTTTCGAGTCGTCATTCCCGCGCAGTTCCCGCCTGCGCGGGAATGACGAAATCATGCCATCACTTGGCATGAAGCTATCAAATTTGCAGAACGAGATGGCAGGCCCTCATTGCCGCGCCGTGCGCGCGTTGGGCGGGGGCAGGCTGGGATGGCTGGTGCGCCAGGGGTTGATGTCCAGTCCGCCGCGGCGCGTGTAGCGGGCGTACACGCTGAGCTTGGCCGGGCGGCAGCGCGCCTGGATGTCGGTGAAGATGCGCTCGACGCAATGCTCGTGAAAATCCTCGTGCCCGCGAAAACTGACGATGTAGCGCAGCAGCGCGCCCTGGTCGATCTGCGGGCCGCTGTAGCTGATTTGCACGCTGGCCCAATCGGGCTGGCCGGTGACGGGGCAGTTGGTCTTGAGCAGCCGGCTGGCCAGCGTTTCCTGCACCGGCTGCTCGTCGAATGCGGCGGTGAGCAACTCGGGCGCGGGTTGCGCGTGGCTGCATTCAATCTCCAGCCGGTCCAGATTCAGGCCCTCCAGCTCGCGCAGCGGCTGCTGCCCGAACGCATCGGGTTCGATCAGCCGCACGCCGGCGCTGGCGCGCACCGGGCCGCCCTGCCATAGCGCGGCGCTCACGTCGCCCTGAATGCAGCGGCGCACCTCGTCGGCATTGACCATACGCGCGCCGCTGAAGCTGCCCAGATACAGCTTGAAGGATTTGCTTTCGATGAGGTGCGTGCTCTCGCACGGCACGGTAATGTGCGCGATGGCCACCTGCGGCTTGCCGCGCGGGTTGAGCCACGAAAGTTCGTAGGCCGTCCAGAAATCGGCACCGAAAAACGGCGGCTGTCCGCCGATGCCGATGCGCTCGCGCTGCGGCGCGCGGGCGATGGCGTAAAGCAGCGCCGGGTCGTACCGGCCGGGGTACGCGCCGCTCTTGCCCAGCGGCGAGCCGCGCAGCGCGGCCTGGGGATCGGAAAAAGTGTTCATGCAGCGGCCCCAGCAGTGCGCAGAAACGGCAGCAGTTCGGCCAGCACGCGGCGCACGATTTCCGGGTGCGCCACGGGAACCAGATCGTGCCCCATGTCCTCGATCACCGCCAGACGCGCGCCAGGAATGCGCCGCGCCGTGTCCACCCCGCAAGCCAGCGGCACCCACGGATCGGCGCGCCCGTGCATCACCAGCGTGGGCACGTTCATGCGGGCCAACTCCCTAGCGCGCGCGCCGTCGGCCAGAATGGCGGCGGACTGGCGCAGCGTGGCCAAATCGTCCGGGCGGCTGCGCCGCGCGGACTCCATGAGCGCGGCGCGCAGATCGGCCTCGGAAGGCGGAAAAACCGGGCTGGCCACGGCTTGCAAAAAGCGCATGTAATACTGGGCCTGCGCCTCCTCAGCGCCCCCTATGGGCTTGCCCGCCGCCGCGCGCACCACGCTGGCCTTGGGGCGCAGCAAGCCGCGCGCGCCGCTCGATCCCATGATGCTCACCAGCGTTTGCACGCGCTGCGGCGCGGCCAGCGCCACGCGCTGCGCGATCATGGCGCCCATGCTCACGCCCACCACATGAGCGCGCGCCACGCCCAGCGCGTCGAGCACGCCCAGCGCGTCTTGCGCCATGTCGCGCAAGGTATAGGGCGCGTGCGGGCGCAAGCCCAGCCAGGCAAGCGCAGCGATCCGGCCCAGGCGCGGCCGGCCCAGGGCGCTCAAATGCGTGCTCAAGCCCGCGTCGCGGTTGTCCATGCGGATCACGCCCCACCCCTCGTCCACCAGCGCCCGCACCAGCGCCGCCGGCCAGTGAATCAGCTGCCCGCCCAGCCCCATGACAAGCAGCACCTGCCCCCGCGCCCCGCCCGGCGGCTCATCGCGCTCGACGGCGATCTGCAAACCGTTTGCTTCGATAAGCATAGCTACAAACCATTGCTAAACATAGGCCACAAGGCGATTTGCTCTTTTTTTCCAAGTACGCCATGTCACCTGAACGAAGTCAGCATTTCCCGGCGCAAAATCACATTGATGCGCGTGTGGTAGCCCCTGCCCTGGCTCTTGAACCAGTCCAGCACATCCGCATCGATGCGCACCGAGGTAAGCTTCTTTACGAGTTTGTAAAAGGGCCCTCGCACGGCCCTTTGCCAAAACTCTTCGATGAGCGGCGGGATGCCGCTGTAGTCAATCTTGCTGTCGGGCCTCTCGGCCAATGTCTTCAGCTCGGCCTTGCGTTCCCCGGCAATCGGCGGCAGTTCGCCTTGCTTGTACCTAACCATACTGATAACGCCTCCGTTCTTGACGGGTTACGCGGCGGGCGCTGATGATGCGCACAACCTCGGCGCCGTCGTGTTCAAAGCGCACCATGTGCGCTACCAGCAGCAGCAAAAGACCGCCAGCCATGCCGATAGTTTGCCAGCACGGCTCACCGTTCTCCAAACGGTCTTGCTCCGAAACACAGAGCGGGTCGTCAAAGACCTGCGCAGCTTCCTCGAACCGGATGCCGCGCTTGCTCTAGTTGGTTGCTGTCCATGGCGCACTTCACCCTCTTACACTCATTATCGTGACAAAAAATCGCAATCACGTTTTGGCAACCACGGCGCGGGTAATTCCTGGTATCGTGACCGCACTCGCTTGGCTGTGGCTGTTTTCTCCGCTGGTATGGATGTGGCCTATTGGGCGTAATAGTGTGGATGCCGTGCGCTCGGCCGCACTGTTGGCATTTTTTCTACTATGGCGGCCTGCGCTGCGCATGGCTACCGTGGTACTGGTAGTCATCGGATTGGCTCACTTGGCCTATGGCCTGGCTATCGATTCAGTACCCGATGAATATTTCTGGTTCACCGTGTTTGGTTCGTCGTTCCGTGAAGCCCGGGAATATGTCAGCTCCTACCGCTATTCTGATGCATTCCGGCTGGTCTCTTGGCTGTTGCTGGCGTGTCTTGCCGCGTATTGGCTATGGTCCCGGGCAACGGTGCTGCACGGTCACTGGCGCTGGTTTGGCTGGATCAGCCTGCTGGTATGGCTGGTGTGGTTGACCAACGCCGCCACCAAAGGCGACGGCGCGGCAGATGCCATCAGGTTTCTCACTCTCAGCAAGGTGGAGCGTACCTATCCCTCAATGTTCATCAGATCGTACCTGCGTTACCGGGAATCATCGGCGAGCATGTTTGTCATACCACCAGTTCCTGAACCGGCGCGACCGTCGATAGCAGATGTGGTGGTACTGATTATTGGCGAAAGTGCGAGCGCCCAGCGTTGGTCATTATTAGGCTACCAAGGCAATCCCACGAATGCGGCACTGTCTCCTTGGCGAGAAGGTATCGTGGCGCTGCCGGTACAAACCAATGGCAACAATACCGCGCGGGCTGTGCCTGTCTTACTGACTGGGCGACAGCCAGAGTTTGCAGAAGGTGTACTCACCTATCTGGACAAAGCAGCCAAGGCTGGATTCACAGGGGTAACGTTGAGCAACCAGACACGCTTTGATATCGGAGATAGTTTTATATTCACTGCGTTTAGCCAGCGCTCGGCCCAATTTCATCAACTCCAGCCCGGTGCCCAGTGGGACGAGGCACTGACGCCGCTCTTGGCACGGGCGCTGGATAGCACGCCAGTATCCGAAAAGCTCATGCTCACCGTATACACCTACGGCAGCCATCCAGACGTAAAAGATCGCTATCCGCCCGCAGCCGCGCAATGGCCGGATGCGTATGACAACAGCATCGCCTACACCAGCCGATTGCTGGCCGAGTGGATAGCGCGGCTGGCCCGGATGGATGACCGGCGCGCCGTGCTGATCTACATTTCCGACCACGGCTTAGCCTTTCCGGCCTGTGGCGGTTCGTATGTACACGGCTCTACGCGCAGCGCTTACGAAGTGCCGCTGATGCTCTGGAGCAATGCACGTTTTCGCGCCGACAATGTTGCGTGGTGGGCGCAGTGGCAGGAGCGCGCACAGCAGGCAGTCGCTGCGGACGGCACGCTGCAATTCACTAACCTGCTGGTGCCTTTTGCGCTGGATGATTTGCTGGGCATGGCACCTGCATCCAAGCTGCCGGCAGCGCCTATGCTCGCTGTAGCATCGCAGCCCCTGCTTTATCCACCACCCACCGATACCCGGCAGTGCGAACCCTTTACTCCCTACGACGTAACCAAGGCGTTGCAGCAAAACTATTGATTTTTGTGTGACTTAAGATTGTTTGTTTTTGCAGCCCCTTGCATATTCCCTTCGATCCCCCATGAGCACCACTACGCAGCCGCCGGGCGCTGGCCAGGTTCGCCAGCCCGGATTGGCGAGCCTGTCCAAATCGTTTGAACCCGCCGCCATCGAATCCCGCTGGAGCGCCCTGTGGGAGCAGCGCGCTTTGGGCCGCGCCGGTTATCGCGGCAGCGGGCAGGCCTGCGCCCAGGCCGCCGCGCGGGGCGAGAACTTCGCCATTCAACTGCCGCCGCCCAACGTCACGGGCACGCTGCACATGGGGCACGCGTTCAACCAGACCATCATGGACAGCCTCACGCGCTATCACCGCATGAGGGGCTTCAACACGGCGTGGATTCCGGGCACCGATCACGCGGGCATCGCCACGCAGATCGTGGTGGAGCGCCAGTTGCAAGAGCAAGGCCAAAGCCGTCACGATCTGGGCCGCAAAAATTTCGTGGCCCGCGTGTGGGAGTGGAAAGAGCAATCGGGCAGCACCATCACGCAGCAGATGCGCCGCATGGGCGCGAGCGTGGACTGGTCGCGCGAATACTTCACGATGGACGAGTGCCTGTCCAAGGTAGTGACCGAAACTTTCGTGCGGCTTTACGACGAGGGCCTGATCTACCGCGGCAAGCGGCTGGTCAACTGGGACCCGGAGCTGAAAACCGCCGTGAGCGATCTGGAAGTGGAAAGCGAGGAAGAAGACGGCTTTCTGTGGCACATCGCCTACCCATTGGCGGGCGGCGGCGGGCAGAAGATGGTGGTCGCCACCACGCGCCCCGAAACCATGCTGGGCGACGTGGCGGTGATGGTGCACCCCGATGATGACCGCTACCGCCACTTGATCGGCCAGCGCGTGGTGCTGCCGCTGGTGGGCCGCGAGATTCCGGTGATCGCCGACGAGTATGTGGACAAAACCTTTGGCACCGGCGTCGTCAAGGTCACGCCCGCGCACGACGCCAACGACTATGCCGTGGGCCAGCGGCACAAGCTGCCCATGATCGGCGTGCTCAATCTGGACGCCACGCTTAATGAAAGCGCCCCCACGCCCTATCGCGGGCTGGACCGCTTTGCCGCGCGCAAGGCCATCGTGGCCGACCTGACCGCTCAAGGGCTGCTGGTGGAAACCAGAAAGCACAAGCTGATGGTGCCGCGTTGCGCGCGCACCGGCCAGATCGTCGAGCCGATGCTCACCGATCAATGGTTCGTCGCCATGAGCAAACCGGGCGCGGACGGCCAGAGCATCGCGCAAAAAGCCATAGCCGCCGTGGCTGGCGGGCAGGTGCGCTTTGTGCCCGCCAACTGGGTCAACACCTACAACCAGTGGATGAACCACATTCAGGACTGGTGCATCAGCCGCCAGCTCTGGTGGGGACACCAGATTCCGGCGTGGTACGGCGGCGATGGTTCCGTTTTCGTGGCGAGAAACGAGAGCAATGCGCGCGCCAAAGCCTCCGCCGCCGGATACAACGGCCCGCTGCGCCGCGACGAGGACGTGCTGGACACCTGGTACTCCTCCGCGCTGGTGCCCTTCTCCTCACTGGGTTGGCCGCAGCAGACCGAAGATCTGCGGCTGTACCTGCCCTCCTCCGTGCTGGTCACGGGCCACGACATCATCTTTTTCTGGGTCGCCCGGATGATCATGATGACGCTCCACTTCACCGGCCAGACGCCTTTCCGCGACGTGTACATCCACGGCCTGGTGCTCGACGCCCACGGCAAGAAGATGAGCAAGAGCGAAGGCAACGTGCTCGACCCGGTGGACCTGATCGACGGCATCGCGCTCCAGCCGCTGCTTGCCAAGCGCACCACCAGCCTGCGCAAGCCGGAGACCGCGCCCAAGGTGCGCGCCAATACCGAAAAAGAATTTCCCGACGGCATCCCCGGCTACGGCGCCGACGCGCTGCGCTTTACCTTCGCCGCGATGGCCACGCTGGGGCGCACCATCAACTTCGACAGCAAGCGTTGCGAGGGCTACCGCAACTTCTGCAACAAGCTGTGGAACGCCAGCCGCTTCGTGCTGATGAATTGCGAGGAGCACGACCTCGGCAGCGAGCAAGACAGCATCCACCGCTCCCCCGCCGACCGCTGGATCACCAGCCGCCTGCAAAGAACCGAAGCCGCCGCCGCCAAGGGCTTCGAGGAATACCGGCTCGACAACGTGGCCGCCGCGGTGTACGACTTTATCTGGAACGAGTTCTGCGACTGGTATCTCGAAATCGCCAAGGTGCAAATCCAGCAGGGCACGCCTGAGCAGCAGCGCGCCACGCGCCGCACCCTCATCGGCGTGCTGGAGGCGGCACTGCGCCTGGCGCACCCGCTGATTCCTTTCGTCACCGAGGCGCTGTGGCAAGTGGTGGCGCCCATCGCTGAAAAGAAGGCGGCCGGCTCCATCGCCCTCGCGCCCTACCCGCAAGCGCAGCCTGAGCGGATCGACCCCGCCGCCGAAGACGAAATGGCGCGCCTGAAGGCGCTGGTCGATGCCTGCCGCGCGCTGCGCGGCGAAATGAACGTTTCGCCCGCCACGCGGCTGCCGCTGTACGTGTTCGGCGATGCCGCCTTCGTGCGCGGCGCGGCCCCGGCCTTGCAGGCGCTGGCCAAACTCAGCGAAGTGCGCCTGTTCGACACCGAAGCCGCGTGGGCGCAAGCGGCAGGCGCGGCCCCGGTCGCCGTCGTCGGCCAGGCGCGCATGGCGCTGTTCATGCCCATCGACACGGCGGCGGAAAAAACGCGCCTGACCAAGGAAGCCGAGCGGCTGGACAAGGAAATCGCCAAGGCGCAAGCCAAGCTGGGCAACCAGGCGTTCGCCGCCAAAGCCCCGCCCGCCGTGATCGAGCAGGAGCAAAAACGCCTGTTTGACTTCACCGCCGCACTGGAAAAAATCCGGGTGCAGATTGGGCGGCTGGGGTAGCGAACTGGACGACAATACTTTTGCCCAAGCGAGGTTTCCCCATGTCTGAACGCATCAACGCCCATCTATCGCAACCCTTGGCCGAATTCGTAAGCCGCATGGTTGGCGAGGCTGGTCTTTATGAAACACCAAGCGAATACGTGCGCGACCTGATCCGCCGCGACATGCAGCAGCGCGAAGGCCAAATCGTGCAAGACGCCATCCTCGCCGGTTACCGCGACCTTGCCGCTGGCCGCTTCTTCGAGTCGAGCGGAGACTTCAAGACCGATATGGACACACTGGAACGCAGGCAAGCCAATGGCTGGCACTGAAAGCAAAGCACCCGCAGCGTTTTTTCTGACTCGCAAGGCCACCTTTGATCTGCGCGACATCCACGCGCGTTCACGCCGCCAATGGGGCGAAGATGCAGCCGACCGCTACCTTGCCGATCTGTACGCCGCCATGCGCCAAGCGGCAGCCCACCCGGAATCAGGGCGTTTGCGCCGGCAGCGCAGCGCACCTTTTCTGATGATTTCTGCGCGGCGGCATTTTGTGATCTACGACCTCGTGCCGCAAGGCATCGCCGTACTAACGATTCAACATCAGGTACGCGATATCGAAACCCTGGTTGCCGAACTGACCCAATCGTTCCACGCCGAAGTGAAACAGCTCAAGAGACTTCTCCTTAATTAATAGCTGCATACCTCATTTGTATATGAATTTAACAATTCTTTATATAGTAAACACATATCATATCATAGCATAAAGCTATCATAAATCAAGCATTTGACAGCCCGCCATTCCAAGCCCGCCAACCGCACGCCCCCATGTCCCCAATCCCCCCCGTCCGCATCGCCGTCTTCCCCGTCGCCGGGCTGGGCACGCGCTTTTTGCCGGCGACCAAGGCCAGCCCCAAGGAGATGCTGCCCATCGTCGATAAACCCCTCATCCAGTACGCGGGGGAAGAGGCTTACGCCGCCGGGGTGCGGCACATGGTATTCGTCACCGGGCGCAG
The DNA here is from genome assembly GCA_031253955.1 of Burkholderiaceae bacterium. GTDB lineage: Bacteria > Pseudomonadota > Gammaproteobacteria > Burkholderiales > Burkholderiaceae_C > Ottowia. The sequence goes on along the minus strand of JAIRVJ010000103.1, from coordinate 11,875 downwards.
CAAGCGTGCCATCGAGGATCACTTCGACACCGCCTACGAACTCGAAAACGAACTGCAAGCCGCCGGCAAGTCCGACATGCTGGCCGTGGTGCGCGCCGTGCAGCCGGCGGACATGGACTGCTCCTACGTGCGCCAGCCGCGCTCGCTCGGCCTGGGGCATGCGGTGCTGTGCGCCGCGCCCATCGTCGGCGAGCGGCCCTTTGCCGTGCTGCTGGCCGACGATTTGATGGTCGGCAGCCCCGGCGGCGGCGCGCCCGTGCTGGCGCAGATGACCGCCTCGTTCGCCCAGCACGGCCACTCGCTGCTGGCGGTGCAGGAAGTGCCTGCCGACCAGGTCAGCCGCTACGGCATCGTCGCTGGCGCCCCGGCGGGCGAGCGGCTGATCGCCATCGAGCGCATCGTCGAAAAACCCGCGCCGCAAGACGCGCCCTCGCGCATCGGCGTGGCCGGGCGCTACATCCTCACGCCGCGCATCTTCGAGGAAATCCGCCAGCAGCCGCCCGGCGCGGGCGGCGAAATCCAACTGACCGACGCCATCGCCCGGCTGATAAAAAAAGAGCGCGTCGGCGCGTATCAATACCAAGGCAAACGCTACGACTGCGGCAGCAAGGAAGGCTTTCTGCAAGCTACCGTCGAACTGGCGCTGCAACACCCGCAAATGGGCGCGGCCTTTCGCGCCTACCTCAAGGCGCTGGCGTTATAGCCCGCCGCCGCAGCACGTGGACGAACTCGCCGCCTTGGGCGGTTTGTTCCACCAGCTCATGTCCCGTCTGCCGCGCGAAGGCTTCAAAGTCGCGCACCGATCCGGCGTCGGTGCACAGCACGCGCAGCAGCTGTCCGCCTTGCAACTCGGCCAGCGCCTTTTTGGCCTTGAGGATGGGCAGCGGGCAGTTCAGACCGCGCGCATCGACTTCTTTTGCGATGTCATCCATGCTGGAAACTTCGATCAGTGGGCCAGACCGCGCCGCCGCGCGGCGTTTTCCTCAGGCGTGAAGAACACCGGCTCGCGCCCGCGCGAGCGCAGCCAGTCGGCCAACGCGTAGCCGGTCCCGGCGGGCCAGCATTTGAGTTGGTGCAGGCCGTACAAGCGCCAGTCAGCCAGTTCGGGCGAGAGGCGCACCTGGCCTTCGGCCACCACGTGGTAGGCGATGATGACCTGGTTCATGCGCTGAAAGTCATAAATGCCCACCAGATCGAGCGCGGTGATGTCGAGATCGGTTTCTTCCTTCACCTCGCGCCGAATGCCGTCTTGCGGCGTTTCGCCCGCCTCCATGAAGCCGGTGATGAGCGCGAACATCTTGCCCGGCCACGCGGCATTGCGCGCCAGCAGCACCTGGCCGCGGTATTCGATGATGGCGGCCAGCACCGGCGTGGGGTTGTTCCAGTGCGTGAAACCGCAGGCCGGGCAGCGCAGCCGCTCTTTCAGGCCGCCGTCTTCTTCGGCGCTCAGCATTTTCAGCGGCGTGGCGCATTGGGGGCAAAAGTTCCAGGTCATCGTTTGCTATTTAAAATATAGTTGCTAACCCATTCCACATAAGGGCTAAAACCGTTTTTCACCTGATTAGCAACTTACCTCAGATGGCATTGGAAGAAAGCGACATGACTTTCCCTTCGTCATTCCCGCGCAGGCGGGAATCCAAGGGCGCTTGCCCAAGCCTGCTCTTTCCATGTGACGTCCGGCCACAACCGCCGCTGTCTGGATTCCCTGTCATTCCCGCGCAGGCGGGAACTGCGCGGGAATGACGAATCTGAGGCAGGTTGCTAATCAGGGTTTTTCATTCAAAAATCAGGCGGGAAACACGCCCGTGGACAGGTAGCGGTCGCCCCGGTCGCACACCACGAATACGATGGTGGCGCCCTGCTCACGCGCGGCAATTTGCAGCGCCGCCCAAGCTGCGCAGCCGGAGGAGACGCCAGCGAAGATGCCTTCCTCGCGCGCCAGCCTTCGGGCCATGTCTTCGGCGTCGAACTGATCGACCAGCACCACCTCGTCCACCGCCTTGGGGTCGTGAATTTTGGGCAGGTACTCTTCAGGCCACTTGCGGATGCCGGGAATGCGCGAGCCATCCGCCGGCTGCGCGCCGATCACGCGCACCGCTGAGTTTTTCTCTTTCAGAAAACGCGACACGCCGGTGATGGTGCCGGTGGTGCCCATGGCGCTGACGAAGTGGGTGATGCGCCCGCCGGTCTGCTGCCACAGTTCGGGGCCAGTGGCTTCGTAATGGATGCGCGGGTTGTCCGGGTTGGCGAACTGATCGAGCATTCGGCCCTTGCCTTGGGCCACCATCTTGCCAGCCAGGTCGCGCGCGTATTCCATGCCGCCGGAGCGCGGCGTGAGAATCAGCTCCGCACCGTAGGCTTTCATGGTCTGCGCGCGCTCGACCGATAAATCTTCCGGCATGATGAGCACCATGCGGTAGCCCCGGATGGCCGCCGCCATTGCCAGCGCAATGCCGGTGTTGCCGCTGGTCGGTTCGATCAGCGTATCGCCCGGTTTGATGTCGCCGCGCTCCTCGGCGCGGCGGATCATCGACAAGGCAGGCCGGTCTTTCACCGACCCGGCGGGGTTGCCGCCCTCCAGCTTGGCCAGCACCACGTTGCCGCGCGCGGCCTCGCCTTGCGCCGCCATGCGCTGCAACCGCACCAGCGGCGTGTGGCCCACGGTGTCTTCGACGGTTGGATAATGCAGAGTCATGGAGCGCACTGTGCCATAATTTTTAATTCGGCTGGCGCGCTGCCCGGGTGGCGAAATAGGTAGACGCAGCAGACTCAAAATCTGCCGGTGGCAACACCATGCCGGTTCGATTCCGGCCCCGGGCACCACTCGATGGAACCACGCGGAAACAGCGTCGGTTTGCACCTATGAAAAGACATTAGCGCCAGTTTGAAGCTCCCCCGCGAATTCCGCGCCGGCGTGTTCTAACCCCAATTTATTTCGTTCCCGGACTCAGGCCGCAGGTTGCCGCTGCCCATGCCGGGAGCGCGGGCAGGCCGGCGCTGGCCCGAAAAGCTTGCTTTAAGCACGCCGAAATTGATCTTTCTTATGTTCCATTTTTTGCCCGTGGCGAAAAATCGGCGCCATCGAGAAAGATTCCATGGAACCGTTTCTAGACCAGTCTCCGGGCCAGATCGCGCGCCAGCTTGCTGGGGCCAGCGCCGCGTTTCACGCGTGCGGACTTGACTTCTGCTGCAACGGCAACCGTACCGTGCGCCAAGCCGCCGCCCAGAGGAAGCTGGAAGCCGGCGGCATCACGCCGCCACGCGCGGCCTGTGCCGCATGGCGCGCGCCGTACACCCGCCTGCGCGATGCGGGAGGATCTGATGCAACACATTCATCTGGAAAACAGCATCCTGTTTCCGGGCGGGCGACAAACCGGGGCGGCGGCGTGAAGGCGTCCGCCGCCCCATCTTCAAAGTTTCAAAGTTCAAACTGATTTCGCAAGAAAGGAGAGCGCGCGATGGCTTCTTATCGCAAGTTTTGGACCATTCTGGTCGTGGTGCTGGTCGCCACATTCAGCCTCTTGGGCTTCATGGGCCGCGAGGTCTATCAACAGGCGCCGCCAATTCCGGCGCAAGTCAAGAGCGCCGACGGCAAGACGCTGTTCACCGACAAGGACATCTATGCCGGCCAGAGCGCCTGGCAATCGGTCGGCGGCATGGAACTTGGCACGATCTGGGGACACGGCGCCTATCAGGCGCCCGACTGGACGGCCGATTGGCTGCACCGTGAACTGACGGCCTGGCTCGACCTGGCCGCGCAAGAAGCCCACCAGAAACCGTTCACGCAGCTTTCGGTCGAACAGCAAGGCACGCTGCGCGCCCAGCTCAAGGCCGAATACCGTGGCAACCACATCGGCGCCGACGGCGCGCTCACCGTCTCGGCCCGCCGGGCGCAGGCGATGGTGCAAGCCAAGGATTACTACATGCGGCTGTTCGGCAACGATCCCGAACTGCAACCAAGCCGCGTGACCTACGCGATGAAGATCAACACGCTGCCCAACGAAGAACGCCGCGCGCAGTTGACCAATTTCTTCTACTGGACCGCCTGGGCCGCCGGCACCAGCCGGCCCGGCAGTGAGGCGACCTACACCAACAACTGGCCGCACGAGCCGCTGATCGACAACGCGCCGACGGCCGAAAACGTGGTCTGGTCACTCGTCAGTGTCATCTTTCTGCTGGCTGGCGTCGGCCTGCTGGTGTTCGGCTGGTCTTTCCTGCGCAAGCGCGACTATGCCCAGCCGGACGCTCCTACGCGCGACCCGCTCACTACCTTCGCGCTCACGCCCTCGCAGCGCGCGCTCGGCAAGTACCTGTTCATCGTGGTGGTGCTGTTCCTGGTGCAGGTCTTCATCGGCGGCTTGACCGCGCACTACACGGTGAACGAGCCGAACTTCTACGGCATCGACCTGACCGGGCTGATTCCCTACTCCCTGGCGCGCACCTGGCACCTGCAAAGCGCGCTGTTCTGGATCGCCACGGGCTTTCTGGCGGCAGGCTTGTTCCTGGCGCCGATCATCAACGGCGGCAAGGATCCGAAGTTCCAGAAACTTGGCGTCGATGTGCTGTTCTGGGCGCTGATCGTGGTGGTGGCCGGTTCCTTCCTGGGCCAGTTCCTGGCGATTTCGCAAAAAGACTGGATGCCGCCCGCGCTGAACTTCTGGCTCGGCCACCAGGGCTATGAATACCTCGACCTGGGCCGCCTGTGGCAAATCGCCCTGTTCATCGGCATCGTGCTGTGGCTGGTGCTGATGGTGCGCGGCGTGCTGCCCGCGCTGCTCACGCCCGGCAGCGACAGACACCTGCTGGCGCTGCTCACGGCCTCGATCGCCGCGGTCGGCCTGTTCTATGGTACGGGCCTGTTCTACGGCGAGCACACCAACCTGTCGATCATGGAGTACTGGCGCTGGTGGGTCGTGCACCTGTGGGTGGAAGGCTTCTTCGAGGTCTTTACCACCGCGGCGCTGGCCTTCATCTTCTGCTCGCTGGGGCTGGTCTCCCGGCCCATGGCCACCGCCGCCAGCCTGGGTTCGGCGGTGCTGTTCATGCTCGGCGGCGTGCCTGGCACCCTGCACCACCTGTACTTCGCGGGCACCACCACGCCGATCATGGCCACGGGCGCGTCCTTCAGCGCGCTCGAAGTGGTGCCGCTGATCCTGCTCGGCCACGAAGCCTGGGAGCACTGGCACCTGCGCACCCGCGCGCCGTGGATGGAGGCGCTCAAGTGGCCGCTGCTGTGCTTCGTTTTCGTCGCCTTCTGGAACATGCTGGGCGCGGGCGTTTTCGGCTTCCTCATCAATCCGCCGATTTCGCTGTACTACGTGCAGGGTCTGAACACCTCGCTGGTGCACGCCCACGCGGCCCTGTTCGGGGTCTACGGGTTCCTGGCGCTGGGCTTCACGCTGATGATCCTGCGCTACATCCGCCCGCAGATGCAGTTCTCGGACGCGCTCATGAAAACCGCCTTCTGGTGCCTGAACCTCGGCCTGGTGCTGATGATCACCTCCACCATGCTGCCCATCGGCCTGATGCAGTTCCACGCCGCCGCGTCGGTCGGCCTGTGGTACGCCCGCAGCGCCGAGTTCCTGCAACAGAACTCGGTGGTCACACTGCATTGGCTGCGCACGGTCGGCGACGTGATCTTCATCATCGGCGCGCTGGCCCTCATTTGGCAAGTGATCCGCGGCGTGCTCTTTGAAGATGCGCCCCCCGTGGCCGCCGCCAAACCGGCCATGGTTTGAAAACCCGCCGCCGCGCAAGGGCCACCGCGCCCTTGCCGGACGGCGAAAACTTCAAGCCTGATCTTCAACAAGGGCTTGGGCAGCTACACTGCCCAAGCCCTTGTTTTTAGAGCCTGTTCATAGTTTTTTCGGGGTCGCGCAGACGCCTTTTCGGGATGGGCTGCAAGGCGCAAACCGCAGCCATAGCCGTGCAATGGCGAGGATTTGCAACGCCGCAGACCGCCCGAAAAGGCGCCTGCCCTTCGGGTTGGGTCGAAATCGGGCGATTTGGCGTGCCAGTCGCTCGCATGGGCAGCAGCCCATGCAGCGCGCCCGGCGCGCCAACTCCGCCCGATTGCGACCTACCGCGACCCCGAAAAGACTATGCACAGGCTCTTAGCGCCGCCGCCCTTCGCGGCTTGCGAAAATAGCGCATCCCACGTCCCGCCCCGCCGCCATGCCAGCCTCCCCTTTACCCACCTTCGACGACGTGCGCGCAGCCAGCACGCGCCTGCAAGGCCATGCACTGCGCACGCCGGTGATGACCTCGCGCACGGCGGACGAAGCCGCCGGCGCGCGCTTTTTCTTCAAGTGCGAAAACCTGCAACGCATGGGCGCATTCAAGTTCCGCGGCGCCTTCAACGCGCTGGCCCAGCTTGATGCCGGGCAGCGCCGCGCTGGCGCCGTCACCTTTTCTTCCGGCAACCACGCGCAGGCGGTGGCGCTGGCCGCGCGCATCCTCGGCATGCCGGCGCTCATCGTCATGCCGCACGACGCGCCTGCCGCCAAGCTGGCCGCCACGCGCGATTACGGCGCCCAGGTGCGGCTGTACGACCGCCATACCGAAGACCGCGAGCAAATCGCCCAGAGCCTGGCCGCCGAGCGCGGCATGGCGCTCATCCCGCCCTACGACCATCCGCACATCATCGCCGGTCAAGGCACGGCGGCGCTGGAACTGCTGCAAGACGCCGGCCCGCTCGACGCCCTGTTCGTCCCGCTGGGCGGTGGCGGGCTGCTCTCCGGCTGCGCGCTGGCGGCGCGCGCGTTGGTCCCTGAATGCAAAATTTTCGGCGTAGAGCCGCAAGCCGGCAACGACGGCCAGCAGTCGCTGCGCGAAGGGCGCATCGTCCACATCAATCCACCGCGCACCATCGCCGACGGCGCGCAAACCCAGCACCTGGGCGAAATCACCTTCGCCATCATCCGGCGCGAGGTGCAAGACATCCACACCGCCAGCGACGCCGAACTGGCCGCCGCCATGCGCTTTTTTGCCGAGCGCATGAAGCTGGTCGTCGAACCCACCGGGTGCCTGGGCTTTGCCGCCGCGCGCCGCCTGGGCGCATCGCTCGCGGGCCAGCGTGTGGGCGTCATCTTGAGCGGCGGCAACGTCGATCTGCCGCGCTACGCGCAACTGCTGGGCGGCGCGGAGCCTGCAGCATGAGCGCCGACCGACCGCGCATCGCCCTGCTCGCCACCGGCGGCACCATCGCCGGTGCGGCGGCCAGCCGCACCGCCACCGGCTACCAGGCCGGAGTGATCGGCCCGCAAGCGTTGCTCGCCGCCGTGCCCGAACTGGCTGACGTGGCCGACGTGCAAGCCGAGCAGCTTTTCGCCATCGACTCCAAAAACATGAGCGACGCGCTCATGCTCCAGCTGGCCCGGCGCGCAAGCGAACTGCTGGCCGAAAGCGGCGTGGCGGGCCTGGTCATCACCCACGGCACCGACACCCTGGAAGAATCGGCCTACCTGCTGCACCTGCTGCTTAAAAGCGCCAAACCCGTGGTCTTCACCGGCGCCATGCGGCCCGGCAACGCCCTCTCCACCGACGGCCCCGCCAACCTCTACCAGGCCGCGTGCGTGGCCGCCAGCCCTGCCGCCGCCGGGCTGGGCGTGCTGGTGGTGATGAACGGCGCCATCTGGTCCGCCCGCGACGTGGGCAAACAAGACGCCGCCGCGCTGCACGCCTTCGGCTCTCCCCACGGGCCGCTGGGCCGCTTGGCGGGCAGCAGCCCGCGTTTTTACCGCGCCCCCAGCCGGGCGCACACGCTGCACAGCCAGTTCAGCTTGCAAAGGCTGCACGCCCTGCCCCCCGTGGGCATCGTCAGCGCCTGGGCCGGCATGAGCGCCGCCCCTTACGAGGCGCTGGCCGCCTCAGGCGCGCGCGGTATCGTTCACGCCGGCTTTGGCGCCGCCACCGTGCCCGACCACCTGCTGCCCACGTTGCGCTCCTTGCGCGCGCGCGGCCTGCCCATCGTGCGCGCCAGCCGCACCGGCGCCGGCCCCCTGCCCTGCACGAGCGACCTTCAAGAAGGTGGGCTGCTGGCCGACGACCAAAACCCGCTCCAGGCCCGCTTGCTGCTGGCCCTCGGACTGGCGCACGGCGCCGACACAGCAGGCTTGCAAGAGCTTTTCATGCGCTACTGAAAACGTTGAGCATTGAGATATAATTTCATAATTGATAGCTATCACTAAAAATTATATATGCATTCCAGATGATTTTATATATAAAAGCCATATTATAATATGGCATATAGCTATCAAAATAGTAATTTCCTCCTTGTAGGGGCGAAAAATCTGTCGCCCTACGGTGCTTCATATAGCGGTTCCCAAAAATTTTCAGACGCGAAGACGAGCCGCAGACAGTACGAATAGTACGGCAAGGCGAAGGCGACAAAGTATGAGAATTTTTGGGAACTGCTATACAAGACGCTACTGCTTTTGGAGCGCAAGGGCGAAAGATTTTTCGCCCCTGCATGAAAACGCTCGCGTTCCAGCTCACCGCCAATCCGCCGCTGCGGGCAGCCACAGGCCATCCATGCGCAGCCCCTGGGCGGCGCGCGCGGCGTTGCAGCAGGCGCGGGCTACGGCTTCGGCGGCCAGGGTGGTCAGCACATTCAGGCCGGGGCCGGGGTGCGCGGCCAGGCCCGTGCTCAGGGCGAAGAGGGTGTCGCCGTCGCTCATGGTGTGCACAGGGGCGATGGCGCGGGCTAGCCCGTCGTGGCCGGCGGTGGCCAGGCGCTGCGCTTGCGCTTTGGTGAGAGGCGCGTCGGTGGCGATGACGCCGATGGTGGTGTTGCTGCCCGCGAGGATGGCCAGCGGCGGCTCGCCGTCGAGCAAGGCGCGGGTGGTGTGGCGCAGCGCCGCGCCGTCTTGCGTGCGCGCACCGGCGAGGGTGACGCCGCTGGCCGGATCGCACACGTCGCCCACGGCGTTGACGGCCACCAGCGCGCCGACGGTAACGCCTTTCAGGGTGAGCGCGGCGCTGCCGATACCGCCTTTCATGGCGTGCGCCAAGCCGAACATTTTGCCCACGGTGGCCCCGGCGCCCGCGCCCACGCAGCCTTGCGGCACGGTTTGACGCGAGGCGGCCTGGCAAGCGGCGTGACCATCTTGCGAGCCGGGGCGGATGCGCGCGTCGCCCAGGTGCAGATCGAACAGCACAGCGGCGGGCACGATGGGCACGCGCTGGCCGGGCGCTTGGCCCACGGGCAGGCCGATGCCTTGTTCTTCCAGCCAGCGCATGACGCCGCCGGCGGCGTCCAGCCCCCAGGCGCTGCCGCCAGCCAGCAGCACGGCATGAACGCGCTCGACCAGGTTGGCAGGCGCGAGCAGGTCGGTCTCGCGGGTGCCGGGGGCCGCGCCGCGCACGTCCACCCCGCCGATGGCCCCCAAGCGCGCGATGACGGCGGTGCAGCCGGTGGGCCGCGCGGCGAGGGTGTGGTGGCCGACTTCGATGCCGGGCACATCGGTCAGGGTGCCTAGGTACATGCTTTGGGTTGAGCGTGAAGCGTTGAGCGGTTTTGCTCCCTCTCCCGCTCGCGGGAGAAGGTTGGGGAAAGAGCCAGCGGCGCATCGAAAAAGCCAGTGCTTATCCCAGCGCCGCATGCCCCCACCCCTGCCCTCCCCCGCACGCGGAGGAGGGAGAAAGATACCGGCCTGCCGGCCGGCCCTCGCCCCTGCCCCTCTCCCGTAAACGGGAGAGGGAAAAGGAAATCACATCCCCGAATAATTCGGCCCGCCGCCGCCTTCTGGCGGCACCCAGACGATGTTTTGCGTCGGGTCTTTGATGTCGCAGGTCTTGCAGTGCAGGCAGTTCTGGGCGTTGATTTGCAGGCGCATGGCGCCTTCACCCTGGGCCGGGTCAGGCATAAATTCATAGACGCCCGCCGGGCAGTAACGCTGCTCCGGGCCGGCGTAGCGCGCCAGGTTGACGCGCACGGGCACGGCGGGGTCTTTCAGCGTGAGGTGCGCGGGCTGGTTTTCTTCGTGGTTGGTGTTGCTGATGAAAACACCTGAGAGGCGATCGAACGTGAGCTTGCCGTCGGGCTTGGGGTAGTCGATGGGCTGGCGCTGGGCCGCCTCTTGCAGCAGCGCATAGTCGGGGTCTTTGCGGTGCACGGTCCAGGGAATGCGGCCGCGCAGCGCGTACTGCTCGATGCCGGTCATCGTGGTTCCCATGAGCAGGCCCGACTTGAACCAGGTTTTGTAATTGCGGTCTTTGTTCAGTTCGGCGCGCAGCCAGCTGGCTTCAAATGCTTGGGGATAGGCGCTCAACTCGTCGTGCTGGCGGCCCGCGGCCAGGGCGTCGAAGGCGGCTTCGGCGGCCAGCATCCCGGTCTTGATGGCCGCATGGCTGCCCTTGATGCGGCTGACGTTGAGAAAGCCCGCGTCGCACCCCACCAGCGCGCCGCCCGGAAACACCGTTTTGGGCACCGCCAGCAGGCCGCCGGCGGTGATGGCGCGCGCGCCGTAAGACAGGCGCTTGGCGTTCACGTTGCCCTGGTCGTCGGTGAAGTACCGGCGAATGCGCGGATGCGTTTTCCAGCGCTGGAATTCCTCGAACGGGCTGAGGTAGGGGTTGGCATAGCTCAGGCCGACCACGTAGCCGCAGTAGATTTTGTTGTCTTCGGCGTGGTACATGAAAGCGCCGCCGTAGGTATCGTTGCTAAGCGGCCAGCCCGCCGAATGCAGCGCCAGGCCGGGCGTGTGGCGGCTGGGGTCAATCTCCCACAACTCCTTGATGCCGATGCCATAGCTTTGCGGGTCGCTGTTCTTGTCCAGCCCGAATTTCTCGATCAGCCCGCGCCCCAGGTGGCCGCGCGAGCCTTCGGCAAACAGCGTGTATTTGGCGCGCAGTTCCATGCCGAGCTGAAAGCTGCCGGTCGGCTCGCCGTCTTTGCCGATGCCCATATTGCCGGTGGCCACGCCGCGCACGCTGCCGTCTGCGCCGTAGAGCGCTTGGGCGGCGGCAAAGCCGGGAAAAATTTCCACCCCCAGCGCCTCAGCCTGCCCTGCCAGCCAGCGCACCACGTTGCCCAGACTGACGATGTAGTTGCCCTCGTTGTGAAAGCACGCGGGCAGCGTCATGTTGGGCATGCGCACGCCGCCCTTCTCGCTCAACATGAGGAAGGCGTCGCCGGTGATCGGCTGCTTGAGCGGCGCGCCTTTTTCCTTCCAGTCCGGCAGCAGCTCGGTGATGGCGCGCGGATCCATGATCGCGCCCGAAAGAATGTGCGCGCCCGGCTCCGAACCTTTTTCCAGCACCACCACCGAAACCTCGCGGCCCTTTTGCGCCGCCAGTTGCTTCAGGCGAATGGCCGCCGACAGGCCAGCCGGGCCGGCGCCGACGATCACGACGTCGTACTCCATCGTTTCGCGCGGGCCGTACTGCTCCAGGATTTGCTCGGGGGTCATGGCGTGTGCCTCGTGGTTGGGCCGTGGGTGAACCGGATCGGATTTTATGCGGGCGCAACGAGCGGAAAACTGGGCGATCCGATAGCATCCGGGCAGCCAGTCTCCAACACCCGCACGCCCATGAGATACGAACTGCCCGAAAAGAAAAAACTGATCCACGAGATGACCATCCCCATCCGCTGGGGCGACATGGACGCCTAGGGCCTGTTCACGCTATTTTCCCAGCCGCGTTGTGCACCCAAGGGGCTGGATGCAAGGCGCAGGCGCGCAGCAAGGCTCGATGCCTTGCCAGCGACTGCAACGCCGCAGCCGGTCCCTTGGGTGCACACCCCGAAGGGAAGGGCTGTTTTGGCCCGTCCCTCGGCGTTGCGCTCCTTGCAAGGGCAGTAGCCCGTGCTGCGTCGCGCGCCTTGATGAACAGGCCAAAACTGCCCTTCGCGGCTGGGAAAATAGCGTGAACAGGC
>JAIRVJ010000039.1 GCA_031253955.1 Burkholderiaceae bacterium | reverse complement strand
GCGGCGCGGTGGTTGCGAAAGGCTTCTTCCGCAATCTCGAACACGCCGATGCCACCCACCTTGCTGGCGGTGCCGGTGAAGTATTTGGCGACCGTATCGGCATGGATGCCGATGGCCTCGAACAACTGCGCGCCGCAGTAGCTCATGTAGGTCGAAACGCCCATCTTGGACATGACCTTGGAAAGGCCCTTGCCAATCGCCTTGACGTAATTGGCCGTGGCCTTGCCCGCGCTCAACTCGCCCGGCAAGTCATGGTGCAGAGCGGCCACGGTTTCCAGCGCCAGCCACGGATGCACGGCCTCCGCGCCGTAGCCCGCAAGCACGGCAAAGTGATGCACCTCGCGCGCGCTGCCGGTTTCCACCACCAGGCCGCAGGCTGTGCGCAATCCCTCGCGGATCAAGTGCTGGTGCACCGCCGAAAGCGCCAGCAGCATCTGGATCGCCACCCGCTGCGCGCCGACGTTGCGGTCGCTCAAAATCAAAATGTTGTGGCCGCTTTTGATGGCATCCACGCTTTCGGCGCACAGACTGGCCAGCCGCGCTTCGATGCCCTCCGGCCCCCAGGCCAGTGGATACGTGACGTCGATCACGTAGGCATTGAACTTGCCCTGCGTGTGCCGCTTGATGTGGCGCAGCTTCCTCATATCCGCCGCGTCCAGCACGGGCTGGCTCACTTCCAGCCGCAGCGGCGGGTTGACCTGGTTGATGTCGAGCAGATTGGGCTTGGGGCCGATGAAGGAGACCAGGCTCATCACGATGGCCTCGCGGATCGGGTCGATGGGCGGGTTGGTGACTTGCGCGAAAAGCTGCCGGAAGTATTGGTACAGCGGCTTGCTGCGCTCGGAAAGCACCGCCAGCGGCGTGTCGTTGCCCATGGAGCCGGTGGCTTCTTCTCCCTGGGCGGCCATGGGGCTGAGCAGGAATTTGATGTCTTCCTGCGTGTAGCCGAACGCCTGCTGCAAATTGAGCATGGCGGGCGGGGGGGCTTGCACGAGCGCGGCTTGTGGCGGTTCGCCCGCGGCAGGCGAAGCCACATCGTCCAGGCGGATGCGCAATTCCTCGATCCAGCGTTTGTAGGGCTTGGCGTTGGCGGCCAGGGACTTGACCTCCTCGTCGTCGATCATGCGGCCCTGGTCCAGGTCGATCAAAAACATCTTGCCCGGCTGCAAGCGCCATTTCTTGACGATCTTGTGCTCTGGAATCGGCAGCACGCCCGATTCGGAGGCCATCACCACGTAACCATCGTCGGTCACGCAATAGCGGCTGGGGCGCAGGCCATTGCGGTCCAGCGTGGCGCCGATCTGGCGGCCATCGGTGAACACGATGGAAGCCGGGCCGTCCCACGGCTCCAGCATGGCGGCGTGGTATTCGTAGAATGCGCGGCGGCGCTCGTCCAGAGTGGCGTGCTGCTCCCACGGTTCGGGAATCATCATCATCGCCGCCTGCGCCAGCGGGTAGCCGGCCATCGTGAGCAGCTCAAGGCAGTTGTCGAACGTGGCGGTGTCGGACTGGTCGGCAAAGCTGATCGGGTAGAGCTTTTGCAAATCCTCGCCCAGCACGGGCGAGGTCATCACGCCCTCGCGCGCGCGCATCCAGTTGTAGTTACCCTTAACGGTGTTGATCTCGCCGTTGTGCGCAATGTAGCGGTAAGGGTGCGCCAGCGGCCATTCCGGGAACGTGTTGGTCGAAAAACGCTGATGCACCAGCCCCAGCGCGGAAACGCACCGCGCGTCCTGCAAATCGCGGTAATACACGCCCACCTGGTCGGCCAGCAGCAGGCCCTTGTAGATCACCGTGCGGCTGCTCATGCTCGGCACGTAATATTCCTTGCTGTACTTGAGCTTGAGGCGCTGGATCGCCGCGCTGGCGGTCTTGCGGATCACGTACAGCTTGCGCTCCAGCGCGTCTTGCACGATCACGTCGGCCCCGCGTCCGATGAACACCTGGCGGATCACCGGCTCCTTGGCGCGCACGGCGGGCGACATCGGCATCTCGCGATTGACCGGCACATCGCGCCAGCCCAGCAGCGCCTGCCCTTCGGCGGCAATGGCGCGCTCCAGCTCCCGCTCGCATGCCTGGCGCGAGGCGTGCTCCTTGGGCAAGAAGATCATGCCCACGCCGTACTCGCCCGGCGGCGGCAGTTCCACGCCTTGCCGCGCCATCTCGGCGCGGTACAGCGCATCGGGCATCTGGATCAAGATGCCCGCGCCATCGCCCATCAGCTTGTCCGCCCCCACCGCGCCCCGGTGATCGAGGTTCTCCAGAATCTTGAGCGCCTGCACGATGATGTCGTGGCGCTTCTCGCCCTTGATGTGCGCCACGAAGCCGACGCCGCAAGCGTCATGCTCATGGGCCGCCGAATACAACCCGTGTTCCTGAAGGTGCCCGATCTCCGCAGCCGTAGTCATGGCGCGCTCCTGCTTGCCGGAAAAGCCGCTATTGTAGCCAGCCTCGATTCCTTAATTGGGGTCAGATCGAAATTTTCATGGTTTTGATGCTGCTCCGCTATTAATTAGGGACATATCAAAATAGTTTCCTAGATTGATAGCTCCTTATCAAGGTGTTATAAGGCTTTTCGATAGAAAAGCGTTGATTGGCAACATCACTCAGAGTCATCATTCCCGCGCAGTTCCCGTCTGCGCGGCAATGACAGGGAACCTGTCGCTGTGGTTGTGAAACAGTGCCAATCCTTCCTTTGTGCCATGACACAGAAGCAGTCCATGCGGGGAGCAGACCAGCCCGGCCGTCGAAAATGTTCCCATAGACAATCCTCTCTAAACTTCCCCAAAGATGTTTGAAGGGCTTGAAAAGATTGCCCGATCATCTAGAATCCCCTTGCACGCTGCACTGCAACACAAGAAGCCAGGACGTTACAGGCGGCTGTTCTCACCCCCCTGCCCTTTCGTGAACCCAGCATAGGAGATATCTGAAATGCTCACTCCCGAACAACTCGTCGCCGCCCAGAAGGCGAACATGGAAAAGCTCTACGGTCTGACCGCCAAGGCCTTTGAAGGTGTGGAAAAGCTGATCGACCTGAACGTCAACGCCGCCAAGTCCGCGCTGGTGGAATCGGCCGATCAGGCCCAGGCGCTGCTGTCGGCCAAGGACGCGCAGGAGCTGCTGGCGCTGCAAGCGTCGATGTTCCAGCCGCTGGCTGAAAAAGCCACCGCCTACAGCCGTCATCTCTATGACATTGCCTCCGCCACCGGAACCGAATTCGGCAAGGCTTTCGAGGCCCGCATGACCGAGCATCAGGCCCAACTGGCCGCGCTGGTGGACAACGCCTCCAAAAACGCCCCCGCCGGTTCCGAAACCGTGGTGGCCGTGATGAAAAGCGCCGTGGCCGCCGCCAACAATGCGTTCGAGTCGGTGCAAAAAGCCGTCAAGCAAGCCTCCGACGTGGCCGAAGCCAACTTCAACGCCGTGGCGACTACCGCCACCAACGCCGCCAAAAGCGCCGCCAAAAAGCGTTGATTGCCGCGCGCCAGGGAACTTTTCAGGCAGTCAGGATTCAAACCGATTGACGCTGTCGCCGCATAACGGCGGCAGCAAAGATTGTCTCCTCGGGTCCCTTCGAAACCCTCCGCGGGTTCAGGGATCCTTCCAAGGGCCGGTTGCAAGACCGGCCCCTTTTTTTGGTCAATTTCCTTCGCCCTCGATTTTTTCGATCCGCTGCCCCGCCACGCGGGCCAGGTCTTGCGCAGAGACCCGATCGGGCGCGATGTCGGCCAGCGGCCGCAGCACGAAGGCGCGCTCGCGCATACGCGGGTGCGGCAGCGTCAGGTGCGCGCTTTCGATGCGCGTATCGCCATACAGCAGCAAATCCAGATCGAGCGTGCGCGGCGCGTTGCGGCCAGGGCGCTGGCGGCCCGCCGCGTGTTCAATAGCGTGCAATTGGTTCAACAGATCGGGCGCGGCCAGCCGGGTTTGCAGCGCGACCACAGCGTTCACGTAATCCGGCCCGCCGGCATCGACAGGCGCGCTGCGGTACAGGGGCGAGGCGGCGGCAAGAAACGTATTGGGCAGCCCAGCCAGCGCCCGCAACCCCTCCCGCACCGCGCCCCGCGCATCGCCCAGATTGGCGCCGATGGCGACATAGGCGGTGACGGGCGCGGTTTGACGTTGAGCGTTGAGCGTAGAACGTGGCATCGTTTTCTACAAATTTAGTAGCTTATTACATTAATGTGGTATGTGTTTTTTATAGAAAATAGTTACAAATATATATAGTATCTTGGTATATAGCTATTTAAATAATATTTTTCTTCGTTATTCCCGCGCAAGCGGGAATAACGGCTTGAAAAGCCTTGACTGAACTGTATTGCGCTCACCCCTGTTCCGCCGCGCCGCCCGAAGGCTTGCGGCGGCGGCGGCGGCGTTTTTTGGCGGGGGTGGCGGGTTCATCGGGCGATCCGGGCACGGCATCCGGCGGCAGGTGCGCGGCGGGCGGCGCGGCTTGCGGGCGTGGCGCGCGGCGCGGCTTGGGCTGCTGCGGTTTTTTGCGCTGCTGCTCGCGCAGCTCTTCCACCAGCCCTTCGCGGGCGGACTGGCTGGCCAGGCTGAAGGTTTGCCACCAGTCGGCCAGTTCTTCGGGCACTTCGCCCACGTCGGCGCGCAGGCGCAAGAAATCGAACCCGGCGCGAAAGCGCGGCTGCTCGGCCAGCGTGAAGGGCGTGCCGCCGTTGCGCCGCTCAAAACGCGGCTGCATCATCCAGATTTCGCGCATGTCGGCGGCCAGCTTGCCGCGCCCGGAAACGTCGCCGATGCGGGCGTCGAACACCGCGTCGATGGCCGCTTGCAGCGCGGGCGCGGGGTGCTCGCCCTGGGCCAGGCGAGCCTGCCAGCCTTCGCGCGCGTCTTGCCACAGCACGGCGGCCAGCAGGAACGCGGGGGCTACCGGCTTGCCCTCGGCTACGCGGCGGTCGGTATCGGCCAGCGCCGCTTTCACGAAGGGCTGCCCGGCGCGCTCGACCACCAGATCGAGCAGCGGATAAATGCCGCGCGCCAGACCGTGCTTGCCAAGCTGCTCGATGCTGGCGATGGCGTGGCCGGTTTGCAGCAGCTTGAGCATTTCGTCGAACAGCCGGCTTTGCGGTACCTGGGCCAGCAGCTCCTTGGCCTGCACCAGCGGCTTGGCGGTTTTGGATTCGAGCGCAAAGCCCGACGCGGCCAGCTTGGCCGCAAAGCGCACGGCGCGGATGATGCGCACGGGGTCTTCGCGGTAGCGGATGGCCGGCTCGCCGATCATGCGCAGGCGTTTTTTCTGCGCGTCGGCAATGCCGCGGTGGTAATCGACCAGCAGGCGCGTTTCGGGGTCGTAGTACATGGCGTTGACGGTGAAGTCGCGCCGCGCCGCGTCTTCTTCCTGCGTGCCCCACACGTTGTCGCGCAGCACGCGCCCGCTGGCATCGACGGCGTGCGTCAGGCCCGCCAGCTCGCGCCGGGAGGTGCGCTCGTTGCCGCTGACGTGCTCGGCGGCGCTGCTATCCAGATAGGCGCGGAAGGTGGAAACCTCGATCACCTCATGCTCGCGCCCACGCCCGAACACCACATGCACGATGCGAAAGCGCCGCCCGATGATGAAGGCGCGCCGAAAGAGGCGCTTGACCTGCTCCGGCGTGGCGTCGGTGGCCACGTCGAAGTCTTTGGGCTTCAAACCCAGCAGCAGATCGCGCACCGCGCCGCCGACGATGTAGGCCGCGTACCCCGCCTCCTTGAGCGTGCGCACCACGGTGGCGGCACGTTCGTCCACCAGCGCGGGGTTGATGCCGTGCACTTGCGGCCCCACTTCCGCGCGCTTGCCCAGGCGCCGCTTGCCGCTTTCGGGCTTGCCCAGCAGTTTGCCGATTAAATTTTTGATCATAGCTATCCAGATTTTCCTTCGTCATTCCCGCGCAGGCGGGAATCCACGGCAACGTTGATTTTCGCCCGCGGGCCGCTGCAAGAGATGACGTTCATCAATTACCGCCTTCGCGGGAATGACGGGAAATAATGAAGAAGAAGTCAAGTATGTGACTTTATCCAAACAAATCAAGGATGCGCCAGCCACGCTGCCGCGCGATCTCGCGCAAGGCGGGGTCGGGGTTCACTGCCACGGGATGCGCGGCTTTTTCCAGCAACGGCAGATCGTTGCGCGAATCGGAATAGAAGGTGATTTCGGCATCGTCCCACCGCAAGCCTTGCGCAGCCAGCCACTGGCCCACGCGAGCGACTTTGCCGGCACGAAACGAGGGCGTGCCCTCGATCTCGCCGGTGATCCAGCCGTCCGCGTCAACCGCCAGGCGCACGGCGATCAGCTCCGGCACGCCCAGCGCGCCGGCGATCGGGCGGGTGACGAACTCGTTGGTGGCGGTGACGATGGCCAGCGGCTCCCCGGCGGCGCGGTGCCCCTCGATCAGCGCCAGCGCCGGCGGCAAGATGGCCGGCGCGATCACCTCGCGCATGAAGCGCGCGCGCGCCTGCCCAGCCTGCTCGCGCCCGGCTTGGCGGGTGGCGGCGGTGGCAAAGCGCACGTAGTCGTGAATGTCCAGCGTGCCGTTCTGGTACTGGGCATAGTAAACATCGTTGCGGCGCCTGAATTCGTCCGCATCGACCCAGCCGATGCGCGCGGTGAACTCGCCCCAGGCGTGGTCGGAGTCCAGCGGCAGCAGCGTGTAGTCGAGATCGAACAGGGCGATTTTCATGAATAAATACGGCTCTAAACCAGGTGTAGTCTTGGTTAGCAGCTATGAATTTTCGATCATTTCCTTGAGCAGCGGAATCGTCACGGCGCGCTGGGTTTGCAGCGCGTAGGCGTCCAGCCGTTCCAGCAGCGTCATCAGGCTGCCCAAGTCGCGCGCGAAGCGGGTCAGGATGAAATCCATCGCCTGGTCGGAGAGCATCAGCGCGCGCGCGTCGGCGGCGCGGCGCAGCACGGCGCGGCATTCGGCCTCGGTAGGCGCGTGCAGCTCGAATACGTGGCCCCAGCCCAGGCGGGTGCGCAAATCCTCGCGCAGCGGCAAATCGGCGGGCGGCAGCCGGCCGGCGGCCAGCACGCCGCGCGGCGCGCCCTGCGGCGGCGCAACGGCGTTGATGAACCAGTTGAATGCGGTGTGCTGCTGCTCGGCGTTGAACAGGTGCACATCGTCCAGCACCACCGCGTCCCAGTTCGGATCGAAGGCCGCCTGCGGCGGCGAGTGCGGCCCCAGCCAGCCGACCTGCCCGCCCGCGCCCTCCAGCGCGGCGCGCGTGGCGCGCAGCAAATGCGTTTTGCCGCTGCCCGATTGGCCCCACAGATACAGCGGCACCGGCGAGCGCAAAGCCGTATCCGCCGCCCACAGGCGCAGATGCGCCAGCGCCTCTTCGTTGCGCCCGGCCACGTAGTCTTGCAACGTCGGCTCGGGCGCCAGGCCGATATCGAGGGCAATTTGCTTCATGCGATATTGAGCGTTTTGCGATAAGCGTTTGGTCCTTCGTGATTCCCGCCTGCGCGGGAATCACGGGAAATGAAGAGGGGTTAGTCAAGCCCGTCCTAAAATCGGAGCAAATTTTATGCGCCCGCGCGCCCTGCCCTGCGTTTTGCCCATGTCCCAAGCTCCCGCTACCCCTCTTTCCTACAAAGCTGCCGGCGTCGATATCGACGCGGGCGACGCGCTCGTGGAGCGCATCAAGCCGCTGGCCAAAAAGACATTGCGCGACGGCGTGCTGGCGGGCATCGGCGGTTTTGGCGCGCTGTTCGAGGTGCCCAGGCGCTACCGCGAGCCGGTGCTGGTCAGCGGCACCGACGGCGTAGGCACCAAGCTCAGGCTGGCGTTCGAGTGGGCCGTGCACGACACGGTCGGCATCGATCTGGTCGCCATGAGCGTCAACGACGTGCTGGTGCAGGGCGCCGAACCGCTGTTTTTTCTGGACTACTTCGCCTGCGGCAAGCTCGACGTGGATACCGCCGCCGCCGTGGTGGGCGGCATCGCCAAGGGGTGCGAGCTGGCCGGCTGCGCGCTGATCGGCGGCGAAACCGCCGAGATGCCCGGCATGTACCCGCCGGGCGAATACGACCTGGCGGGCTTTTGCGTCGGCGCGGTGGAAAAGTCCAGCATCCTCACTGGCCAGTCGGTGCGGGCGGGCGACGTGGTGCTGGGGCTGGCCTCCAGCGGCGTGCATTCCAACGGTTTTTCGCTGGTGCGCAAGTGCATCGAGCGCGCCGCCGGCCGCCTGCCCGCCACGCTGGATGGCCGCCCGTTCCGCCAGGCCGTGATGGAGCCGACGCGCATTTACGTGAAAAGCGTGCTGGCGGCCCTGCGCCAGCACCCCATCAAGGCGCTGGCGCACATCACCGGCGGCGGGCTGCTGGAAAACATTCCGCGCGTGCTGCCGGATGCGCTGGCGGCGCATCTGGTCAAGGGCAGTTGGCCGCAAAGCGAGCTGTTCGCGTGGCTGCAACGCACCGCCGGCATCAACGACGCGGAAATGAACCGCACCTTCAACCACGGCATCGGCATGGTGGCCGTGATCGCGCCCGAAGCCGCGGACGCGGCAGCCGCCACCTTGCGCGCCGGGGGCGAAACCGTGTACCGCATCGGCGCGATTGCCGAGCGCGGCGCGGGCCAGGCCGTGATGGTGGCCTGATTTCAATTCTTGTTCAAAATGCTGAAAACCCGTCTTTGGAAATCGTCATTCCCACATAGGCGCATAGGCGCTAACTTAAGGACAGATCGCTGGCGTTTTGCCCCTTCCCCCGCTTGCGGGGGAAGGTTGGGATGGGGGCAGCGGCGCATCGCAAACGCGGTGTTTCTTGCAGCGCCGTGCGCCCCCACCCCAGCCCTCCCCCGCACGCGGGAGAGGGAGAAAACCCCGCACTTACACACCAAGTGAGCGCCTATGCGCGCAGGCGGGAATGACGAACTGTTTTTCCCGTTTTGAACGAGTATTGGAATACCCTTCTCTCCCGCACAACGCATCCCGTGAACAATCTCCCCAACCCCGACCCCCGCGCGCAACAGGCGCAAACCGCCAGCCTGATCGGCACGGCGGCCTTGCTGATACTGGTCATGTGGTATGGCCTGCTGCCGGGGCTGCTGTGCGTATGCTTGGGGTTTCTAGCCACGCGCTGGCTCAGTCCCCGGCTGGGCCTGCTGTGGCACTGGCGCCAGCCACGCAGCCCAGCGCCCTGGCCCAAACTGGCCGGCACGCTGGTGGCGGTGCTGCCCATTGTGCTGATCGCGCTGGCAGTGCCGCACACGCGCGGGCTGATTCTGGACGCGCCGCACCAATACCGCGACCTGCTGGACTACATGGCCAAGACGGTGCTGGAGCTGCGCCAAAAGCTGCCGCCCGACCTCGCCGCGCAACTGCCCGAAGGCTCGGACGACATCCAGCATGTGATTGCGCGGTATCTGGCGACCCAATCGGGCGTGCTGGCGCACACCGGGCGGGCCTGGCTCAGCGGCTTGACCTACGCCTACGTCGGCTTGCTGGTCGGCGTGATGGCGGCGATCCGGCCCACCGTGTACAACCTGCGGCCACTGGCGGCGCAACTGCATCTGCGGGCGCGGCGCTTTGGCCAAACCTTCCGGCAAATCGTGGTCGCGCAGTTCTGGATTTCGCTGCTCAACACCGCGCTGACGGGTATCTTTTTGCTGGTCGTGCTGCCGCTGTGGAAAGTGCATCTGCCTTACGCCGTTTTGCTGCTGCTGCTGACCTTCGTGACCGGGCTGGTGCCCATCATCGGCAACCTGATCTGCAACACGGTGCTGACGCTGGTGGGTCTGTCGATTTCGCTGCCGGTGGCGCTGGCGTGCCTGGCGTTTCTGATTCTGATCCACAAGTCCGAATACTTCATCAACGCCAAGATCATCGGCAGCCGCACCCACATGGGCGTGTGGGAACTGCTGGCGGTGATGTTCGTGATGGAGGCTCTGTTCGGCCCAGCGGGCCTGGTCGCCGCGCCGCTGTTCTACGCCTACGTCAAGAAGGAGTTGCAGGCGGCGGGATGGGTCTAGCGCTGTCCGGCACTTATGGGCGGGCGCCCCGTCAGCCCGCTAGTTGCGCCCGCGCCCACTGCACGATTTGCGCCGGGCTGGTCAGCGCACCCGGCTGTCGTGCCCGTTCGCGGCCATCGGCGAACAAGGCCAGCGTCGGAATGCTGCGAATGTTGTAGCGCGCTGCCAGCGCGGGCGCGGCTTCGGTGTTGACCTTGACCACGCGCATATGCGGCTCCAGCGCGGCGGCGGCCTGGGCGTAGGCCGGCGCCATCATGCGGCAAGGGCCGCACCACGGCGCCCAGAAGTCCGCCAGCATCGGGATTTGATTGCGCGCCAGGTGTTTGTCGAATGCGGCCTCGTCGTCCAGCGCCACCGGCTGGCCGGT
>JAIRVJ010000165.1 GCA_031253955.1 Burkholderiaceae bacterium | reverse complement strand
GCCATTGAGCTGCCCGAAGGCAAGGAGATGGTCATGCCTGGCGACAACGTGAGCATCACCGTCAAGCTGATCGCCCCCATTGCGATGGAAGAGGGCTTGCGCTTTGCCATCCGCGAGGGTGGGCGCACTGTGGGCGCGGGCGTGGTGGCCAAGATCATCGAGTGATGGAGAGGGTTTTAGGGGTATAGCTCAATTGGCAGAGCGTCGGTCTCCAAAACCGAAGGTTGTAGGTTCGATTCCTACTGCCCCTGCCACCTGGAAATTTTCGGGTGGTTTAGCCCCAAGCAAAAGCCCGCCAGATTGCCTGGCGGGCTTGTGTGTCTGAATGGATTTGAATTTTTTGCCGCCGCTGGCGGTAACAGGAAATACCGTCGGCTATGGCAAGCACGCAAGTTGAAACCGTAGGTTCGGGCGCCGAAAAGGTGCGGTTGATCATGGCGATCCTGCTGGTCGTCGGGGCGCTGGCGGCCTACTACCTTCTGGCCAAGCAGGGGGCGCTGGCCCAATGGGGCGGCCTGGCTGCCGGTCTGGTGCTGGCCGCGCTCGCATTCTTCACCGCCGAGGCCGGCAAGCGGCTGATCGGTTTTGGCCGCGATTCGGTGCACGAGCTGCGCAAGGTGGTTTGGCCCACGAGGAAGGAAGCCTTGCAGACGACCGCTTTCGTGTTCAGCTTCGCGGTGGTCATGGCGCTGTTTCTCTGGACGGCTGACAAGACGCTCGAATGGGTCATTTACGACCTGATTCTGGGCTGGAGAAAGTAATCATGTCCGACGCGGTAAGCGAAGCGGCCCAGTCCGCGGCGAGCAACCCCGACATGCGCTGGTATGTCGTGCATGCCTATTCCGGCATGGAAAAGGCGGTCGAGCGCAACATCATCGAAAGCATCAACCGCGCCGGCATGCAAAGCAAGTTCGGCCGCACCATGGTGCCGACCGAGGAAGTGGTCGAAATCAAGAACGGCCAGAAATGCACCACCGAGCGCAAGCTTTTCCCCGGCTACGTATTGGTCGAAATGGTGATGGACGACCAGACCTGGCACCTGGTCAAGCACACCAACAAGGTGACGGGGTTCGTGGGCGGGGCCAAGAACCGCCCGGCCCCGATTTCGGAGGACGACGTGATGAAGATCGTCCACCAGATGCAGGAAGGCACGGACAAGCCGCGCCACAAGGTCGAGTTCGTGGTGGGCGAATACGTGCGTGTCAAGGATGGTCCGTTCACCGACTTCAACGGCACCGTGGAAGAAGTGAACTACGAAAAGAGCAAGCTGCGCGTAGCGGTGATGATCTTCGGCCGCGCCACGCCGGTGGAACTGGAGTTTGCCCAGATCGAGAAAGCCTGAAGCATTCAACGGCCACGCGCGCTTTACGGCTCGGCGCGCGGCGGCGGCTTTTTAGAGCCGGGTGTTTCCCCGGGGAGTCTGGCAGGGCCGGACGATTGAACCCGCAAGGAGTAAATAAGCATGGCGAAGAAAATCGTCGGCTTCATCAAGCTGCAAGTGCCGGCGGGTAAGGCCAATCCGTCGCCCCCCATCGGCCCCGCGCTCGGCCAGCGCGGTTTGAACATCATGGAGTTCTGCAAGGCGTTCAACGCCCAGACCCAGGGCGTCGAGCCGGGTATGCCGCTGCCGGTGGTGATCACCGCGTTCGCGGACAAGAGCTTTACCTTCATCATCAAGACGCCGCCGGCGACCGCGCTCATCAAGAAAGCGATCAAGCTGGACAAAGGCTCCGGCAAGCCGCATACCGACAAGGTGGGCAAGATCACCCGCGCTCAGCTGGAAGAAATTGCCAAGACCAAGCTCAAGGATATGACCGCCGCCGACCTGAATGCGGCGGTGCGCACCATCGCCGGCTCCGCCCGCTCGATGGGCGTGACTGTGGAGGGCCTGTGACATGAGCCAACCCACCAAGAAACAAAAGGCGCTGGCCGGCAAGGTCGATTCGACCAGGCTGTATCCGCTCACCGAGGCGCTGGCGCTCGTCAAGGAATACGCTACCGCCAAGTTCGATGAATCCATCGACGTGGCGGTGCAACTGGGCATCGACGCCAAGAAATCCGACCAGGTGGTGCGCGGCGCTGTGGTGCTGCCGGGCGGCACCGGCAAGACCAAGCGCGTGGCCGTGTTCGCCCAAGGCGCCAAGGCCGAAGAAGCCAAGGCCGCGGGCGCCGACGTGGTCGGCATGGATGATCTGGCGGCGCGGGTCAAGGGCGGCGACATGCCGTTCGACGTGGTGATCGCCGCGCCCGACGCGATGCGCGTGGTCGGCACGCTGGGCCAGATTCTGGGGCCGCGCGGGCTGATGCCCAACCCCAAGGTCGGCACCGTCACGCCCGATGTGGCCACGGCGGTGAAAAACGCCAAGGCCGGCCAGGTGCAGTTTCGCGCTGACAAGGCTGGGATTGTGCATGGGACCATTGGCCGCCGCTCGTTTGAGTCGGGCAAGCTGCAAACCAACCTGGCGGCGCTCATTGATGCGCTGAACAAGGCCAAGCCCGTCGCCAGCAAGGGGGTGTACCTGCGCAAGGTGGCGCTGTCCAGCACCATGGGCGTGGGCGTGCGCGTGGACACGCAGACGATTTCGGTCTGAAAAGACCACGAAATTCCGGCGCGCTTCGCAAGGCGCGCGCCAGAAGTGGTGGGCCAGAGTGGTTCTCGCGGACTGCTCTGGGCCATCCGAGACCGCAGGTGCACGGGTTTCCGTGCTTAATTGCTATCTGAAAAATAGCTGCCGGCGCAGATGGCGTATCCGCTGCAAGGGAATTCGATCCTGAAACAGTAGGTCGCTGCACGAGGCGCGCTGGATGTCAGCCCTTGGAAAACGGCCAGCCCCGGCGCATTTTGAAGGAGTAGAGACCTTGAGTCTGAATCGCAGTGAGAAAGAAGCGGTCGTCCATGAAGTGACGGGCTTGGCCGCCAAAGCTCAAACGCTGGTGATGGCGGAGTACCGTGGCATCACGGTGGCCGGCATGACCCAGTTGCGCGCCCAGGCCCGCGGCCATGGCGTTTCGCTCAGTGTGTTGAAAAACACGCTGGCGCGCCGTGCAGTAGCGGGCAGCGCCTTCGAGGTGGTGTCCGGCCTGATGACCGGCCCGCTGATCTACGGCTTTTCCGAAGACGCCGTGGCCGCCGCCAAGGTGGTGGCCGATTTCGCCCGGACCAACGACAAGCTGGTCATCCGCGGCGGCGCCTACGGAAGCAAGTCCCTCGATGTGGAGGGCGTCAAAAAGCTGGCCAGCATTCCCACCAAGGAAGTGCTGCTGGCCCGGTTGTGCGGCTTGCTCAAGTCGCCGATCTCGCGCACGGCCATGGTGCTGAGCGCGCTGGCGGCAAAACGGAGTGAACCCGCCGCGGCCTGAGTGCTGGGCCGCATGTGAACCCATACATGAACTGTTTTAGGAAGAATCAACATGGCATTCGATAAAGACGCATTTCTGACCGCGCTGGAGAGCATGACGGTCATGGAACTCAACGACCTGGTTTCGGCCATCGAAGAGAAATTCGGCGTGAGCGCCGCTGCTATGGCCGCGCCTGCCGCTGGCGGGGGCGCGGCCGCCGCGCCCGCCGCCGAGGAGAAGACCGAATTCACCGTGGTGCTGCTTGAAGCGGGCGCCAACAAGGTGTCGGTCATCAAGGCCGTGCGCGAAATCACCGGCCTGGGCCTGAAAGAGGCCAAGGATCTGGTCGATGGCGCGCCCAAGCCTGTCAAGGAAGGCGTTTCCAAGGCCGACGCCGAGGCGGCCAAGAAGAAACTGGACGACGCCGGCGCCAAGACCGAACTCAAATAAAACTGCGTTTCCTCCCCCTCTGGGGGAGGGAGAAAAAAACGCTCGCGCTCCATCAGAGCGCACCTGAAAGCCCGTCCCCCGGCGGACTTTCATGTGTCTTCTGAATCCGACTGCGGAAGACCGCCTTGGTTCGGGCCGCGCGCCGCGCGCGGCCGTCCGCCAACGGCTGGTAGTGGCCAGCCGCCAAGTTTTTTGCCGACCCTTGGCAACAGTCGCCATACACATCTCACCGCCCGGAGATCACATGGCCTACAGCTTTACCGAACGCAAGCGCATCCGCAAGAGCTTTGGCACGCGCGAGAGCGTGCTCAAGGTGCCCTACCTGCTGCAAATGCAGCGCGACGCCTACATCGCCTTTCTGCAGAAAGACGTGCCGCCCAAAAAGCGCACGCACGAAGGTTTGCAGGCGGCCTTCGAATCGGCGTTCCCGATCGTTTCGCACAACGGCTTCGTCGAGATGAAGTTCATCGAGTACACGCTGGCCAAGCCCACGTTCGACGTGCGCGAGTGCCAGACGCGCGGGCTGACCTACGCCTCGGCGGTGCGCGCACGCGTGCAGCTCATCATCTACGACCGTGAATCCTCCACCTCGCAAAGCAAGGTAGTCAAGGAAGTCAAGGAGCAGGAGGTCTACATGGGCGAAGTGCCCCTGATGACCGACAAGGGATCGTTTGTCGTCAATGGCACCGAGCGCGTGATCGTCAGCCAGTTGCACCGCTCGCCGGGCGTATTCTTCGAGCACGACAAGGGCAAGACGCATTCGAGCGGCAAGCTGCTCTTTAGCGCCCGCATCATCCCCTACCGCGGCTCGTGGCTCGATTTCGAGTTCGACCCCAAGGACATCCTGTACTTCCGCGTCGATCGCCGTCGCAAGATGCCGGTGACGATTTTGCTGAAAGCCATCGGCCTGACGCCAGAGGCAATCCTGGCCAATTTCTTCGTCAACGACCATTTCCGCCTGATGGACAGCGGCGCGCAGATGGACTTCGTGCCCGAACGCCTGAAAGGCGAAGTGGCGCGCTTTGACATCACCAGCAAAGCCGGCAAGGTCATCGTCGCCAAGGACAAACGCATCACCGCCCGCCACGCGCGCGAGCTGGAGCAGTCCGGCGCCACGCGCATCAGCGTGCCGGAAGACTATCTGATTGGCCGCGTGCTCGCCACCGACATCGTCGATCCCGATTCCGGCGAACTGCTGGCCAAAGCCAACGACGAACTGACCGAGGCGCTGCTCAAAAAACTGCGCGAGGCGGCCATCGCCGACCTCACCTGCATCTACACCAACGAACTGGATCAGGGCGCCTACATCTCCCAGACCCTGCGCGCCGACGAAACCGAGGGCGAGCTGGCCGCGCGCGTGGCCATCTACCGCATGATGCGCCCTGGCGAGCCGCCTACCGAAGACGCCGTGCAGGCGCTGTTCCAGCGCCTGTTCTACAACCCGGACACCTATGACCTCTCGCGCGTGGGCCGCATGAAGTTCAACGCCAAGGTGGGCCGCCCGGAAACCACCGGCCCGATGGTGCTGACCAACGACGACATCTTGTTCGTGGTCAAGATCCTGGTCGATCTGCGCAACGGGCGCGGCGAGGTGGACGACATCGACCACCTGGGCAACCGCCGCGTGCGCTGCGTGGGCGAATTGGCCGAAAACCAGTACCGCACCGGGCTGGCGCGCATCGAAAAAGCCGTCAAGGAGCGGCTCGGCCAGGCCGAGCAGGATCCGCTGATGCCGCACGACCTGATCAACTCCAAGCCGATCTCGGCGGCGCTCAAGGAATTCTTCGGCTCGTCCCAGTTGTCGCAGTTCATGGACCAGACCAACCCGCTGGCCGAAATCACGCACAAGCGGCGCGTTTCCGCGCTCGGCCCCGGCGGTCTGACGCGCGAGCGCGCGGGCTTCGAGGTGCGCGACGTGCACGTCACCCACTATGGCCGCGTGTGCCCGATCGAAACGCCGGAAGGCCCGAACATCGGCCTCATCAATTCGCTGGCGCTGTACGCGCGCCTGAACGACTACGGCTTCATCGAAACGCCCTACCGCCGCGTGATGGGCGGCAAGGTAACCGACACGATCGACTATCTCTCGGCCATCGAGGAAGGCAAATACGTCATCGCGCAGGCCAACGCCACGCTGGACAAGAACGGCAAGCTGACGGGCGATCTGGTCTCGGCGCGCGAGCGCGGCGAATCGGTGCTGGTGGGCACCGACCGCGTGCAGTACATGGACGTCTCGCCCGCGCAGATCGTGTCGGTGGCCGCCTCGCTGGTGCCGTTCCTGGAGCACGACGACGCCAACCGCGCGCTCATGGGCGCCAACATGTCGCGCCAGGCAGTGCCCGTGCTGCGCCCGGAAAAACCCTTTGTCGGCACCGGCATCGAGCGGGTGGCCGCAATTGATTCGGGCACCGTGGTGGTGGCGCGGCGCGGCGGCGTGGTCGATTACGTAGATGCCACGCGCATCGTGATCCGCGTCAACGACAACGAGACGGTGGCCGGCGAGGTGGGCGTGGACATCTACAACCTCATCAAGTACCAGCGCAGCAACCAGAACACCAACATCCACCAGCGCCCCATCGTGGTGCGCGGCGACAAGATCGCCAAGGACGGCGTGATTGCCGACGGCGCCTCCACCGACCTGGGCGAGATCGCCATCGGCCAGAACATGCTGATCGCGTTCATGCCCTGGAACGGCTACAACTTCGAGGACTCGATCCTGATTTCCGAGCGCGTGGTGGCCGACGACCGCTACACCAGCATCCACATCGAGGAACTGGTGGTAATGGCGCGCGACACCAAGCTGGGCGCCGAAGAAATCACGCGCGACATTCCGAACCTGGCCGAGCAGCAACTGGGCCGCCTGGACGAGTCCGGCATCATCTACGTGGGCGCCGAGGTGCTGCCGGGCGACACGCTGGTCGGCAAGGTCACGCCCAAGGGCGAGACCACGCTTACGCCCGAAGAAAAACTGCTGCGCGCCATCTTCGGCGAGAAGGCGTCCGACGTGAAAGACACCTCGCTGCGCGTGGAGCAAGGCAGCCAGGGCACGGTGATCGACGTGCAGGTGTTTACGCGCGAGGGCATCCAGCGCGACAAGCGCGCCCAGCAGATCATCGACGACGAACTCAAACGCTACCGGCTCGATCTGAACGACCAGTTGCGCATCGTCGAGGCCGACGCCTTCGACCGGATTGAAAAGCTTCTGACCGGCAAACTCGCCAACGGCGGCCCGCACAAGCTGGCCAAGGGCGCGAAGATCACCAGGGACTATCTGGCATCCGTTGAAAAATACCACTGGTTCGACATCCGCCCGTCCAATGACGACGTGGCCGCGCAACTGGAGAGCATCAAGCTGTCCATCGAGCAGCAGCGTCACAGCTTCGACCTGGCATTTGAGGAAAAGCGCAAGAAACTCACCCAGGGCGACGAGCTGCCCGCCGGCGTGCTCAAGATGGTCAAGGTCTATCTGGCCGTCAAGCGCCGCCTACAGCCGGGCGACAAGATGGCCGGGCGGCACGGCAACAAGGGCGTGGTTTCAAAAATCGTGCCGGTCGAGGACATGCCCTACATGGCCGACGGCACGCCGGTCGATATCGTGCTCAACCCGCTGGGCGTGCCCTCGCGCATGAACGTCGGGCAGGTGCTGGAAGTGCATCTGGGCTGGGCCGCCAAGGGCATCGGCGAGCACATCCAGCAAATGCTCCAGGCCGAGAGCCGCGCCGCCAAGCTGCGCCAGTTCCTCGAAACGCTCTACAACGGCGCCGGGCGCAAGGAAGCGATCGGGGATCTGACCGACGAGCAGCTGCTGGAAATGGCGGGCAACCTGGCCGGCGGCGTGCCGTTTGCCACACCGGTTTTCGACGGCGCGCATGAAAAGGAGATCGACGCCATGCTGGCGCTGGCCTATCCGCAGGAAGTGGCCGCCGCCAAAGGCCTGACGCCCACGCGCACGCAGGCGTATCTGCGCGACGGGCGATCGGGCGAGCCGTTCGAGCGCCCCACCACCATCGGCTACATGCACTTTTTGAAGCTGCACCATCTGGTGGACGACAAGATGCACGCGCGTTCCACCGGCCCGTACTCGCTGGTCACGCAGCAGCCGCTGGGCGGCAAGGCGCAGTTCGGCGGCCAGCGTTTCGGCGAAATGGAAGTCTGGGCGCTGGAAGCCTACGGCGCGTCTTACACCCTGCAGGAAATGCTGACGGTGAAATCCGACGACGTGCAGGGCCGCACCAAGGTCTATGAAAGCATCGTCAAGGGCGACCACTCGATCAACGCCGGGATGCCGGAGTCGTTCAACGTGCTGGTCAAGGAAATCCGCTCGCTGGGTCTGGACATCGAACTCGAGCGTTCGTAAAAGAGGAAAGCCACATGAAATCGCTACTCGACCTGTTCAAGCAATTCGCCCCGGATGCGCATTTCGACGCCATCCGCATCGGCTTGGCTTCGCCCGAGAAAGTCCGCTCGTGGTCCTTCGGCGAGGTCAAGAAACCGGAAACTATCAACTACCGCACCTTCAAACCGGAGCGCGAAGGTCTGTTTTGCGCCAAGATTTTCGGCCCAATCAAGGACTTCGAGTGCCTGTGCGGCAAGTACAAGCGGCTCAAGCACCGCGGCGTGATTTGCGAGAAATGCGGCGTGGAAGTCACCGAGTCCAAGGTGCGCCGCGAACGCATGGGCCACATCGACCTGGCCGCGCCTTGTGCGCACATCTGGTTTTTGAAGTCGCTGCCCTCGCGCCTGGGCCTGGTGCTGGACATGACGCTGCGCGACATCGAGCGCGTGCTGTACTTTGAAGCCTACGTCATCACCGATCCGGGCATGACGCCGCTCAAAAAATTCGGCATCCTAGGCGAGGACGACCATGACGCCAAGCGCAAGGAGTTCGGCGACGAGTTCGTCGCGCGCATGGGCGCCGAGGGCATCAAGGAGCTGCTGGAAACCATCGACCTGGACGCCGAGATCGAGCGGCTGCGCGGCGATCTGACCGGCTCCGAAGTCAAGGTCAAGAAAAACGCCAAGCGCCTGAAAGTGCTGGAAGCGTTCAAGAAATCGGGCATCAAGCCCGAATGGATGGTGCTGGACGTGCTGCCCGTGCTGCCGCCGGATTTGCGCCCGCTGGTGCCGCTGGACGGCGGGCGCTTTGCCACCTCCGATCTGAACGACCTGTACCGCCGCGTCATCAACCGCAACTCGCGCCTGCGGCGTTTGCTGGAATTGAAGGCGCCCGAAATCATCGCCCGCAACGAAAAACGCATGTTGCAGGAAGCGGTCGATTCGCTGCTGGACAACGGCCGCCGCGGCAAGGCCATGACGGGCGCCAACAAGCGCGCGCTCAAGTCGCTCGCGGACATGATCAAAGGCAAGGGCGGGCGCTTCCGCCAGAACCTGCTGGGCAAGCGCGTGGACTATTCGGGCCGCTCGGTCATTACCGTCGGCCCCACGCTGAAATTGCACCAGTGCGGCCTGCCCAAGCTGATGGCTCTCGAATTGTTCAAGCCCTTCATCTTCGCGCGGCTGGAGGCGATGGGCGTGGCCACCACCATCAAGGCCGCCCGCAAGGAAGTCGAGGCCGGCACGCCCGTGGTGTGGGACATTCTGGAGGAAGTCATCACCGAGCATCCGGTGCTGCTCAACCGCGCGCCCACGCTGCATCGGCTGGGCATCCAGGCGTTCGAGCCGATCCTGATCGAGGGCAAGGCGATCCAGTTGCACCCGCTGGTGTGCGCCGCGTTCAACGCCGACTTCGACGGCGACCAGATGGCCGTGCACGTGCCGCTGTCGGTGGAAGCGCAGATGGAGGCGCGCACGCTGATGCTTGCTTCCAACAACGTGCTGTTTCCCGCTTCGGGCGAGCCGTCCATCGTGCCCTCGCAGGACGTGGTGCTGGGCCTGTACTACACCACGCGCGAGCGCATCAACGGCAAGGGCGAAGGCATGGTATTCGCCGACGTGGGCGAAGTGCGGCGCGCGCTGGCCGCAGGCGTGCTGGAGATGACGGCGCGCATCAGCGTGCGCCTGACCGAGTGGCAAAAAGACCGCGACAGCGGTGAGCTTCAGCCGGTCATGCAGCGGGTGGGAACCACCGCCGGGCGCGCGCTGCTGTCGGAAATTCTGCCCAGGGGCCTGCCCTTCGCGCTGATCAACAAGGCGCTCAAGAAGAAAGAAATCTCGCGCCTCATCAACGCCTCTTTCCGCAAATGCGGACTGAAAGATACGGTGGTGTTCGCCGACAAGCTGCTGCAAAACGGCTTCCGGCTGGCCACGCGCGCCGGCATCTCGATCGCCATCGAGGACATGCTGGTGCCCAAGGAGAAGCCCGGCATCATCGAGCGCGCCGAAAAGGACGTGAAGGAGATCGAGCAGCAGTACGTTTCTGGCCTGGTGACCGCGGGCGAGCGCTACAACAAGGTGGTGGACATCTGGGGCAAGGCCGGCGACGAAGTCTCCAAGGTCATGATGGCCCAGCTTGCCAAACAGAAGGTGGTTGACCGGCACGGCCAGGAAGTCGATCAGGAGTCGTTCAACTCGATCTACATGATGGCCGACTCCGGCGCGCGCGGCAGTGCGGCGCAGATTCGCCAGCTTGCGGGAATGCGCGGCCTGATGGCCAAGCCCGACGGCTCGATCATCGAAACGCCCATCACCGCCAACTTCCGCGAGGGGTTGAACGTGTTGCAGTACTTCATCTCCACCCACGGCGCGCGCAAGGGCCTGGCCGACACGGCGCTGAAAACCGCCAACTCCGGGTATCTGACGCGCCGGCTGGTCGATGTGACGCAGGATCTGGTGGTCACCGAGGACGACTGCGGCACCGCCAACGGTTCGCTTATGCGCGCCATCGTCGAAGGCGGCGAGGTCATCGAATCGCTGCGCGAACGCGTGCTTGGCCGCACCGCCGCCGAAGATATCGTCAACCCCGAAACGCACGACGTGCTGGTGCCCGCCGGCCAGATGCTCGACGAGGACGCGATCGACGAACTGGAACGGGGCGGCGTCGACGAAGTGAAAGTGCGCACCGCGCTCACCTGCGACACCCGTTTCGGCATCTGCGCGCGCTGCTACGGGCGCGACCTGGGTCGCGGCGGGCTGGTCAACATGGGCGAGGCCGTGGGTGTGATCGCCGCGCAGTCCATCGGCGAGCCGGGCACACAGCTCACGATGCGCACCTTCCACATTGGCGGCGCGGCTTCGCGCGCGGCGGTGGCTTCCGGCGTGGAGGCCAAGAGCAATGGCTCAATCGGCTTCAACGCCACCATGCGCTACGTCACCAACGGCAAGGGCGAGCAGGTGGTGATCTCGCGTTCCGGCGAAGTCATCGTGCACGACGAGCATGGCCGCGAGCGCGAACGCCACAAGGTGCCCTACGGCGCCACGCTCACCGTCAAGGCTGAGCAGACCATCAAGGCCGGTGCGGCGCTGGCCAACTGGGACCCGCTCACGCGCCCCATCATCACCGAATACGCGGGCCGTGTAAAACTGGAAAACGTGGAAGAAGGCTTGACCGTCGCCCGCCAGACGGACGAGGTCACCGGCCTGTCCACCCTGGTCGTCATTGACCCCAAGCGGCGCGGCTCGGCCAAGGTGATGCGTCCGCAAGTCAAACTGGTGGACGCGGCGGGCAACGAGGTCAAGATTCCGGGCACCAACCACTCGGTCACCATCGGTTTTCAGGTCGGCGCGCTGATCCAGGTGCGCGACGGGCAAGACGTCAGCCAGGGCGAGGTGCTGGCGCGCATTCCGGTGGAGGGCCAGAAAACCCGCGACATTACGGGCGGCCTGCCGCGCGTGGCCGAACTGTTCGAGGCGCGCTCGCCCAAGGACAAGGGCACGCTGGCAGAAACCACCGGCACCGTCTCCTTCGGCAAGGAAACCAAGGGCAAGATCCGCCTGCAAATCACCGACCCCGAAGGCAACCTGTGGGAAGACCTCATTCCCAAGGAAAAAAACATCCTCGTGCACGAAGGCCAGGTGGTCAACAAGGGCGAAAGCATCGTCGATGGCCCCGCCGACCCGCAAGACATCCTGCGCCTGCTGGGCATGGAAGAGCTGGCGCGCTACATCGTCGATGAGGTGCAGGACGTTTACCGCTTGCAGGGCGTGAAGATCAACGACAAGCACATCGAAGTGATCGTGCGCCAGATGCTGCGCCGCGTGGTGGTCGAAAACCCGGGCGACTCCAGCTACATCGCGGGCGAGCAGGTCGAGCGCAGCGAAATCCTGGACACCAACGATGCCCTGCGCGCCGAGGACAAGCTGCCCGCCACCTACAGCAATCTGCTGCTGGGCATCACCAAGGCGTCGCTGTCCACCGACAGCTTCATCAGCGCGGCCTCGTTCCAGGAAACCACGCGCGTGCTTACCGAAGCGGCCATCATGGGCAAGCGCGACGAGCTGCGCGGGCTGAAGGAAAACGTGATCGTCGGCCGCCTCATCCCCGCCGGCACCGGCCTGGCCTATCACAAGGCGCGCAAGGACAAGGACAACATGGACGAAGCCGAGCGCCGCGCCATCGCCGAAGCCGAAGCCGCCGCCGACAGGCAAATCAGCGAGAAGGGCGCAGAAGACGCGGCGGACGCCCCCTGACCGGCGCGTTCAAAGCCGCCGTTTCAACGAGACGCCCGTGTTCTTGCCAAGGGACACGGGCGTTTTCCCGTACATCATGACAGAGCAAGAAAACTATTCTTTCAATAGCTTATAGCCAATAAATTATATGTGTTTTCAATATTTTTGATTATAAAATACAGTATATAACTTGGAAATAAGCTATCAATTTAATAGGATGACAGCCATTGTTTGACGCGACGCTATGGAACGGGAGCATGGCGCTGGCCGCCATGCTGGGCGTGTTCTGGTTCATTGGCGCGCGGCGGCGCCTGAGGCGGCTGCGCGCGGCGGTGGCGCAGTGCTACCTGACGCTGGACGAGGCGCTGATGCGCTACGCGCTCTGGATGCAAGGCTGCCTGCCCAGCGGCATCCGCATGGACTTTTTCACGCAGCCGGCGCCGCTGGAGCTGCCCGCGCACGAGCCTGGCGCGGCGTGGGTGCGTTTGCAGGGGGCGCTGACGCAATACATGGAGGCGTTGGCGTGCGCCCGGCGCGCCCCGCTTATGGGGGGCGACGTCACGGCGGTGCTGGTGCTGGCGCACGGCGCGCTGGCTGCCGCCTGGCACGGCGCGATGCGCGAGCGCGGCGCGCAGCAGCAGCCGCCGACCGAGCAGCTGCAACTGCGCCACGGACGTCTGCTCAGTCAATGCGTGCCGCCGCGCGAGGCGTACAACGAGGCGGTCAAGACTTACAACGCGGCCATCGCCCAGTTTCCGGCCTTGCTGCTGGCGCGCTTGTTCAAGTTCCGTCCCGCCGGCAATCTTTTGCGGCTGACGCTGGAGCCTTGATGCAACCCGCGCTGTGGCAGCAGCTCGATCAGGCGGCGGCGGGCATCGGGCAGATGCGGGCGGGCCGTTCGCTGACGGCCTGGCTGCCCACGGTGGCCCCGCGTCTGCGCCCCGGCGTGCAGGCGCTGAGTTTTCATGTGGCGCGCCATCTGGGGCAGGCGCTGGCCTTGCGGCGTTTGCTGGCGCAGCGGCATTTGCAAGAGCCGGTCGATGCGCTGCTGTGCACGACGCTGGCGCTGCTGGCCGGCGAGCCGGCCATGTATCCGGCCTTCACGGTGGTCGATCAGGCGGTGGAGGCTGCCCGGCGCAACCCGCGCACGCGCGCCGCCGCCGGTTTGCTCAACGCCTGCCTGCGCCGCTACCTGCGCGAGCGCGCCGCGCTGGATGCCGCCGTGCAGGGCGATCCGCAAGCCCAATGGAACCACCCGGTCTGGTGGATCGAAATGCTGCGGCGCGATCACCCGGAACACTGGCAGCTCCCGCTGCGAGCGGCCGGGCAGCACGCCCCGTTGGTGCTGCGCGTGAACCGCCAGCGTGCCAGCGTGCCGCAGGTGCTGGCGCGCTTTGAAGCGGCTGGCCTTCCCGCCGCGCGGCTGGGCGGCGATGCGGTGGAACTGCTCGCGCCCCAGCCGGTGCAAGCCATTCCGGGCTTTGCCGAAGGCCACGTTTCCGTGCAGAGCGCGGCGGCGCAGCGGGCCGCGCCGCTGCTGCTGGCGGGCTTGAAAACGCCCGCGCCGCGCGTGCTTGATGCCTGCGCCGCGCCGGGGGGCAAGACCGCGCATCTGCTGGAAATCAATCCGGCGGCGCAAGTGACGGCGCTCGACAGCGACGCCGCCCGCATGGTGCGCGTGCGAGAAAACCTGGCGCGCCTGGGCTTGCAGGCCCACTGCGTGGTGGCCGACGCGACGGCCCCCGCCGGTTGGTGGGACGCTCGCGCGTTCGACGCCATCTTGCTGGACGCGCCGTGCAGCGCCTCCGGCATCGTGTGTCGCCATCCTGACATCCGCTGGCTGCGCCGCGAAAACGACATCGTCCAACTGGCCGCCCGGCAGGATGCCCTGCTCGCGGCGCTCTGGCCGCTGGTAAAGCCGGGCGGGCGGCTGCTTTACTGCACCTGCTCGGTATTCCGGGCGGAAGGGGCGCAGCGGGCCGATTCGTTTCTTCGGCGCAACAGCGACGCGGCGCTGCTGCCCTCCCCTGGGCATCTGTTGCCCGCTCTTTGGCCGCGCGGCGAGCCAGTTGGGGACAATGACGCCTATGACGACGGTTTCTTTTTCGCGTTGCTGGAAAAAATCCCTTCTTTTCCATCTCCCTCTTGAGGGAAATGGCAGGCAGAAGGAGTGCGCGACGCAAGCGTTGTTGCTCCAACCAGCGCCACTAGCCCTCTCCCCGGCCCCTTTTCCGCAAGCGGGAGAGGAGAAAGAAAGCCGTAGCCTGGTAACCCGGCTGCTGCTGTCCCTGCTCCTGTTTCTGGCCGTAGCCACCGGCGCGTGGGCCGCGCCGGGTGCCGTCGAGTTGTCGGAGTTACAAGTCATGCCCGAAGGCGACGGGCTTTATCTGTCGGCGCAAATGCACCTTGCGCCGGGGCCGATGGTGGAGCAAGCCCTGGACAAAGGCATCCCGATTCATTTTGTGGCCGACGCCCAGATCGTGCGCGAGCGGTGGTACTGGTTCGACGGAAAAATCGCAGATGAAAAACGGTACTTCCGCCTGGCCTTCCAGCCACTGACGCGCCGCTGGCGCGTGAATGTGTCCAGCCAGCCGATTCTCGATTCCGGCTTGGGCGTAAGCTACAGCCAGTATTACGACTCGCTGGACGAGGCCATGCGCGCCATCGGGCGGATCGCGCGCTGGCGGATCGCCGACGCGGCAGAGCTGGCCTCCAGCGCGCGCCAGACGCTGCGCTTTCATTTCCGCCTGGATACCCGGCAGTTGCCGCGGGCGCTGCAAGCAGGCACGAGCGGCCAATCCGGCTGGACGATGGAAGTGGAACGCAGAATCGACCTGACCAGCGAGGCAGCCAAGTGAACGCCCCCGGCGGCAGCTTGGGCCAGCCGGCAGCGCGGCGGCGCGCCGGGCGCATCGCGCTACGGCTGGGCGTGGCGGCGCTGGTGCTGATCGGCCTGCTGCTGATCGCCCTGCTGATCCAGGCGACCAACAACCAGCGGCTCTACGAGCGGTATTACGCGCCTTTGTATGCCGTCAACTTCGCGCTGGCGTCCACGCTCGCGCTGGTCATCGCGTGGGGTATTTACCGGCTCGCGCGGCGCTTGCGCAGCGGCAAGTTCGGCAGCCGGCTGCTGGTC
Source organism: Burkholderiaceae bacterium (assembly GCA_031253955.1). GTDB lineage: Bacteria > Pseudomonadota > Gammaproteobacteria > Burkholderiales > Burkholderiaceae_C > Ottowia. Next base: position 13,141 of record JAIRVJ010000165.1, on the reverse strand, counting down.
AAACTGGCGGCGGTGTTCGGGCTGGTGGGCATCGCGCCCGGGTTGCTGATCTACGGCGTTTCGTTCCAGTTCGTTTCGCGCTCCATCGAATCATGGTTTGACGTGCGGGTAGAAGGCGCGCTCAATTCGGGCCTGGATCTGGCGCGCGCCTCGCTGGAGGCGCAGGCGCGGGAATTCGGCAGCCAGTTGCGCACGGCGGCAAGCGCGCTGTCGCAAACGCCGGACGCCGCGGCGGGCGTGCCGCTGGAGCGCCTGCGCCAGCAACTGGGTGCGACCGACGTGCTGCTGTGGAGCGCCTCGGGCCGGTTGATCGCCAGCGCCGGCAGTTCGCGCTTTACGCTGAGTCCCGAACGTCCGTCCGCGCAGATTTTGCGCAGCGTGCGCCAAAATGGCGTCGCCACGCAACTGGAGGGTCTGGACGAAGCCGCCGACGCCGCCGCGCCGCGCGTGCAGGCGCTGGCGCTGGTGGGCGGGCGCGGGCTGGGTTTGTTGGAAGAGCAGCGCGTGCTCCAGGCGGTGCAGCCGCTGCCCGCCGATCTGGTGGCCCACGCGCTGGCGGTGCAGCAGGCCAACCGCGAATATCAGGAGCGCGCGCTGGGCCGCGTGGGTTTGCGGCGCATGTACATCGGCACCCTCACGCTCAGTCTGGCGCTGGCGGTGTTCGGCGCAGTGCTGCTGGCGGTGCTGCTGGGCAAGCAAATCGCCACGCCGCTGCTCACCCTGGCCGAGGGCGTGCGCCAGGTGGCCGCGGGCGATCTGACCCCGAAAACTGTGCTGCCGGGGCGCGACGAAATGGCCAGCCTGACGCGCTCTTTCGCCGACATGACGCAGCAGTTGGCCGGCGCGCGCGCGGCGCTGGACGAGAGCATGCACGAAACCGAATCGGCGCGCGCCAACTTGCAAACCATTCTGGATAACCTGACGGCGGGCGTGATCGTGCTGGGGCCGGGCTGCCAGATCGTCTCGGCCAACCCCGGCGCCACGCGCATTCTGCGCGCGCCGCTGGCCGCCTGTCTGGGCCAGAACCTGGGGACGCTGCCGTGCATTGAGAGCTTCGCGCAAGGCGTGGCCGAGCAGTTTGCAGACCTGGAAGGCACGCACGCAGAGCGCGGCCTGGACCATTGGCAGCGCACCTTCGAGCTGTACGCCAGCGAGGGCGCCAGCGGCCATTCATCGCTCACGCTGGTGGCGCGCGGCGCCCTGCTGCCCGATGGCCGCCGGCTGCTGGTATTCGACGACATCTCCGAAATCGTCTCCGCGCAGCGCGCGCGCGCCTGGGGCGAGGTGGCCAGGCGGCTGGCGCACGAGATCAAGAACCCGCTCACCCCCATTCAACTGTCGGCTGAACGGCTGGAGCGCAGGCTGGTGGGCAAACTGGCGGGTGACGCCGATCGCGCCGTGCTCGCCAAATCGGTCAAGACCATCACCGACCAGGTGGATGCGATGAAACGCCTGGTCAACGAATTCCGCGAATACGCGCGCCTGCCGTCCGCCGATCTCAAGCCCCTGGACTTGAACGCGCTGGTCGAAGAAGTGCTGCTCCTGTACGGCCACAACCATGACCACGGCGGCCATCAGCAAGAGGGCGGCGCGGCGGCGTTGCCGGTGCGCGCCGAACTGGACCGCGCTTGCCCGCAAGTGCACGCGGATGCCGCGCAACTGCGCCAGGTGATTCACAACCTGGTGCAAAACGCGCTCGACGCCAGCGCGCCGGGCGGCAACGCCACGCAAGAGCGGGGCCCCGTGACCGTGCACACCCAATGGCACGCCGCCACGGGCCGGGTGCGTCTGTCGGTGCTGGATCAGGGCCACGGTTTTCCGGAAGAAATCCTGGCGCGCGCTTTTGAACCGTACGTGACCACCAAGGCCAAGGGCACCGGCCTGGGTTTGCCTATGGTCAAGAAAATCGCGGAAGATCACGGCGCGCGCATCGACATTGCCAACCGCGTGCAGGACGGGCGCGTTATTGGGGCGCGAGTATCGCTATCATTCGAGCCAGCCAAACCGGCGACAACAATTTCCAACGCATAGCAAGGAAGCGCTCCTCCAACATGGCGACCATCCTGGTAATCGACGACGAACTCGGCATTCGAGAGTTGCTGTTCGAGGTTCTCAATGACGAAGGACACACCGTCGAATTGGCCGAAAACGCCGCACAGGCCCGCGCGGCCCGGTTGCGCCGCGAATACGACCTGGTGCTGCTGGACATCTGGATGCCCGACACCGACGGCGTCACCCTGCTGAAAGAATGGCGCGGCGCGGGCCTTTTGACCATGCCCGTCATCATGATGAGCGGGCATGCCACCATCGAAACCGCCGTGGAAGCCACCCGCATCGGCGCGCAGGCCTTCCTCGAAAAACCGATTACGCTGGAAAAGCTGCTCAAGGCCATCGACCAGACGCTGACCAGGGAATGGCGTGGGCGCAAGTTTTTGCCCGCGCCGCCGCCGCAGGACGGCCACGCCAAAGAACCGCTGCCCGAGCCGCCCCCGCCGCCCGATCCGGGGCCGCAAAGCCAGCAAATGTTTGGCCTCGAAAAGCCGTTGCGCGAAGCGCGCGATGCGTTCGAGAAAGCCTACTTCGAGTACCACCTGGCCAAAGAAAACGGCTCCATGACCAAGGTGGCGGAAAAAACCGGGCTGGAACGCACGCACCTGTATCGCAAGCTCAAGCAGCTTCGCGTTGATCTCATGCCGCGTAGCGGCCGACGCAACCACGCCGCCCTGCAAGACCAGGACGGCGACGACACCAACAACACCGATACCGACGCCGGCTCATAGCGGCGATGCTACAATCGCTCCCCTTGGCCCGGTAGCTCAGTTGGTAGAGCAGAGGACTGAAAATCCTTGTGTCGGTGGTTCGATTCCGCCCCAGGCCACCACCCCAACGCCAGAAAATCGACCAGCCGCCGGCTGGTTTTTTTTCGCCTGCTCTTTCCGTGCGAACCAACCACCGCCGCCATCTTCGCTCTGCTGAACATGGCAGCGCTGGTTTGGCATTGAGCGTGGCGAGGCGTAAAATGATATTATTTTTATAGCTGTATATAAATAAATTCTATATGTTTACTATATTTTTCTAGTTGAAAATAATACAAATCATGGGCAATAAGCTATCAAATTTGAGCATCTAAGGTTGGAGTGAGCAGCACATCAACCCCAGCTTTGCTCTCTCGTATCATTCAACGCCAAACGCGCCACGCAATTTCAATGATCGCCCGTCTGACCGGCCTGCTGGCTGAAAAGAATCCACCCCGGATCGTGCTGGACTGCCACGGCGTCGGCTACGAGGTGTGGGCGCCCATGAGCACCTTCTACAACCTGCCGGCGGCGGGCGAGCCGCTCACGCTGCTCACGCATCTGGTGGTGCGCGAAGACGCGCACACGCTTTACGGCTTTGGCGGTGAGAGCGAGCGCGCCGCGTTTCGCGCGCTCATCAAAATCAGCGGCATCGGTCCGCGCATGGCGCTGGCGGTGCTTTCGGGTATGAGCGTGGCCGATCTGGCGCAGGCCGTGGCTGCGCAAGAAGCGGCCCGCCTGACCCGTGTGCCGGGCATCGGCAAGAAGACCGCCGAGCGTCTGCTGCTGGAACTCAAGGGCAAGCTCGAAGCCGGGCCGGGCGCGCTGGCGGGCGCCGCCGCACCGTTGGACGGCGCGCAGGCCGACATCGCGCAGGCGCTGCTTGCCTTGGGCTACAGTGAGCGCGAAGCTGCCGCCGCGCTCAAGGCGCTGCCTGCCAGCGTGGGCGTAACCGAAGGCATCAAGCTAGCGCTGCGGGCGCTGGCAAGGTAGCGGCGAATTCAACCTGGAGAACGATGAAATGATGAAACGATCCATCTTGTGCTGCGCGGTCCTTGCCGCGGCGCTGACGCTGGCAGCTTGCGGCGGCGGCGGTTCCGGCGACACGTCCAACCCTAGCCCGCCGCCTCAGTCCGATGATGGGTCGGGCAGCACCCCACCACCGCCGCCACCACCACCACCACCACCTCCTCCTCCTCCTCCGCCACCGCCGCCGCCGCCGCCGCCTTCCACCGACCGCATCGAGCCGCTGGACACGGCGCTGCTCAAGCGCGAGGCGCAGACCAAGGCTGAACCGGCGGCAGCCAGCCGGTTGCCCGCCGGGGCGGTGGTGCCGCGCATCGCGCTTGGTCTGCTGGCCGCCGTCAAGAAGGCCGCGGCGCAAGACAAGGGCGCGCCGTTGCAAATCGGTCAAGGCAGGGCAGTGCAGGCCACCGCCAGCCCGGAAAATCTGGCCGGCCAACTGCACTGGAACGTGCTGGCCGACGGCTCGCAAGTGGCGGCGCTGGCGTTTTCCGCCGAGGGCGCGCGGGCCATACGTCTGGGCGTGCTGGCGCGGCGCGTGCCCGCCGGGGCGGTGCTGCGCTTTTACGGCGCGGATGGCGCGGACGTGGTGGAAATGACTGCCGCCAAACTGGAGGCGCTGCGCCAGATCAACGAGGCCGGCGGGCTGACCGGCGACGAAGCCCGCATGGTCTGGGGGCCGGTGACCAATGGCACGGTGAGCACGCTGGAAGTGCAGCTACCTGCCGGGGCCGACGCCAGCCTGTTGCAACTGGCGGTGCCGCAACTGTCGCACTTTATGCAGACTGTGCCGCAGGCCATGCAGCAGGCGTTCAAGGAAACGGCGGACATCGGCGCTGCCGGCAGTTGTAATCTGGACGTGATGTGCAACGCCGACCTGCAAGCCGAAAGCCGCGCGGTCGCTGAAATGGTCTTCCACTCGGGCCGCTACGATTACCTGTGCACCGGCACCTTGATGAACGATGCGCGTGGCAGCCGCACGCCGTATTTTTTGACCGCCAACCACTGCATCTCGACGCAGGCAGAAGCTTCGTCGCTCATCACGTACTGGTTCTTCCGCGCCGCCGCGTGCAACAGCTCGCCGCGTTACGATGCGGCGATGACGCGCATGATGGATGGCGCCAGGCTGCTCTACACCGAATCACTCGGCGCTTCGGCCAGCGATGCCACCCTGCTGCAACTGAATTCCCCGCCGCCGGCCAATGTGGTGTACGCCGGTTCCTACTTTGGCGCGGAACTGGCGCAGGGCACAGGCGTGACGGGTGTGCACCATCCGGCGGGCGACTTGCAAAAGTACAGTGTAGGCAGCGTGACCGGCTACACCAATTGCGTTTCCCTCGGCAACGGCTACTCCAGCTGTCCTCCTTCCGACAGCGCTACCGGCCAGATGTATTTGATCGGCTGGACGCAGGGCACAACCGAAGGCGGCAGCAGCGGCTCGGCCATCTTCACCAAACTCGGCAACACCCGCTACGTAGCGGGCACACTCAGCGCGGGCGATGCCAGTTGCTCCAACCGGGGCGGCTCGGACAGCTACGGGCGCTTCGACCGCGCGTACAGCCGTGGCATCAAGGCGTACCTGAACCCATGAAGCATGAGCATCACCGTCGATGACGTAGGCCTGGCCGAAGGCGGCCCCGCGCCGCGCATGGTTTCCGGCGCGGCGGCTTCGGCGCGCGAGCAGGCGCTGGAACGCGCGCTGCGCCCCAAGCTGCTGGATGAATACGTCGGCCAGATCAAGGCGCGCGAGCAGCTTGAAATCTTCATCGGCGCGGCCAAAAAGCGCGGCGAGGCGCTCGACCACGTGCTGCTGTTTGGCCCGCCGGGGCTGGGCAAGACCACGCTGGCGCACATCATCGCGCACGAGCTGGGCGTGCAGATGCGCCAGACCAGCGGGCCTGTGCTGGAAAAGCCCAAGGACTTGGCCGCCATCCTCACCAGCCTCGAAAAAAACGATGTGCTGTTCATCGACGAAATCCACCGCCTCTCGCCCGTGGTGGAAGAGATCCTCTACCCCGCGCTGGAGGACTACCAGATCGACATCCTGATCGGCGAGGGGCCAGCCGCGCGCTCCATCAAACTGGACGTGCAGCCCTTCACCCTAGTCGGCGCCACCACCCGCGCGGGGATGCTCACCAACCCGCTGCGCGACCGCTTCGGCATCGTCTCGCGGCTGGAGTTTTACACGCCCGAAGAATTGATGCGCATCGTCATCCGCAGCGCCGGTTTGCTCAATGTGCCGACCGAGGCCGAAGGCACGTTCGAGATCGCCCGCCGCAGCCGCGGCACCCCGCGCATCGCCAACCGGCTGCTGCGCCGCGTGCGCGACTTTGCCGACGTGAAGGGCACAGGCCGCATCACCCAATCCATCGCGCACGCCGCGCTGGCCATGCTCGACGTGGACCCGCAGGGCTTCGACGTGATGGACAGAAAGTTGCTCGAAGCCGTGATCCACCGCTTCGACGGCGGCCCGGTCGGGCTGGACAACATCGCCGCCAGCATCGGCGAAGAGGCCGGCACCATCGAAGACGTGATCGAACCGTATCTGATCCAGCAAGGCTACCTGCAACGCACCCCGCGCGGCCGCGTGGCGACGCTGGCCGCGTGGCGGCATCTGGGCCTTGCGCCGCCTGCGCAAACGCAGATCGGCGGCGGAGCGGGGGCGTTGTTTCAGAGTTGAAAACGGATGAAGAAAAAACCGTATGCAGGTGATTTCGCGTTCGTCATTTTTTTGCCGCATGTATCCGCCAGTTGTTGTCGGCTTTGGGGTGTTGGCGGTGATTTTCGCAGCGAGTGCGCCTGGCGTCGATCAGACGTTCCCTCCAGCATGGACGGGCGGATTGGCCATTGCGCTTGTGTTTCTGGTGATGTTCTTTGCCATGCCCAAGACCAATCTTGCCGACGAAGTGCGGGACGCAGGAGACGCGCTGATCGTGCACCAGTCCGGCGAGGAAGTGCGCATTCCGCTGGCCGATATCGCCAACGTGGACACCCGTCCATACCCTATGGTGCAAGGCTTGTATTACACCACGCTCACCCTGCGCGCGCCCTGCCATTTTGGTGACGAGGTGGGGTTCTTGCCTATCCGCGAACGCAAATTTTTCTCTTTGAATTCCAGTTGGAGTTCGCAGCCGCCGGTTATCAAGGATCTGATCCAACGCATCGACCAAGCGCGTCGGCGGGCTATATGAACAAGCAATATCAATTCCCAATTTGATAGCTATACGCCTTTGATTGATATGTGTTTTCTAACGTTTCACCTGATTGGCAACATACCTCAGATTCGTCATTCCCGCGCAGGCGGGAATCCACAGGCGGTCACCACAGAACAAATGTCGGATCGAGGAAAGGTTCTTGGATTCCCGCCTGAGCGGGGATGACGAAGGAAAAATTTCTTTAATCCCATCTGAAGTATGTTGCTAATCAGGTTTTGCATGTCGTAAAAATGTATATAGCACCTTGGCAGCCAGCTATTAAATTTATAGAAAAGCGAACGCGCGGCGGAACCCGCCCAATGCGCAACGTCGGATAATCCGCCCATGACTCAAACGCCTCCCTTTACCGAAGACGACCTTGCCCGGTTTCTGCGCGATACGCCCGGTTTTTTCGAGCGCCAGGCCGAGTTGCTGGCTACCGTGCGCCTGACCAGTCCGCACGGCGGCCGCGCCGTGAGCCTGCAAGAGCGGCAGGCCGAGATGCTGCGCGACAGAATCAAGCTGATCGAGCAGCGCCTGATGGAGATGATGCGGCACGGCAACGAGAACATGCTGATTGCCGACAAGGTGCAAATCTGGGCGCGCCAGATGTTCCTGGTGCGCCATCCGGTCGATTTGCCGGCGGCCCTGCTGGCGGGGTTGCAGGCGCAGTTCTCGGTGCCGCAGGTGGCGATCAAGGTGTGGGGCGTGGCCGAGATTTACGCCGACCAGCCCTTTGCCTGTGACGTTTCGCAGGATGCGCGCACCCTGGCCAATTCGCTGATGATCCCGTATTGCGGCGTCAATTCCGGCTTTGACGTGCTCGACTGGCTTGATGAGCCTGAGCGCGTGCAGTCGCTGGCGCTGCTGCCGCTGCGCCCCGCGCCGCAGGAACCGGCCTTCGGTCTGCTGGTGCTGGCCTCGCCCGACAGCCAGCGCTACCAGGCCGGCATGGCGACCGATTTTCTGGAACGCATCGGCGAACTGGCCTCCGCCGCGCTCTCGCGCGTGCGCGACGATGCACATTGAGCGTTTCTCCCCCTCTCCCGCAAGCGGGAGAGGGGCAGGGGCGAGGGCCGGCGGCGCTGAGTGGCGTAACAGCGCTGGTGATGTGCCCCCCCTCTCCCCCATGGAGGAGAGGGAAAAAAACAAAAATGAACTGGCAACCCGCTACCTTGACCACGTGCGCGTCGAAAAGCGTCTGGCCGCGCGCACAGTGGCGCTGTACACGCTGGATTTGCGCAAGCTGCAAGACTTTGCCCAGACCGATGGGGTCGGTCTGACCGCCGTGCAAAGCCGCCACGTGCGCGGCTGGGTGGCGCGGATGCACGCGGGCGGGCGCAGCGGGCGCGGCATTGCCCTCATCCTTTCCGGCTGGCGCGGTTTCTATACGTGGCTTGGGCGGCAAGGGCTGATCGGCGCCAACCCCGTGCAAGACGTGCGCGCCCCGCGCCAGCCGCGCCCGCTGCCCAAGGCGCTGTCGGTGGACCAGGCGGTGCGCCTGGCCGAATACGCGCCAGCCGAGGGCGACGGCCCGTGGCTGGCCGCGCGCGACGCCGCGCTGGTCGAACTGCTCTACGGCAGCGGCCTGCGCGTGGGCGAACTGGCCGGGCTGGACGTGGCCGCCAGCAGCGCCGCGCTGAAAGCCGGCCGCGGCTGGATTGACCTGGCCGCCGCCGAAGTGCAAGTGCAAGGCAAGGGCGGCAAACGCCGCACCGTGCCGCTGGGCGCGGCTGCCGCCAAGGCGCTGCAAGCGTGGCTGGCGCTGCGCGGCCAGCGGGCGGCGAGGCAGGGTGAGGAGAGCGGCGAGGCGGCCCTGTTCATCGGCTGGCGCGGCGCGCGCCTGGGCGCGCACGCCATCTGGGAGCGGCTGCGCCGGCGCAGCCGGCAGGCCGGCCTGCCCGCGCCGGTGCACCCGCACATGCTGCGCCACTCGTTTGCCAGCCACCTGCTGCAATCCAGCGGCGATCTGCGCGCTGTGCAGGAACTGCTCGGCCACGCCAGCATCACCACCACGCAGGTCTATACGCGGCTGGACTTTCAGCACCTGGCCCAGGCCTATGACGCGGCGCACCCCAGGGCGCGGCGCAAATCCAAAGAAGGTTGAGCGCTCAATACAATGACCGCCGCGAACCACCTTCAGGAGCTTGCTTGCCATGAGCGCCCCAGCCACTCCCCTTGCCTTGTTGAAAGACCGCGCGCTGCTGCGCACCGATGCCCTGATCGGCGGCCAATGGATGGCCGGCCCGGCGCGTTTTGACGTGACCGACCCGGCCACCGGCGGCAAGCTGGCCGACGTGGCCGACCTTGGCCCCGCGCACGCGCAAGCGGCCATAGACGCCGCCAATGCCGCCTGGCCAAGCTGGCGCGCGCTCACCGGCAAGCAGCGCCACGCGCTGTTGCTGAACTGGTTTGCCTTGCTCATGGAGCATCAGGACGATCTGGCCCGCATCATGACCGCCGAGCAGGGCAAGCCGCTGCCGGAGGCCAAGGGCGAAGTGGCTTATGGGGCCAGCTTTGTCGAATGGTTTGCCGAGGAAGCCAAGCGCATCGACGGCCAGACGCTGACCACGTTCGATCCAAGCAAACGCATTCTGGTGATTCGCCAGCCCATCGGCGTGTGCGCGGCCATCACGCCGTGGAACTTTCCGCTGGCGATGATCACGCGCAAAGTGGCCCCGGCGCTGGCCGCCGGCTGCCCGGTGGTCATCAAGCCCGCCGGGCTGACGCCGCTTACCGCGCTGGCCGCCGCCGAGCTGGCGGTGCGCGCGGGTCTGCCGGCGGGCGCCATCAACGTGATTACCAGCAGCAACTCGCGCGCCATCGGCAAAACGCTGTGCGAGAGCGACGTGGTGCGGCACCTGTCGTTTACCGGCTCCACCGAGGTGGGGCGCGTGCTGATGGCGCAATGCGCGCCCACCATCAAAAAGCTCGCGCTGGAGCTGGGCGGCAACGCGCCGTTCATCGTGTTCGACGATGCCGACATGGATTCGGCGGTGGAAGGCGCCATCGCCAGCAAGTACCGCAACGCGGGGCAAACCTGCGTGTGCACCAACCGCATCTACGTGCAGGACGGTGTGTACGACGCTTTCGTCAAAAAATTCGCTGCCAGGGTCGCGCAGTTGAAGGTGGGCAACGGCTTCGAGGCTGGGGTCACGCAAGGCCCGCTGATCGAAGACGCCGCCGTGGACAAGGTGGAGCAGCACGTGCAAGACGCCATCGGCAAGGGCGGCAAGGTGCTCGCCGGCGGCAAGCGGATGCAGGGCCGGTTCTTCGAGCCGACGGTAATCGCCGAGGCGGGCGCGGGCATGTTATGCGCGCGCGAGGAAACCTTCGGGCCGCTGGCGCCGGTGTTCCGCTTTCACACCGAACAGCAGGCCATCGCCGCGGCCAACGCCACCGAATTCGGCCTGGCCAGCTACTTCTACGCGCGCGACGTGGGCCGCATCTTCCGCGTGGCCGAGGCGCTGGAATACGGCATGGTGGGCATCAACACCGGCCTGATATCGGCAGAGCACGTGCCCTTCGGCGGCGTCAAGCAAAGCGGCCTGGGCCGCGAAGGCTCCTCGCACGGCATCGACGAGTACGTGGAGATGAAATACCTGTGCCTGGGGGATGTGGACCGGTAGGGGCGGGAAGTCTTTTATTTCTACAAAATACGTAGCTAAATGCCAATTTAAAGTATGGTTTTCATATACTTTATATAAATAAAAACCATATAAAACATTGGCCTAAGGCTATCAAAACAATAATTCATCACATCGGCGCGAAGCGCCAGGCGCCTTGCGCGTCGCGCGTGCGCGCCAGTTGGCCGGTGTGCCAGAGGTGGTGCAGGTGCGCCACGGATTCGCCCAAGGCGAAAGTGGTCTGGTGCAAATCGAGCGTGCGTTTGAAGAGCAGCGGCAGCAGGTCGTAGGCGCACACGGGCTTGTGGCGCGCGGCCTGCATCACCTCATGCAGCCGCTCGCGGTGGTGGTCTTGCAACTGGCTCACGCGCGTGTGCAGGCCGGTGAAGGGCTTGCCGTGCGAGGGCAGCACCAGCACGTCCGGGGGCAGCGCCCGAAAGCCCTCGATGGAATCCAGGAACAGCGTGAGCGAGTCGCCCTCCGGCTCGATTTCATAGACGCTCACGTTGGTGGAGATGCGCGGCAGCGCCATGTCGCCGCTGATGAGGATGTTGCGCTGCTCGCAGTACAGCGCCATGTGTTCGGGCGAATGGCCGTAGCCGGCGATGCAGCGCCAGCTCTGGCCGCCGATGTCCACGCGCGCGCCGCCGGTCAGCCGCGCATAGCTGGGCGGCACGGCGGGCACCAGGTTGCGGTAATAGTTTCTGCGCAGGCGCACCTGCGCCAGATCGCCGGGATCGGTCATGCCGTGGCTGCGGAAAAATTCGGCCTGCCGCTCGCCGCCGAAGCTGTTGACCACCTCGCAGGCGTAGCGCGCGGTCTGGTAATCGGCGGCGCTCATCCACAGCGGGGCGTTCCAGCGTTCACACAGCCAGTGCGCCAGCCCTACGTGGTCGGGGTGCATGTGGGTGGCGAAAACGCGCAGCAGGGGCAGGCCCTCCAGTCCGGTCTCGAACACGCTTTCCCAGTCGGCGCGCGCCTGGGGGCGGTCGATGCAGGTGTCCACCACGCTCCAGCCATCGCGCCCCTGAAAGCGGTCGCGCAGCAGCCAGAGGTTGACGTGGTTGAGCGAGAAGGGCAGGTGCATACGCAGCCACTTGACGCCCGGCGCCAGCTCCATGGCGCGGCCCTGGTGCGGCAGCCGCTCGCCCAGCGGGTAATGCAGGGCGCGTTCGAGTTCGTCGATGGTGGACATGGGGATGCTCCGTAGGAACGCCGCGGGCGGGCGCTGTTTCTTTCTTGGGGGAAGGCGCGCTGGCGGCGCGCGCAAAAATTGTCAGCCATTTTATGTGGTCTAACATACATCTTTTATCTTTTGCCCCAAGGGTATCAGCATGCCATTTCTCGGAGCCGGCCTTCATGTCATCGTTGCCCTGTTTTTTGCGGTGCATGTGGTGCGCAGCAACCAGAATATGTATTGGCTGTTCATCCTGTTCATCTTTCCGCTGCTAGGCAGCGCGGTGTACTTTTTCGCGATTTATCTGCCGCAACTGCGCACATCGCGCCACGTCCACGCTGCTGGCCGTGCCGCCAGCCACGCCATGACCCGGTTAATCGACCCCCAGCGCGCCGTGCGCGAGGCGTGCGAGGCGCTCGATCTGGCGCCCACCGTGCAAAACCGCCTGCATTTGGCCGAGGTGTTGCTGGAAACCGGCGATGCCAGGCAAGCCTGCGAGCACTTCGAGAAAGCCGCCACCGGGCCGTTTGCGGGCGATGCGGCGGTGCTTATGGGGCTGGCCCGCGCGCGCCTGGCCGCTGGCGAGGCGGCGCAGGCCGGGGCCGCGCTGCAAACCTTGTTCGACGCGCAACCGGCGGTCCGCAAGCAGGCCGCCCCCGCGCTGCTGTACGCGCAGATTCTGGCCGCCGCCGGTGCGCCGCACGCACGCGAGGCTTTCGAGCAGGCGCTGACCTGTGCCGACGATGCCGCCGCCCGCTGCCTGTACGGCGAATGGCTGCAAACCCAAAACAACGACGCCGACCGCCAGCGCGCCCAGACCCTGCTCGACGACATCCTGCATGACGCCCAGCACTGGCCGCGCCACGCCCGTGACCACAACCGGCAGTGGCTGCAACGCGCCCAAGCCGCCGGCGCGGCACGCTGAACGCGGCTCCACTACCATGATGCAACCTTTGGGCGTCTGGCTGCCCAAGAGCCTGTTCAAAATCTTTTGGGCAGCAGCGCCAAGAAGGCCAAATGGATGAATTGCAAGCTGGTGTTGAGAAGCCGCTCGCAGTTTTGCCACAACCGCCTGCATTTATCTAACCAAGCAAAACTGCGCTCAACCACCCAGCGCTTGGGCATGACCGCAAAGGTGTGCAGCTCACTGCGCTTGGCTATCTGCACCGTTATAGTCGACTCCGTAATAAATCAGAGATACACTAAAGATTGTGTTCAATCCGGAAAGCATCATGGCCTACAGCGAAGACCTCAAGCAAAGGGTATTGGCTTTTGTGGCTGCCGGGGGCAGTAAGGTTGAGGCGGCCAGGCTGTTTTCGCTAGCGC
>JAIRVJ010000048.1 GCA_031253955.1 Burkholderiaceae bacterium | reverse complement strand
AGCCAGCAGCGCCGCCGCCAGTTCCGGCTGGCTGACCGGCTGATCGTCGATGTACGCCTGGCCGGCCTTGTCGATGGCCAGCGTGACGAAGCGGGGCGGCTCGCTCTGGCTGGCCGCGTCGGTCTTGGGCAGGTCGAGCCGGATGGCGCTGGTGAAAAGCGGCGCGGTGATGATGAAGATGACCAGCAGCACCAGCATCACGTCCACCAGCGGGGTGACGTTGATCTCGCTCATCGGCTCGGCGCCTTTGGCGCGTTCGAGTCTTCCGAAAGCCACGGCTGAAAATTCCTGTCAGTGGTGCGCGAGCAGCTCGCGCAAATCGCGCGCGAAGCCTTCCAGGTCGGCCTCGATGCGCGCTACGGTGCGGCCAAACCAGTTGTAGGCGAGCACGGCGGGAATGGCTACGGCCAGGCCGGCGGCGGTCATGATGAGCGCCTCGCCCACCGGGCCGGCCACTTTGTCGATGGACAACTGCCCCGCCGTGGCGATGCTGGTGAGCGCGTGGTAGATGCCCCAGACGGTGCCCAGCAAGCCGACGAAGGGCGCGGTGGAGCCGACCGTGGCCAGCAACACTTGCCCGAACTGCAAGCGGCGCAGCACGGCGTGCAGCGCGTCGCGCAGCACGCGCGTGAGTTGCTGGCTGCGGTCGCCTGCCGCCGCCAGCGTGCCCGCGGGCGGCCGCCGAATGGCCAGCACCAGCGGGGTGAGCAACTGTTCGTGATCCAGCGCGGCCAGGCGGTCGGCGCCCTCTTGCAGCGAGGGCGCTTGCCAAAAGCCCGCCACGCCGCGCGCCACGCGGCCCGCCGCGCGCCGCAGCATCCAGCCCTTGTAAAAGATGACGACCCAACTGGCAATCGACATCAGCAGCAGCAAAATGGCCACGGCCTTGCCGATGGTGTCGCTCTGGGTGAATAGGTGTTGGAAATTCATGCTGTGTGGGAATTTTCTTCTTCCCCCCTTTTGGGGAAGAAACTATTTTCTCCCTCCCCTGCAAGCGGGGGAGGGTTGGGGTGGGGGCAGGCGGCGGTCAATGATGAAGTCATCTATAGCGGTTCCCAAAAATTCTCATACTTTGTCGCCTTCGCCTTGCCGTACTACTCGTACTGTCTGCGGCTCGTCTTCGCGTCTGAAAATTTTTGGGAACCGCTATAGCGCAATCCGAGCACGTCGAACATGTCGTACAGGCCGTTTGCGCGCCCTGCCAGAAAGCGCACCGCGCGCAGCGCGCCCTGCGCGTAACCGGCGCGGCTGCCGGATTTGTGGCTGATCTCGATGCGCTCGCCCGTGCCGGCGAACAGCGCCGTGTGGTCGCCCACGATGTCGCCGCCGCGAAGGGTGGCAAAGCCGATGGTGGAGGGATCACGCTCGCCCGTGTGGCCGTGGCGCGCGTAAACGGCGCAGTCTTTCAGATCGCGCCCCAGGGCGGTGGCGATGATTTCGCCCATTTTCAGCGCCGTGCCACTGGGCGCGTCCACCTTGTGGCGGTGGTGCGCTTCAATGATCTCGATGTCGTAGCCTGTCGCCAGCGCCTTGGCCGCCATTTCCAGCAGCTTGAAGGTCACGTTCACGCCCACGCTCATGTTGGGGGACATGACGATGGCAATGTCCGCGGCGGCGGCAGTGATTTGCGCTTGTTGCGCCTGGGAAAACCCGGTGGTGCCGATCACCAGCGCCACGCCGCGCTGGCGGCAGGCGGCCAGATGCGCCAGCGTGGCCTCGGGCCGGGTGAAGTCGATCAGCGCCCGCGCGCCGCGCAGCCCGCGGTCGAGGTCGGGCGTGACCCGCACGCCGGTGGTGTGGCCCGCGAACGCGCCCGCGTCTTGATCCAGCGCCGGGCTGTCCGCGCGATCCAGCGCGCCGCTCAAGCGGCAATCGCCGCTGGCCAGCACCGCCTCGATCAGCATCTGCCCCATGCGCCCGCTGGCGCCGGCGATGGCGATGGCATGGGCGGCGGCAGGCAAAGTCTCGGCGGTCATGGCATTGGCGAAAGGCGCGGGCGCGCTAGTGCGTGGGCCCGGATGCTGGCTCCAGCGGCGGGTAGCTGCCCGCGGGCGGCGGCGCCGGTTCTTCGGCGGCGGCCACGGGTGCGGAGGCCGGCGATGGCGGAAACCGGTCGAGCTGCTCCTGGCTGGCTTGCAGCACCGGCACCTTGGGCTTGGCCTGCTCGCCGATATGCTGGGCGAACTCGTTCTCGCCGGGCAGATCGCCGCCGCCCTCCGAACGCTCCAGCGCGCCGTCCTTGTTGAAATAGATCGTCAGCCGGAAGTGCTGCGGCGGCACGCCCTGACGCTGCATGGTGAACACGTAATCCCACCGGTCGGCATGAAACACGCTGGCCAGCAGCGGCGTGCCCAGAAGGTCGCGCACTTGCAGGCGCGTCATGCCCGGCTTTAGCGCCTGCGCCTGCTCGCCGGAGACGAAGTTGCCCTGCACCACGTCGGGCCGGTACAGCGTCACGGCGTCGGCCACGTTGCGTGTGGCGTCGTTCACGCTGGCGCACGCGCCCAGCGTCAGCGCTGCCGCCAGCGCCGCCGTGTTTTTCAGCCGATCCAATGTCATGCGAGGAGCTATTGCACAATAGGGCGGCCATTGTAGCCATCAAGCGCCCGTGGACATCCTCAGTGAAATCAAAAGCACCGGCCTGAAAGCCACCCAGCCCAGGCTGAAGGTCTTGCAAGCTTTCCAGAAAAGCGGGCGGCGGCACATGACCGCCGAAGACGTATTCCGCCTGCTGCTAGCCGAGCGGTTTGACATCGGGCTAGCCACCGTTTATCGGGTGCTGGCGCAATTCGAGCAGGCGCGCATCCTCAAGCGCAACCATTTCGAGGCCGGCAAGGCCACCTACGAACTGGCCGATGAGAGCCACCACGACCATCTGGTATGCCTGGCGTGCGGCAAGGTGGAAGAATTTTTCGACGCCGCCATCGAACGCCGCCAGCGCGCCATCGCCCTGGAACGCGGCTGGACCCTGCAAACCCACGCCATGGCCCTGTACGGCCACTGTGCCGAGTGCCGCAAGAAGGGTTGAGCGCCGCGCGCGTAACATCATCACTTCGGCTTTTTTTGAAAATTACTGTTTTGATAGCTGTTTGCGAATATATAATATAGTTTTGTGATAAAAATATATCATAAATACATATAGTAATCAAGTTATCAGCTATTAATTTTGAACTTCTCCAGAGCGCGAAGAAGAAAACACTCAGCGCCAAACGCTTAACGAACATGCTCAGCATTCACTGGCTTGGCCGGGCCGAATACCTGCCGACTTTGGGGAAGATGAAGGCATTTTCCGCATCCGGCGCGGGCGAGCAGCTATGGATTGGCGAGCACCCGCCGGTTTTTACGCTTGGCGTGGCCGGGCGCATGGAGCATGTGCTGGCGCCCGGCGACGTTCCGGTGGTGCGCACCGACCGCGGCGGGCAAGTCACCTACCACGGGCCAGGGCAGGTGGTGGCCTACCCGCTGATCGACCTGCGGCGGCGCGGCATTTACGTCAAGGAATACGTATTCCGGCTGGAAGAAGCGGCGCTGGCCACGCTGGCGCGATTTGGCGTGGCGGGGCGCCGCGTGACGGGCGCGCCGGGCATTTACGTGCGGCTGGCCGACCCGTTCGGCCACGCGCCGCTGGCGCAGCGCCCAAGACGGCGCAAGCCGGGGCCACCCGCGCCGGATTTCACCGGACTGGGCAAGATCGCCGCGCTGGGCATCAAAGTCAGCAACCACCGCGCCTGGCACGGGCTGGCGTTGAACGTGGCGATGGATCTGGAGCCTTTCGCGCGCATCGACCCTTGCGGCTACGCGGGCCTGCAAACGATCGACCTTGCTACCATCGGCGTGGCGGTTTCGTGGCAAGACGCCGCGCAAGAACTGACCGCGCAACTGGCGCGGCGATTGGGCGTTTGGCGTTGAGCGCGGAAAACGACGCCTCGCACGCTCAACCTTTTAAATCATGGATGTAGCTCCCAGACAAAAAACCGCTGCCAAACTGGCGCGCATTCCGGTGCACGTGCAACGCGACGGCCCGCCTTTGAGAAAGCCCGGCTGGATCCGCGTCAAGGCCGCAAGCAGCAGCACGCGCTTTGACGAGATCAAGGACATCCTGCGCCGCAACCGCCTGGTGACGGTGTGCGAAGAAGCCAGTTGCCCCAACATCGGCGAATGTTTCGGCCACGGCACGGCCACTTTCCTCATCATGGGCGACACCTGCACGCGCCACTGCCCGTTCTGCGACGTGGGGCATGGCCGGCCCGGTCCGCTCGACCCGGACGAGCCGGACAACCTGGCGCGCACCGTGGCCGCGCTCAAACTCAACTACGTGGTCATCACCAGTGTGGACCGCGACGATCTGCGCGACGGCGGCGCGGCGCACTTTGCCGCCTGCATCCGCGCCGTGCGGCAGGCCGCGCCGGCCACGCGCATCGAAATCCTCACGCCCGACTTCCGCAAGCGGCTGGACGTGGCGCTGGACATTCTGGCCGCTGACCCGCCCGACGTGATGAACCACAACCTCGAAACCGTGCCGCGCCTGTACCGCCACGCGCGCCCCGGCGCGGATTACGCCTTCAGCCTGCAAGTGCTGCAAGACTTCAAGGCGCGCGTGCCGGGCGTGCCCACCAAGAGCGGACTGATGGTCGGCCTGGGCGAGACGGACGAAGAAATTCTGCAAGTCATGCGCGATCTGCGCGCGCACGGGGTGGACATGCTCACCATCGGCCAATACCTCGCGCCCTCGTCCGCGCACCTGCCGGTGCTGCGCTACGTGCACCCGGATACTTTCAACATGTTCGAGCGCCAAGCCCGCGCCATGGGCTTTACCCACGCCGCCGTCGGCGCGCTGGTGCGCTCCAGCTACCACGCCGACCGGCAGGCGCAGGCGGCGGGGGTTGGGAAATTGGGGTCGGAGTAAGATTTTTCCAACCTCAATGCTTGATCTCGCGGCAAAGAAATCTTACTCCGACCCCAATTTCCCAACCGGAGCACCCACATGACCACCCCGCTACCCGATAACCGCGCGCTGAAAGAGCGGCTGGCACGCGTGGATCGCTTTTTTGCCGACCAGTACATCCGCCCCGGCAAGCTGGCCGGCTCGCTGGTGCAGGTATGGCGCGGGGGCGAACTGGCGCTCAATTCGGTGCAAGGCGTGGCGGACCGCGAGCGCGGCGTGCCGGTGGCCGAGGACACGCTGTTTCGCCTCCACTCGATGAGCAAGCCCGTCACCTCGGTGGCGCTGATGATGCTGTTCGAGCAGGGGCTGGTGGCGCTGGACGATCCGGTGGACAAGTACATCCCCGCCTGGGCCGGCTTGCAGGTGCATGAGGGCGGCGAGCTGGGCGCGTTCAAAACGCGCGCGCCGGCGCGGCCCATGCAGATCGTCGATCTGCTGCGCCACACATCGGGCCTGACTTACGGTTTTCAGCAGCGCACGCCGGTCGATGCCGCCTACCGCAAGCTGCGGCTGGGCGACGTGGCGCTTTCGGGCACGCTCGATGACATGATCGCGGCGCTGGCCGATTTGCCGCTGGAGTTTTCGCCCGGCCAGGCGTGGAACTACTCGGTGGCCACCGACGTGCTCGGCTACCTGGTCGGCCAGATCAGCGGCCAGCCTTTTGCTACTTTCTTGCAAGAGCGCATCTTCGATCCGCTGGGCATGTTGGACACCGGCTTTCACGTGCAGCCCGGAAAGGCTCATCGCCTGGCGGCCTGCTACTCGGTCGGCCAACTGGGCCGCGCCGTCGAACCCGGCCGCGCGTTGCGCCTGCAAGACGACCCGCGCGCCAGCGTCTATCTGAAGCCGCCCGCGTTCTTTTCCGGCGGCGGCGGGCTGGTTTCCACGGCGCACGACTACCTGCGCTTTGCCCGGATGCTGCTGGGCGGCGGCGCGCTGGACGGCGCGCGCCTGCTGGGCCGCAAAACGGTGGAACTGATGACGGCCAACCACCTGCCCGGCGGCGCGGACCTGACGCAACTGTCGCGCTCCATGTTCAGCGAAGCGGCCTACAGCGGCGTCGGCTTCGGGCTGGGTTTTGCCTGCACCCTCGCTCCGGCGCAAACGCTCACGCTGGGCAGCGCGGGCGACTTTTTCTGGGGCGGTGCAGCCAGCACTTTCTTCGTGGTCGATCCGCGCGAGGACTTGGTCATCCTGCAATTGGCCCAATTGATCCCATCCACCGCCTACCCGATACGGCGGCAATTGCGCGCGCTGGTGTATGGGGCGCTGTGATTCGCTCTCCTCGCCCGCTTGGAGGGTGTCGCAAAAGGGGCGTCATTCCCGCGAAGGCGGGAATCCAGAAGCGTTACCTCGAAACCACCGTCTGTGGATTCCCGCCTTCGCGGGAATGACGAAAGGGGACGTGATTACTCTTTTGCGACACCCTTCTTGCGGGAGAGGGGTGGAGGAGAGTAAAAGAAATGTCTTCAAAACGGCTTGTTGATGACCAGCACCACGATCACCAGCAGCAGCACCGTGGGCACTTCATTGAACACGCGAAACCAGCGCGAGCTGCGGCGGTTGCGGCCCCGGATGAAAGCGTCCAGCAGCACGTCGCACGCCAGGTTGTAGCCGATCAGCACGCACACCAGCGCCACCTTGGTGTACAGCCAGCCGCCGGTAAACTGCCAGCCCCACCACAGCCACATGCCGAAGCTGACGGCCAACAGCCCCAGCAGCGACATGAAGCGAAACAGCCGCCGCGCCATTCCGATCAGGCGCTCGCGCTCGGCCACCGAATCGGCGGGCACCTCCGCCAGATTGACGAAGATCCGGGGCAGATAAAACAGGCCCGCGAACCAGCTCGCAACCAGAAAGATATGCAGCGATTTCACCCAGAGGTAATATTCTTGCATGAGGCGAGAGTGTAGAACAAGCCAAAAAACCGTTCTCTTATTGCTGTCATTGCCGCTTTTACCTCGTCATTGCCGCCTGCGCGCATAGGCTTTTTACTCCTTTCCCCGTGCACGGGGGAAGGTTGGGATGGGGGCCAGCGCGGCGCATCGTAAGCCTGGCGCTTGTTGCCGCGCCCCCCGCCCCGGCCCTCCCCGCACGCGGGGGAGGGAGCAGAAAACCCTTCGGCGGCAGGTGGTTCGTTTGCACTTGCACATCAAGCTATAGCATGTTGCCCTGTTCCAGCACATGTTTGCCAATGTTTTATCCTGATTTGGTATCTACCTCAGCACAGTAGATGTAATGGCTGCCTCCCTCCCCACGGGGAGTCGAGCAGGGGCATGGAGATAAACGACGTATCTGTTTGAGGTGTTGCATCCTGTGCTGGCGCGCAAGATGGATCCCCGGAATGGATACGGCATCGAAGTGCCCCAAACGTGATAGACCGAAGGCCAGCCACACACAAGGCCGGATATAAGGAAAGCAGCCGACTTCTTCATGACACAATGCCAGCTGTGCCTATTGCCGGGAGGCATCCATATAAGCGAAAGAGCGTGGCACCTTGAATGAGGCGCTGCCTTGTAGGGGCGAAAATTTTTTCGCCCCTACAAGGCAGCGCCTGCCACGAATAGAAGTATCAACACTTGACTCAAAACCGCTCTAGAGCGTGTCATCAAACAAGCCAAACCATAGAAGCAGCCAGATGGATGGCCCCCAGAAAGGCCACAGCGGTTTTGTCGTAGCGCGTGGCAATGGCCCGATACTGCTTCAGGCGCGC
>JAIRVJ010000153.1 GCA_031253955.1 Burkholderiaceae bacterium | reverse complement strand
GCCGCCTTGACCGGCGCAAAACCGCGCCGGTGTAGCGGGCAAGGGCCGTGGCGGGTCAGGGCGGCCAGGTGTTCGGGGGTGCCGTAGCCTTTGTGCGCGGCAAAGCCGTATTGGGGCCATTGGGCGTCGATCTGGGCGCACCAGCGGTCGCGGTGGACTTTGGCGAGGATGGAGGCGGCGGCGATGCAATCGACCTTGGCGTCGCCGCCCACGATGGCTTCGGCCAGCATGGGCAATTCGGGCAGGCGGTTGCCATCGACCAGCACCTTGGCCGGGGGCAGGCGCAGCCCGGCCACGGCGCGCTGCATGGCCAGCAGGGTGGCTTGCAGAATGTTGAGGCGCTCGATTTCCTGCACCGACGCCTCGGCAATGGCGCAGCACAGCGCCTTGTCGCAGATTTCGTCGAACAATTGTTCGCGCCGGCGGGCGGTGAGTTTTTTTGAATCGTTCAGCCCGGCGATGGGCCGGCGCGCGTCGAGCATCACGGCGGCGGCCACCACCGGCCCGGCCAGCGGGCCGCGCCCGGCTTCATCGACGCCCGCGACCAAGCCGGGTGCGTGCCAGTCCAGGGCGGCCTGTTCAGCGCGCAAGAAGCGTTTCGATGGCATGGGTGGCGAGTTGGGCGGTGTCGCAGTTCAGTTGCTGGTGCAACAAAAAAAACCGCTGCTTGAGTTGCGCGATTTTCTCCGGCGCGTCCAGCCAATCGAGCGCGGCGCGCGCCAGCGCCTGGGGCGTGGCGGTGTCTTGAATCAGTTCCGGCACGATGAAAGGCGCTTCAGGCTGGCCGGCCCAGAGGTGCGGGGCAAGAGCCGCCGGGCGCTGCTGCCACTGGCGCGGCGCGCACAGGATGTTGGGCAGGCCGATCCACGGCAGCAGCCGCTTGCCGTGCATCAGCCGGTAGCTGAAGGCGGGCATGGCGTAGGCGATGACCATCGGGCGGCCCAGCAGCGCCGCTTCCAGCGTGGCGGTGCCGCTGGCGATCAGCGCCACGTCGCACGCCGCCAGTGCCGCGTGCGATTGGCCTTGCAGCAGATGCAGCGCAGCGCCCAAACCGCTGGCGCGCGCCGCCGCTTGCATGGCGGGCATCAGGTGCGGCACCACAGGCACTATGAATTCAGTAGCTGGACGCGCTTGTTGGATAAGCGCAGCAGCCCGAAAAAACCTTGAACCCAGGTGCCGCACCTCCGCCGCGCGGCTGCCCGGCAGCAAGGCTACCACCGTGCCCTGTTCGGCCAGGCCAAGCGCACGCCGCGCGGCAATGGGATCGGGATCGAACGCCAGCGCACCCGCCAGCGGGTGGCCAACGTAAGTGGCGGCAATGCCCGCCTCGGCCAGCAGATCAGGCTCGAACGGAAACAGGCACAGCACATGGTCCGCGGCGCGGCGCAGCTTGGCGAGTTTTTCGGGCCGCCAGGCCCAGAACGACGGGCTGACGAAGTGCAGCGTTTTGACGCCGCCCGCCTTCAGGCGCGCTTCCAGATCGAAGTTGAAATCCGGCGCATCCACGCCGATGAAGAGGTCAGGCCGCCCGGCCAGCAGCCGCTCGCCCAGCCGCCGCCGGATGCGCAGCAGCGCGGGCAGGCGCGGCAGCACCTCAAGATAGCCGCGCACCGAAAGTTTTTCGATGGGCCACCACGCCTGAAAGCCGCGCCGCGCCATCTCCGCCCCGCCAATGCCCGCCGCGCGCAAGCCCGGCCAGCGCGCTTTGAGCGCATCCAGCAAATGCCCCGCCAGCAAATCGCCGGAGGCTTCGGCGGCGACCATCGCAAAAAACGGATCCATGCGTCAGCGCACAATGCCGCGCGTGGCCGAGGCCAGAAAATCTTGCATCAGCGCGATATCGGCGTCGGCCTCGGCCAGTTCGCCGCGCAGGGCGTCGATTTGCTGGCGCGCGGCTTCCAGCGTCAGGTCCTTGCGGTAGAGCAGGCGGTATATCTGCTTGATGAGCGCGATACGCTCGGCTGAATAGCCGCGCCGCTTCAAACCCTCGGCATTGATGCTTTGCGCTTGCGCCGGGCTGCCGGCGGCGGTGACGAAGGGCGGCACGTCTTGCGCCAGCCGGGTCTGGAACGCGGTCATGGCGTGCGCGCCCACGCGCACGAACTGGTGCACGCCGGTCAAACCGCCCAGAAACACCCAGTCGCCCAGATGCACGTGCCCGGCCAGTTGCACCGCGTTGGCCAGAATCAGGTGGCTGCCCAGTTGGCAGTCGTGCGCGATGTGCACGTAGGCCATGATCCAGTTGTCGTCGCCCAGGCGCGTTGTGCCTGTGTCTTGCACGGTGCCGGTGTTGATGGTGACGAACTCGCGGATGGTGTTGCCGTTGCCGATGACCAGCGCCGTGTCTTCGCCCGCGTATTTCTTGTCTTGCGGCGGCGCGCCCAGGCTGGCGAACTGGTAGATGCGGTTATGGGCGCCCAGGGTGGTGCGTCCTTCGATCACACAGTGCGCCCCCACGCGCGTGCCCGCGCCGATGCGCACGTGCGCTCCAATGACGGCGTAGGGGCCGATGCCAACGCCGTCGGCCAGTTCGGCCTGCGGATCGACCAGCGCCGTGGGGTGAATGTCGCGCGCCATGAGCCAGGCGATCAGGCCACGCGGCGCATGGTGCACATGATCTGGGCTTCGGCGGCGGTGTCGCCATCGACCTCGGCGCGGCAGTTGAATTTGTAGATGCCGGCGCGCACGCGGTCCAGCGCGCCGTGCAGCATGAGCTGGTCGCCCGGAACCACCGGGCGCTTGAAGCGCGCGCCGTCGATGCCTACCAGATAGAACACCGAATCATCGTCGAGCGCGTCAATGCCTTCGATCTGGAACGACAGCAGCGCGCAGCTTTGCGCCAGGGCTTCCAGAATCAGCACGCCGGGAAAAACAGGGCGCTCCGGGAAATGGCCGGTAAAGCACGGTTCGTTGACGGTGATGTTCTTGACAGCCCGCACGGCCTTGGCTTGCAGGTCGATGTCGAGCACCCGATCCACCAGCAAAAAGGGATAGCGGTGCGGCAGCTTGGCGAGAATCTGGCAGATGTCCATGATGGTGTTCATTCCTGGTGGGAAAGATTCAGACGCTGCTCCAGCCGCTTGACGCGGGCGCGCAACTCGTACAGGCGCCTGAGCGCGGCGGCGTTTTTCTTCCACGCCGCATCGTCGGCGATGGGGTAGATGCCGGTGTAATGGCCCGGCTTCGTGATCGAATCGGGCACCAGCGTGCCGCCCGAAATGGTGACGTTGTCGGCGATGCTCAGATGGCCCGAAATCATGCCCGCCCCGCCCACCGCGCAATGCGCGCCGATGTGCGCGCTGCCGGCCACGCCGACGCAACCGGCCATGATGGTGTGCTGGCCGATGCGGCAGTTGTGGCCGATCTGGATCAGGTTGTCGAGCTTAGCGCCGTTTTCGATCACCGTATCCTGAAGCGCGCCGCGGTCGATGCAGGTGTTGGCGCCAATTTCCACGTCGTCGCCGATGCGCACCGCGCCAAGTTGTTCGATCTTCACCCACGCGCCCTCGTGCGGCGCAAAACCGAAGCCGTCGCCGCCGATGACCGCGCCGCTTTCAATGAGGCAGCGCGCGCCGATGGCGCAGCCTTCGGCCACCGTGACGCGCTCGCGGATCACGGTATGCGCGCCGATGCGCGCGCCGCGCCCGATGAACGAAAGCGCGCCGACGCTGGCCGACGGATCGACCCAAGCGCCGTCTTCCACCACCGCGCTCGGATGAATGCCGGGCCGCGCCGCGCCGCCGTGCCGCTGCTTCCACAGTTGCGTCAGACGCGCGAAATACAGCAGCGGATCGTCAGCCACGATGCAGTCGCCGCGCGCCGCCGCCGCCTGCGCCTGCGCGGGGCCGACAATCAGGCAGCCAGCCTGCGTGGAAGCCAGCCAGTGCGCCAGACGCGCATCGGCCAGATAGGCCAGCTCGTCGGGCCGGGCGCTTTCAAGCGGCGCCAGGCGCGCGATAACGCGCGCGGGGTCGCCCAGCAGCTTGCCGCCAAGCGCCTGGGTAATGGCTCCGGCTTGCAGCGTCACGGCGAGGGGGTTATTTGGCGGCGTCGAGCGCTTTGATCACCTTGTCGGTGATGTCCAGCCGCTGGTTGACAAAGACCGCTTCTTGCAGGATCACGTCGTACTTCTCGGCCTCGGCGATCTGCTTGACCACGGTGTTGGCGCGCTCGATGACCTTTTGCAGCTCCTCCTGCCGGCGCGAGTTCAGGTCGTCCTGAAATTCGCCGCGCTTGCGCTGGAACTCGCGGTCCTGGTCCATCAACTGACGCTGGCGCGCTTGCCGCTGGCTGTCGGAGAGAGTGGGCGCGTCACGCTCGAAGCGGTCGGAAGCGGTCTTGAGCGCCGCGCCCAAGTCGTTGATCGCCTTCTCGCGCGGCGAGAACTCCTGCTCCAGCTTGGCCTGTGCGGCTTGGGCCAAAGCGGCCTCGCGCAGCACGCGATCGGTGTTGATGAAACCGATGCGCGCTCCCCCGCCGTTCTCCCTGGGCTGGTTCTGAGCCTGGTTTTGGGACTGTGCCCACACGCCCGCCGACGCCAGCATGGCGTAGCAAAACGCGGCCCCGATCACGCTACGAAAAACGAACTTCATCAAAACGACGTCCCGACTTGAAACTGCAACCTTTCGATTCTATCTCCGGGCTTCTTGCGCATGGGAAAAGCCAGCGCGAAGCGCAGCGGCCCGAGCGGCGAAATCCAGCTCATGCCGATGCCGCTGGAGGCGCGCACCTCGCGGCCCGAA
>JAIRVJ010000120.1 GCA_031253955.1 Burkholderiaceae bacterium | reverse complement strand
GCGCTCAAAGCCATGAAGATCACCTGTAAAAAAACGCTGCGTTACGCCCAAGCGTTCACCCCAGCAAGCGCGCTCCAGCGCAAAAAGTACCTGCTGCGCCACGGGCGAGAACGTTCCAGAGGACGAGCGCTGGTGTATCTGGATGAAACCGGCTTTGTTGCCAGCGCCCACCGCACACATGGCTGGGCGCGCAGGGGGCACAAGGTTCATGGTCTGCAAAACAGCCAACAAAGACCGCGCACCCGTCGTGAGCGCAAACTCATGGCCTCCATGCTCTTTGAAGGCACCTGCAACACGGGGAAGTATTCAACCAGTGGCTGGAGCACATGCTGTTGCCGCAATGGGCCAGCGGTAGCACCATGGTGCTGGACAACGCCAGCTTTCACAAGTCAGAGCACACGCGCCGCTTGGTGGAGCACGCTGGCTGTCAACTGCTGTACTGGCGGCCCTACAGTCCTGATCTCAACCCAATTGAAAAGCTCTGGGCCAATCTCAAGGGCCGCTGGTGCAAAGTTGGTGACGCGCTGGATGAGATGATCGGGACCTCCGATTATTTGGGGGATTGACTATACCGGCCAGTTGGTGGCGCTCCAGCAGGTGGCGAAACTTCAGGATGGTGCTTTCATCAGGCAGGCGCGTTTGCGTGGCATCAAGCTGGCAAAAGTTGCGGTACAGCGGGATGTCGTGCAGCGCTTGTTGCATGGCCGGATCGGACAGGCCGTACCACTGCTGGAGAAAGTGGATGCGCAGCCATGGTGTGCAAGGCAAAAGGGGGACGTGCGCCCTTGGGGCCGCTGCCCGCGGGGGTGTGCGCAGCGATCAGCGCTACCCACTCGTTCCAGGGCACGACGCGCTCCATTTCTTCGAGAACCTGTTGTCGGCGCGTGCGCAGCGGCGCTTTGTCAAAGCCGTTGGCGCTCAGGCTCATCTGCTTCATGGTTTGTCCGCTCAGGTGGGTCATCGTCATCATCTGCCTTTAACGCGGCTCTGGCGGGGTTGGGGTGACAGGGTTGTTCAGAGGTTCCTTAGTATCAAGATGCTGCCGCTTCCGCCGCCTCGATGGTGTTGACCAGCAGCATGGCGCGGGTCATGGGGCCGACGCCGCCGGGGACGGGGGTGATCCAGCCGGCCACCTGGCTGACGCCGGCGAAATCCACGTCGCCGCAGAGCTTGCCCGCATCGTCGCGGTTCATGCCCACGTCGATGATGAGCGCGCCGGGTTTCACCATGTCAGCGGTGAGCACGTTGCGTTTGCCTACGGCGGCCACGATCACGTCGGCCTCGCGCGTGTGCCGCGCCAGATCGCGCGTGGCGCTGTGGCAGACGGTGACGGTGGCGTTTTGCGCCAGCAGCATCAGCGCCATCGGCTTGCCGACGATGTTGCTGCGGCCGATGACGACGGCGTGTTTGCCTTTCAGGCCGTAGCCGATGCTTTCGATCATCTTCATGCAGCCGTAGGGCGTGCAGGGGCGAAAGCCGGGCCGCCCGACCATGAGCGCTCCCGCGCTGGCGACGTGAAAACCGTCCACGTCTTTTTCGGGTGCGATGGTTTCGATGACGGCTTGCGCGTCCAGGTGCACGGGCAGCGGCAGTTGCACCAGAATGCCGTGCACGCGCGCATCCGCGTTAAGGGCGCGGATGCGCGCCAACAGCTCGGCTTGCGGCAGGGCGGCGGGGTAACGCTCCAGCGTGGCCGCAAGGCCGGTCTGTTCGCTGTCGGCGACTTTGTTGCGCACATAAACCTGGCTGGCCGGGTTGTCGCCGACCAGAAACACGGTTAGGCGCGGCGTGATGCCGCGCTGTTGGAGGGCGGCCACGCGCCCGGCGACTTCGGCGCGCACTGTGCGCGCCAGGGCGTTGCCGTCGATGAGTTGTGCGGTCATGGTGGTTTACCGTTGAGTGTTGAGCGTTGAGCGAGAGAGATGCCGCGTGGATTTTCACGCCAAACGCTCAACCTTACTTGGTTTCGTTCTGACCCAGAACGATCTTGATCAGGTCGGCCACATTGCCGGCGCCCATTTTTTTCATGATGATGGCGCGGTGCGATTCCACTGTCTTGATGCTCAGGTGCAAGTCATCGGCGATCTGCTTGTTCAGCCGCCCGGCGGCCACGCCTTCGAGCACCTGCAACTGGCGGCGCGTCAGCCTGGTCAGCAAAGCCTCGCGGGCGGCCGCCTGCTGGTATTCGCTGAAGGCGGCCTTGGCGTGTTCCAGCGCCTTTTCCACCACGGCGATGATCCGCTCGCCCTGAAACGGCTTCTGGATGAAATCGGTGGCGCCTTTTTTCATCGTATCGACGGCCATGGGCACGTCGCCGTGGCCGGTGATGAAGACGATGGGCAGCGGCGAATCGCGCTCGATCAGGCGGTCTTGCAGCTCCAGCCCGGTCATGCCGTCCATGCGGATGTCGGCCAGCAGGCAGGCCACTTCGCGCGGGTCGAAGCGTGCCAAAAACGCCTCCGCCGACTCGAAGCAGCGCACGCGGAAGTACTGTCCTTCGAGCAGCCACTGGATGGAGTCGCGCACCGCCTCGTCATCGTCGATGACGTACACGGTACCTCTCTTGGATCGGAAGGCCATGACTGAAGGAGGAGTGGTTGAGCGCGGCGTTGGCACGGCTCACGCCGGAAGCCAGAAAGTGAAGCGGCATCCCGCGATGCGATCTTCATTGTAGATATTCTCCGCCTGTATCCGCCCCTGGTGCGACTCGATGATGGAGCGGCACAGATTCAGGCCGATGCCCAGCCCCTCGCGCTTGGTGGAAAAGAAAACCTCGTACAGGCGGCCAAACGCCTCTGGCGCAATGCCGGCGCCGGCATCGGTCACGCTGAATTGCACCACCGGCTGGCCGTCCGCCTCGGCGGCCTGCACGCGCAATTCCACGCGCCGGCGGGCCGGCTCGCGCTGCGCGGCATCGATGGACTCGGCGCCGTTTTTGATCAGATTGAGCAGCACCTGCTCGATCAGGATCGGATCGGCCATGACCGGCGGCAAATCCGCCGCCACGTGGCGCTCCAGACGCACCTGGCGGCGGCGCAGTTCAGCCTCGGCCAGTTCTGCCGTCTGCTCGACGATGGCGGCCACCTGCGTCGCGCTGCGCCGCGGCGCGCTGCGCTGCACCAGGCCGCGGATGTGCTGCACCACCTGCCCGGCGCGCTGCGCCTGGCGCGCCGTTTTTTCCAGCGCGCCCAGCAACTCGCTCTGGCCCAGCCCGCCGTCCTTCACGCGGGCGATCATGCCGGTGCAGTAGTTGCTGATCGCCGTCAGCGGCTGGTTCAACTCGTGCGCCACGCTGGAAGCCATCTCGCCCACGGCGATCAGGCGGCTGGAAGCCTGCGCGCGCTCGGCTTGCGCGGCGGCCAGTTCCTCGGCCTGCCGGCGCGCCGTGATGTCGGTGGCAATCACCATCTGCGCCAGCCGCCCGTCCACCCAGTGCAGGTAACGCGAGCGCACTTCCAGCCACTTGCCCAGTGGCTCCACGTACACCTCCGCGCGCTCGGGCTGGCTGGCCGCCAGACTAGCGAGCGGCAGGCCGGCCAGTTCGTCGTCGCCGGCCTCGCCGGGGGGTGAAGCGGCGGCGTTTTCTGGCGTGCCCGCCTGCTCCAGCAGCAGCAGGTGCCCGGCGCTGGTGGCGCCGTCGAACCACAGGCGGTACATGCGGTTGGCGTACAGCAGTTCGGCGCTGCCCATCGGCGCCACTGAAACCGAGGCGTCTAGCGCCTCCAGCACGTTGGTAAAGCGCGCGTTGGAGGCGGCCAACTGCTGGCGCACGCGGCTCGGCTCGGTAATGTCGGTGATCGATGCGATCCAGCCCCGGTGTTTGCCCGTGCCGTCGATCAGCGGCGATATGTACATCCGGGCATCGAAAATGCTGCCATTCTTGCGCCGCACCCGCATCTGAAAACCCGGCGCAGCAATCGCTCCGGCCAACTCCTCGCGCAAGCGGGCCGCAAGCGCCTGCCGGTCTTCATCGGGCCAGTAGGGAAAAGGCTCCACGCAGCCCACCAGCTCGCCCTCGCTCCAGCCCGTCATCTGGCAAAAGGCCGGGTTCACGTAGGTAATGCGCCCTTGCAGATCGAGCGCGCGCATCCCCGTCATCATTGAGTTTTCAATCGCGCGGCGAAACGAGGTTTCCGCCTGCAGCGCCGCCTGCGCCTGCTGGCGCCGGCGCATCTGGCGCCAGTTGACCAGCAGCACCCACACCGTAAGCAGCGACAGCGCCGCCGCCAGCCAGAACAGCGCCCCGCCCAGCACGCTTTGCGACGTGCGCCACGCCTGCGCGCGCAACACCAGGCCAGCGCCCACCGGCGCAACCGGCAACTCATAAGCAATGGCCTTCGCGGCCCACGGCAGATCTGCGTTCAGCGCCGGTCGGTCGGGAATCGACTGCCCTGCCAGCAGCCGCCCCCCCTGGCCGTCCAGCAGCGCCCCGGCGTACCGGGCCAGCACGTCCGAAGGCACGTCGTAGCGCAGCAGCCCGTCAATCGAATACTCGGCCAGCAGATCACCCGCGAACTGGCCGTGCGAGACCAGCGGCACGTGCAACTGCAAAATCGGCTCCTCCTGCCCGCCGGTCACCGGCTGCGCATACACCGGCTGGCCCGAATCGCGCGCCTGGGCGTAACCGGCCCCGGTTGCCGCGTGGCGCAGCAGGTTTTGCCCGTCCGTCCATGGACGCGGCGCCGCCACGCTGGGCGAAGCCTGCGTCGCCAGCACGCGCTGCTGCGCGTCGATCCACGAAAGCGCCAGCAGTCCCGGATATTGCGCCATCAGCGACTCAGCGTGCGCGTGAAACCACCGGGTCTGGCGCACCTCGCCATCGGCCATCTCGCGCGCCAGCCGCATCACCAGCTCCTGCCGCTCCTGCATGTGCAAGCGCAGCCGCTGCCCGGCATACTCCACATCGCGCTCGACCGCCTCCTGCTCGCGCCGCGCTTCTTCCTGCCGCAAATACCAGAACGACGCCGCCACCACCGCCAGAAACAGCAGCACCGCCGCCAGCGCCCCGAAATTGCCCAGCCACTCCGCCCCACGCCGGTTCAGCCCGGGCCAAAACGGCGCCGGAGCCGAACTGGCCCCATGTTCAACATCGGCGGCAGGCGCTTCCGGTTGCATGGCGGCGAGTGTAGGGCAGGGGGGTGGCGTTGAAGGTTGAGCATGGGGCGAGAAAGAGGCGTCATTCTTCGCGCACAGTGCAAAAAATCATCGAAAAATGGCGGTTCCAATTGCGGCGCAAGCTGTCCGCTCTTCGTGGTTTTCAAGGTCAATGAATTGGCATTATGATGGTGCATGAAAGCAGCAAAGGAGTGATCCCATGGAGTCAACGCGGCAAAGCTGGTGGCACAAGTGGTTCGGCTATTCCATTGTCGAGCAGGACGGTACGCTCTATTTGTCAATGACCTGGAGCCAGACGTATATCAAATCGTATATTATTTTGCTGATCGTCATATTTCTTCAGGCTGGCGTCAGATTTTTTGATTCATCCCGGCACATGCCATTGAATGATGTGTTATGGTATTGGGCGGCAGGAGTTTCACTGGTCATATTGCTCTCTTTGCTGCTGATTCGAATCGAACGCCGCCGCTTCCCGTTTGGGCGGCCTCTCGTGCGGGTGGATCAGGACACGCTCACGCTGGAGTTGAACGGCTACGTATGGCCGACACGAATCAAGGAACCGCTGTCAACGTTGCGCGGCGTGACGATCATGCTGCCGCCGCCTTCAAAATTCTGGCCGCAACCTTGTTCTATCTGCTTGGCTTTCAGCGATGGGCTGGAAAAAACCGTGAAACCGCTTTATTTACCCCAAGTCGGCGCTGCGGTGAGTGATTTTCTGCAACGCAAACTATCGCCCTATGCCACATTTACGGTTTTTGGCCGTGGCGCTTTGGAAAACGCATGAGCGGTTATTTCGCTATTATAATGCTAGCCACAAACCAATACCACACATAGGTTATTGGCCTATTTGGTTTGAAATTCCCCGGTTCCGGCATATCCGCTCCCATGCAGCACAGAAACGCCGTCCTGACGCTTTTTCTCACAGCCCTGCTGTGGAGCCTGGGCGGGCTGCTCATCAAGTCGATCCCCTGGACGCCGTTGGCGGTGGCGGGCGGGCGCAGTTTTTTCGCGGCGGCTTTTCTTTTGCTCATGGTGCGCCCAAGGCGCTTGACGCTCACGCCGCTGACGCTGGCGACGGCGGTTTGCCATGCCGGGTGCACCGTGTGCCTGGTGGTGGCGACCAAGCTGACCACCGCCGCCAACGCGATCTTGCTGCAATACACCAGCCCGGTCTGGGTGGCACTGTTTGGCGCGTGGATTCTGCGCGAGAAGCCGGGCCGCGCCGACTGGATCGCCATAGCCGCCACGCTTGGCGGGGTCAGCCTTTTCTTTGCCGGCCAGTTGAGCGCCGGGCATTTGTGGGGCAACGCCGTGGGGCTGGCGAGCGGCGTGTTTTTCGGCTTCGTGGCGATCTTGCTGCGCAAGCAAAAAGATGCCGCGCCGGTGGATTCGATCATCCTGGGCACGCTGCTGGCCGGCATCGTGTGCGCGCCCGCGCTGGCAGCCGCGCCCGCGCTCGATACGCGCGGCTGGCTGGCGCTGGCGCTGCTGGGCACGGTGCAACTGGGGTTGTCGTACTTCCTTTATGCGTGGGCGATCCGGCACGTTTCGGCGCTGGAGGCGGTGCTGATTCCGGTGCTTGAACCCATCCTCAACCCCGTGTGGGTGATGCTCGCGCTCGGCGAAAAGCCGGGGCCGTGGGCTATGCTCGGCGGCGCGATGGTGCTGGGCGCATCGGTTTCGCGGGCGTGGGTTGCGCTGGCGAAGCCTCCTGCGCGCATGACGGCGCCGTGAGCGCAGGGCAGCCACTCGGCACAATCGAACCCATGCCCGATCTTGCCCCAATGGATGAAGCGGCCCGGCTGCGCGAGCAGTTGCGCCACCATGCGCACCTCTACTACGTGCTGGACGCGCCGGAAATTCCCGACGCGGAGTACGACCGCCTGTTTGCGCGCCTGCAAGAGCTGGAAGCTGCGCACCCCGAATTGCGCACCCCCGATTCGCCCACGCAGCGTGTGGGCGGCGCGGCACTGGAAAGTTTTGCCAAGGTGCGCCACAAGCTGCCGATGCTTTCGATCCGCACCGAGACCGACATCAGTGCCGAAGGCGCGCGCGCCTTCGATGCGCGGATGCGGCGCGAGCTGGGCCTGCTGCCCGATGCGCCGCCGCTGGACTATTGTTGCGAATTGAAGTTCGACGGCCTGGCCATCAGCCTGCGCTACGAGCGCGGCGCGCTGGTGCAGGCGGCCACGCGCGGCGACGGCGAAACCGGCGAGGACGTGACGCACAACATCCGCACCATCGGCCAGATTCCGCTGCGCTTGCAGGGCGGGGCGCCGCAAGTGGTGGAAGTGCGCGGCGAGGTGTATATGCGGCGGGACGACTTCGAGGCGCTCAATGCGCGCCAGCGTGAAAAGATCGCCGCCGGGCAAAAGGGCGAAAAGCTGTTCGTCAACCCGCGCAACGCCGCCGCGGGCGCGGTGCGCCAGCTTGATCCGGCAATTGCGGCGGCACGCCGCCTGAGCTTTTTCGCCTACGGGCTGGGCGAGTGCTCTTTTGATGCGCCCGCTTGCCAGACGCAGTTCGATAGTCTGGAGCAGTTGCGCGCCTGGGGCTTTCCGGTGGCGTGCCAATCGCGGCGCGCGCAGGGGGCGCAGGCGCTGGCGGCGTTCCACGAGCAGATGGGCCGCGAGCGCGCCGGGCTGCCGTTCGACATCGACGGCGTGGTCTATAAGGTGGATTCGGTGGCGCTGCAACGCCGGCTGGGTTTCGTCTCGCGCGAACCGCGCTGGGCGGTGGCGCACAAATATCCGCCGCAAGAGCAGATCACCACCGTTCTTGGCATCGACGTGCAGGTGGGCCGCACCGGCAGGCTCACGCCGGTGGCGCGGCTTGATCCGGTGTTCGTCGGCGGCACCACGGTATCGAACGTGACGCTGCACAACCTGTTCGAGCTGCGGCGCAAGGGCGTGCGCGTGGGGGACAGAGTCATCGTGCGGCGCGCGGGTGACGTGATCCCTGAAATCGTCGGCGTGGCGCCGCCCGCTACGGGGAAGCGCGAGAGGGAATCTCTGAGCGAGTCTGCGCGAGCGGGCGCGCCCGGATTCGGGATGGGCTGCGAGGCGCAAAGCGCAGCGATACCAAGTGGTATCGCGAGCATTTGCAACGAAGCCGACCGCCCGGATCCAGGATGCGCCAGCCGCGAGGGACTTGCTCAGAGATTCCCTTATGTGCCCAACTTCCGAATGCCGCGCCAGTGCCCGATCTGCGCCAGCGCGGCGGTGCGCGAAAAAGGCGAGGCCGATTACCGCTGCACCGGCGGCCTGTTCTGCGCGGCGCAGCGCAGGCAGGCCATCCTGCACTTTGCAGCGCGGCGCGCGATGGACATCGAGGGCTTGGGCGCAAAGCTGGCCGAGCAGCTCGTCGAACAAGGCAAAGTGCAGACCCTGCCCGACCTGTACCGCCTGCGCCGCCAAGACTACGCCGGCTTGGACCGAATGGCCGAAAAATCGGTACGCAATCTGGAAGATGCGCTAGAAAAATCGAAGCAGACCACGCTCGCGCGTTTTTTGTACGCGCTGGGCATTCGCCACGTGGGCGAGAGCACGGCCAGGGATCTGGCCGGCCATTTCGGCGCGCTTGATGCCGTGATGAATGCAGGCCTTGAACAGTTGCTGCAAGTGCCCGATGTCGGCCCGGTGGTGGCCCGTAGCGTTCACACCTTTTTTGCCCAGCCGCACAACCGCGAGGTGGTCGAGCAATTACGCGCCGTGGGCATGCACTGGCCCGAAGGCGCGCCCGCGCCCGCTGCGCTGCTGCCGCTGGCCGGCAAAACCTTCGTGCTCACCGGCATGCTTCCCACCCTGACCCGCGATGCGGCCAAGGCCAAACTCGAAGCCGCCGGTGCCAAAGTGACCGATTCGGTGAGCAAGAAAACCAGCTACGTCGTCGCGGGCGAGGAAGCGGGCAGCAAACTCGCCAAGGCGCGGGAATTGGGCGTGGCGGTCATCGACGAAGCGCGGATGCTGGAGATGCTGAATGCGCCGGGGTGACGCTATCAACAATGTAGCTCCAAGTCTAAGCCCACACTGGGTTATATCCTGATTTTGCCTGATTAGGTACATACCTCAGATAAGACTGTCGCGCCGCTGCCCCCATCCCGGCCTTCCCCCGCACGCGGGGGAAGGAGTTCAGATTCCCTCCCCCGCGTGCGGGGGAGGGTTAGGGTGGGGGGCAAGCGGCGCAAAAAGAATAGCAAACGCTCCAAGCCACATGCAGCCTCCTTCACTTCTATCTGAGGTATGTGCCTAATTAGGTGATTTTGCTTGTAATTCCCGTTTCCTTTGGGGCGTGGTGATCATCACCAGAACTCCCGCCCATGGCCCCATTTCCGGATTTTCAGTCTCATGGCCGTGATTTTCCATGATCGTCTTTATCATCCGGTTTTCTCCCACCATCGTCACGAGGATTTGTCTCATGCCTGCCCATCTGTTTGCTCCCCTGCAACTGCGCTCGCTTGCACTGTCCAACCGTATCGGCATTTCGCCGATGTGCCAGTATTCCGCCGAGGATGGCACCGCCTCGGAATGGCATGCCGTCCACTACGGCAGCCGCGCTGTCGGCGGCGCGGCCTTGATGATTGTCGAGGCGACGGGCGTTGTGCCTGAAGGGCGCATCAGCCCGGCAGATCTGGGGCTGTGGGACGACCGGCACATTGAGCCGCTGGCGCGCATTGTCCGCTTTGCCCATGCGCAGGGCTGCGCCGCCGCGATCCAGCTTGCCCATGCCGGACGCAAGGGTTCAATCGGCCTGGGCTGGCAGCCGCAAGTCTCGCTGGACGCCAGCGCCGGCGGCTGGCCGACCGTTGCGCCCTCGGCGCTATCGTTCGGCGAAGGCTATGCCACGCCGCAGGCGCTGGACGAGGCGGGCATCGCCGAAGTCATTGCCGCTTTCGCCGCCGCTGCCCGCCGCGCCCACGCGGCCGGTTTCCGGGCCGTCGAGATTCACGCCGCCCACGGTTATCTGCTCCATCAATTCCTGTCGCCGCTGGCCAATCGCCGCACCGACGGCTGGGGCGGCAGTTTTGCCAATCGCACCCGCCTGGTGCGCGAAGTGGTCAAGGCCGTGCGCAAGGAGTGGCCCGATGATTTGCCGTTGCTGATTCGCCTTTCCGCCACCGACTGGGTGGATGGCGGCTGGAATGCCGATGAAACGGTCGCCCTCTGCCGCGATCTCGGCGCGCTGGGCGTGGACATGGTGGATGTTTCCTCCGCCGGTCTGACGCCGGACGCCGCAATTGCCGCCGGTCCGGGCTTTCAGACCCCGTTTGCCGAACGCATCCGCCGCGAAACCGCGCTGCCCACGGCCGCCGTGGGCTTTATCACCGCAGCGGCGCAGGCCGATCACATCATTCGCACGGGCCAGGCCGATATGGTTTTGCTGGGCCGCGAAAGCCTGCGCGACCCCCATTGGCCGCTGCACGCCGCGCAGGCGCTCGGCCAGACAGGGCGCTGGCCCGCGCAATATCTGCGCGCGGCGCCGCCGGAGGCGCAAAAGCGGTAACAGGCTTTTAGCCCAGGGCGATTGCATCTAAATTTCTTAAAAATCAACAAGTTGGCGATGGAGCACGAATGTAGGGGCGAAAGATTTTTCGCCCCTACGAAGACACGGGTGTCATCTGTCGCGCCGAAATCCAACTGATTGGCGTGTGCGCGAAGCCACTTCGGTCGCCGCCGCCGGGTCCAGCCGCTCGCGCAAAAATTCGATGAAGCGTTGCGTTTTGGCCGGCAGCAGGCGGGTTTCGGTGAGGGCGCAAACGGGGATCGGAGCGCCGTGCCATTCGGGCAGCACGCGGCGCAGTTTGCCGCTGGCCAGATCATCGGCGATGGCGGCCTGCGGCATCAGGATCAGACCCATGTCCAGCGTGGCCAGGCGCCGGGCCATGCCGACGTTATTGAGCTTGAAGCGCCCGCTGGTGTGCACCGTGACGCTTTTCTTGCCGTGGTGCAAGGTCCATGTGCCTGGGCTGGCCGGGCCTAAGCATTGGTGCCGTTCCAGTTCGATGGGCTGGCGCGGCTCGCCCGCCTGCTGAAGGTAGCCGGGCGAGGCGTACAGACAGGGCGTGAGCGTGGTCAGCGTGCGCGTGATGAGTTGCGAGTTTTCCGACTGGCCGATGCGGATCGCCACGTCGAACGGCTCGCTCACCAGATCGACCCGGCGCGCGCCGAGGTCGAACTCGAAGCTGATGCCCGGATACAGCCGTGCGAACTCCGCGATCAGCGGCGCCAGATAGCCCACGGCAAAGTCCACCGGCAGCGAAGCGCGCAGCACGCCCCCGGGCTGGGTCAGCATTTCGCCCAGTTGCTCGTGCGCCAGCCGCGCCTCATCGACGATGCGTTTGCAACGCTCGAAGTAAACGCGCCCAGCCTCGGTCAGCTCGATCCTGCGCGTCGTGCGGTGCAGCAGGCGCAGCCCGATGGATTTTTCCAGCGCCCCGATGCGCCGCGACAGGGTTGAATTGGGCACTCCCGTCGCCTCCGCCGCGCCACGAAAGCCCTTGGCTTTGACCACTTCCACAAACAGGGCCATGTCGTTGAGATGTTCCATGTGCGTGTGCTCCGTGAATGGATCGCCTGATGGACGTTCAGGGAAAATCCAAGTTCCGTGACAAGGCTCAAAGCCGTGACCATCGTCCCGCAACCCGCCGATTTTGCCCGCATCGCGCAGTTGATCGCCGCCTCGGAATGGGGCGACGGCGTGGTGGATCAACTCGCCTGCTATCTGGCCCAGACGCAACCGGGGCTGCGCGGGTTCACCGGCCGTTTAACCGGATACTCGTAACCATGAATCCTCTTCTTCTTGATATGCCCCTTTTTGTGGAGGTCGCGAAACATAAAAGTTTCAGCAAGGCAGCCGACGCTCTCGATCTTGGCGTAGCCACGGTTTCTAGGCGGATACGGCTGCTGGAGAAGAAACTGGGGAACCCCTTGTTCCTCAGAGACACGCATTCCGTAAGAACCACCGATGCCGGGGAGCTTTTGCTGGAGCACTGCAAATTCATCATGGGTGCGGCGGACAACGCATTGGAATCTTTTTCATCCAGCGTTTTGCAGCCCTCGGGCCGAATCAGGGTCAGCATGTATGCCGATGTCTACCATGGAATGATGCAGGGAGTTTTTAGCGCCTTTCTTGACGAATGGCCGAGAATACAACTCAACATTCATTTTGTCGAAGATTCGCCAGATATTATATCGGAACCTTACGATGTAGTGTTACGCCAGGGGCCTCTGCCGGATTCATCGCTGGTCGCGAAAAAACTATTTACCATAGTTCCTGCTATATATGCCTCGCCCAAGCTGCTGGAAAAATATCCCATGCCTGCTGCTCCGCAAGATTTATGTAATATGCCATGTATAATACTTTCCCGCTTTGGCGGGATTTGGGAATTACGCTGCGGCGATAAAATATCCATTGTACATGCCAACCCGAAATTCGTGGTCAGCAGCGCTTTGCTGGTTCAAGAACTGGTGTTGGGAGGACATGGCGTCGGACTGCTGCGGGAAGATGTTGCCGCTTCTCATGAAGAAAAGGGGCAACTGGTCCGTCTGTTGCCGCAATGGAAGGTTCCGGAACACGATTTGTTTATCCTCGTGGGAGGCAGCCGGATTCCCCAAAGAGTACGAATTCTCGTTGACTACATGTTCAGGTATTTTTCTGTGAACAGACGCAGTCAGCCCCTTGGATAAATGTATCGCACGGTCAAATTTCCGTCAGTATCAGCGCTTCCGGCAATCTGGACTTGGGCAGCGCCGCGTTGAAATCATCTGGGGCGCGATAACCCAGGATAACCACGGCGACTGCGGTATGGCCTGTTTCAATCAACTCCAATTCACGGTCAAGCGCCGCGGCATCAAAACCTTCAAGCGCGCAGGCATCAATGCCGAGCGCTGCAACGCCAAGCAGGAGAAAACCCAGTGCGACATAAACCTGACGGGCAAGCCATTCGGTTTCGGTGCCGTCTTCACGGTGAGCCTTGACACTGAGATCGCGCATATTCAATACCATAGCCTTGATATCAGGCGAGGCATAACGCCCGGCCTGAGTTTCAGCTTCTTGCACGGCTTCCAGGTGAGAGGCGTCGAGTTTTTTTCTGGCGCACAGAACAACCGTATGGGAAGCGTTTTTTACTTTGACTGCATTGAAAGCGAAGCTTGGCCCGGACATTCCCTTCAGAATGCGCGCGCGCCCCTCGTTGTTCTGCGCAACGATAAAACGCCAAGGCTGGGAGTTGAAGGCTGACGGTGCATTGACCAGCAAGTTCTTCAAGTGCGCCCAATCCGCAGCAGGAATTTGGCGGGTGGCGTCAAAAGCCTTGCAGCTATGACGATGACGGACAATTTCAGTGATGTTCATGAAAAACTCCATTAGAAGGTCAAGCTTCCTTGAAGCGGATTGGAGCATTGCTAAAAACAAAAATCAAGCATATAAATACAAAATTGTTTTCCAAAAATGGAAAACACCATAAATGCAGGGAAGACGCTGTTCGCGCAAGCGATGGAGTTCGTGCGGTGGAAGACCTTCGCGCAACTGACAAAAATACTCTGAAAGCAATGCAAGACCGCCCGCATTGCTCCACCTATGGATCAGTGATTTGAATCCTGCCCCCTTTATCCCAAAATGGTTCACGGGGATGATGCCCGTATCCTCAACTCGAACCATGGAGAGTTTTCATGAACAAGCAAACGATTGCTCTGGCTGGCGGCTCCGGCCATTTGGGATCGCTCATCGCCCGTGCGCTGCTGGCCAAACCGGAGGTGCGCTTGCGCCTGCTGGTGCGTCCCGGCAGCGGCGGCAAAGTGGCGGGGCTGGTCGCCCAAGGCGCGGAGGTGGTTGAAGGCGAGATTGGCCGCAACGACACCGCCGCGCTATCAAGGTGGGCCGGCGGCGCTGCCTCCATCATTTCGGCGATTCAGGGCGGCCCCGATCTGATCGTCGAAGGCCAGACCGAGTTGTTGCGAGTGGCCCGTCAAAGCGGCGTGAGAAGGTTTATTCCGTCCGATTTTTCGCTGGACATGTTCACGGTCGCGCCGGGGCGTATCGTGACTTCCGACTGGCGCCGGCGCTTCGCCGATCTGGCGCAGGCCGAGCGCGGCCCGGTGGAAGTGGTGCATGTGCTCAATGGTGGTTTTCTGGATCGCGGCGTGCTGTTCGGCTTTATCAACGTGGTCAATCCGCAAACGCAAACGGCCTACGTCTGGGGCGATGGCAAGCAGACCATGCACTGGACGACCTATGGGGACACCGCGCGCTACACCGCCGAGGCGGCGGCGGACGAGCGCCCCGTGCCGCGCAGGTTCGCCATCGCCGGTGACGCGCTCGACTTCTGGGGCATCGTCGCAGCCTACGAAGCCGGATCGGGCAAGAAGCTAAAAATTCAAACGCTAGGTTCACTGGATGAGCTTGACGCGCGGATCACCGAACTGGTCAAGGGCGGCCAGCAGAACTTCGGCGCTTTCCTGCCGCTGATGTACTACCGCGCGATGCTCAGGGGCGAAGGCCGGCTCGATCCGCTGATGAACCACCGCTACCCCGCCATCCAACCCACGGGCGTGCGGGCCTATGTCGAGCGGGAGAGGCTTTGAGCCATGGAAAAGGACATACGGGTTTTCTGGCCGCCGGTCGGTGGCGCAACTTCTGCTCGACAATAAAGTGCGTGCCATCCCGCCGTCCGAAGGATTGACCGAGGCGCACATGCGCCAGTTCACCGCCGCGTCCTTGCTGGTTCGCGCCAGCATCGTTTCGCAGAAGGCGGCATGCTTGTTTTTGGCTTTCATTGACTTTCATTCGAGGATTCCGTCATGAGTAACCTGTTCGATTCGTTCCGCCTGGGCCGCGCCACCTTGCGCAACCGTTTGGTGATGGCCCCCATGACGCGCTCGCGCGCGCAGTTCGATGGCACGCCGGGGGCGCTGGCGGCGGAGTATTACGCGCAGCGCGCCGGCATCGGCCTGATCGTGTCCGAAGGCGTGCAGCCCAGTGAAGACGGCCAGGGCTACATGAGCACGCCGGGCATCTGCACCGATGCGCATGTGGCCGGCTGGCGCAAGATTACCGAGGCCGTTCATACCAAGGGCGGGCGCTTTTTCATCCAGTTGATGCACGCTGGACGCATGTCTCACCCGGATAACACGCCGCACCACCGGCAGGGCGTGGCGCCTTCGGCGATTGCGCCGGGCGGGCAAAAAATGTTCACGCCCAGGGGAATGCAGGACATTCCCGCGCCGCGCGCCCTGAGCGCGGGGGAAATACACCAGACCGTGCAAGACTTTCGCCACGCCGCCCGCCGCGCGGTCGAGGCCGGGGCCGATGGCGTGGAAATCCACGGCGCCAATGGCTATCTGGTGCATCAGTTCCTGGCGCCCAGCGCCAACACGCGCACGGATGAATACGGCGGCTCAGTAGCAAACCGCGCGCGCTTTGCCATGGAGGTGGCCGCCGCCATTGCCGGGGAAATCGGCGCGGACCGCACCGCCATTCGCCTGTCGCCGGGCAGCACGCTGGGGGGTATCGACGAAGGCGCGCAGGGGCCGGATTTGTACCGCTATCTGGTGGCCGAACTGGGCAAGCTGGGCTTGGTGTATCTGCACCTCATGCACCTGGGCAACGAGCCGTTGCTGGGCGACATCCGCAAGCTCTGGAAGAACGCGCTGATCCTCAACCGCCCCGGCCGCCCGCGCGAGCAGGCGGGCGCGGACGTGGCCGCCGGGCTGGCCGATCTGGAAGCCTACGGCCAGATGGTGTTGGCCAACCCGGATTTCACCGAACGGCTCAAGAGCGGCGCTCCAATGAACCCGGCGCAGCCCGCCACGTTCTTCGGCGGTGGCGCGCAGGGGTACACGGACTATCCGGCTTTGTGAAGAAGGTTGAGCGTTCGGCGTTTGGCGTTGAGCGCAGAAGCTTCTTTGCAAGCGGCATCTCGCACGCGCAACGCTCAATATGGCGATCCGCGAAATTCTCAAGATGGGCGATCCCCGGTTGCTGCGCGTGGCGCGGCCCGTGGCCGCCTTCGACAGCGACGCGCTGCACCTGCTGGTGCATGACCT
Organism: Burkholderiaceae bacterium; assembly: GCA_031253955.1. Lineage (GTDB taxonomy): Bacteria > Pseudomonadota > Gammaproteobacteria > Burkholderiales > Burkholderiaceae_C > Ottowia. The sequence continues at coordinate 19,110 of JAIRVJ010000120.1, read as the reverse complement.
GCTGGAAACCATGCGCGCCGCCGATGGCGCGGGCCTGGCCGCGCCGCAAATCGGCGTCGATTGGCAAGTGGTGGTCTTCGGCACGGATGCGCCCAACCCCCGCTACCCCGGCGCACCCGCCGTGCCGCGCACCGTGCTGGTCAACCCCGTCATCGCGCCCATCGGCGGCGAGGAAGAAGAAGACTGGGAAGGGTGCCTGTCGCTGCCCGGCCTGCGCGCCGTGGTGCCGCGCTGGGCGCGGATACGTTATAGCGGCTTCGATCCCTTTGGCGATCCCATCGAGCGCGTGGCCGAGGGTTTTCATGCCCGCGTCGTCCAGCACGAGACCGATCACCTGCTGGGCCGGCTCTATCCGATGCGCGTGCGCGATTTCAGCCGCTTCGGGTTTGCCGAGGCGCTTTTCCCAGATCAGGCGCTGGAGTGATTCAAAGTTGATAGCTTATAGCCAGTGATCCGTATAATTTTCATGGAGTTTTATATACAAAAGATATATTATATTGATGCAGTAAGCTATAAATTCAGGAATTTTGCTTGAAACGCGGCAGCAGGCATCTGTTCCTGCAAGCACGGGCGCGGCGCTTTAAGATTTCATACTTTGCCCCGGCGTGCGCGATGCGCGCTCTAGCCGGAGTTTCCTCGCAGCAGTTTTTTTAAAAGGACTTTCCGCATGGACACCGCCATCGACCGCATCGCCCATCCCGGCTTGCGCCAGAAAATCGTTTCCGCCGATGCCGCCGCGGCCATGATCGAACCCGGCTGGAACGTGGGCATGAGCGGCTTTACCGGGGCCGGTTATCCCAAGGCGGTGCCGCTGGCGCTGGCGCGGCGCATCGAGGCGGCGCACGCGGCGGGGCAGGTCTTTCGCATCGGGCTGTGGACGGGCGCTTCGACCGCGCCCGAACTCGATGGCGCGCTGGCCAAGGTCGATGGCATCGACATGCGCCTGCCCTACCAGAGCGACCCGACGGTGCGCGCCAAGATCAACTCCGGGCACATGCAGTATGTGGATATTCACCTGTCGCATGTGGCGCAATTTGTCTGGTTCGGCTTTCTCGGCCACCTGAACGTGGCGGTACTCGAAGTGACCGGCGTCACGCCCGACGGGCGGCTCATTTGCAGCACCTCGGTGGGCAACAACAAGACCTGGATCGAGCAGGCCGACCACGTCATTCTGGAAGTCAACACCTGGCAGAACCCGGCGCTGGAGGGTATGCACGACATTTACTACGGCACGGCGGTGCCGCCGTTTCGCAAGCCCATCATGATGACCGAGCCGGGCCAGCGCATCGGCGGCTCCTATCTGCACTGCGATCCGGACAAGGTGATCGCCGTGGTGGAAACCCACGCGCCCGACCGCAACAGTGCGTTCGCCGCGCCGGACGAAAACTCCAATGCCATCGCCGCCCACATCATTGATTTTTTGCTGCATGAAGTCAAAGTGGGGCGCTTGCCCAAAGACCTGCTGCCGCTGCAATCGGGCGTGGGCAACATCGCCAACGCCGTGCTGGCGGGCCTGAACGCCGGGCCGTTCGAGCGCCTGAGCGCCTACACCGAGGTGCTGCAAGACGGCATGCTGGAGATGCTCAAGAGCGGCAAGATGCGCTTTGCCTCGGCCACCGCGCTTTCGCTCAGCCCGCAGGCGGCGGACTACTTCAACGCGCACATTGCCGAGTTCAGGGAGCGCGTCGTGCTGCGCCCGCAAGAGATCAGCAACCACCCGGAAATCATCCGGCGGCTGGGCCTGATCGCCATGAACGCGGCTATCGAGGCCGACATTTACGGCAACGTCAACAGCACGCACCTGACGGGCAGCACCATCATGAACGGCATTGGCGGCTCGGGTGATTTCGCGCGCAACGCCTATCTGTCGATCTTCATGACGCCCTCCATCGGCAAGGACGGCGCGATCTCGCGCATCGTGCCGATGGCCTCGCACGTCGATCACACCGAGCACGACGTGGGCGTCATCGTCACCGAGCAGGGCCTGGCCGACTTGCGCGGCCTGGCCCCGCAGCAGCGCGCGCGCCGCATCATCGACTGCTGCGCGCATCCCGACTACCGCCCGCTGCTTTCCGACTACCTGGAGCGCGCCCGCGCCGGCGCCAGCGGCCAGCACACCCCGCACCTGCTGCGCGAAGCCCTGAGCTGGCACCAGCGCCTGCTGGATACCGGCTCTATGCGGCCCGCATAAATCGTTGGCCCCATGCGCTTCCCAGAATGGCCGCGCCTGGGCGTCGATCTGGGCGGTACCAAGATCGAAATTGCCGCGCTCGATGAACGCGGCGCGTTCCTGCTGCGCGAGCGTTGCCCCACGCCGCAGGGCGACTACGCCGCCACGTTGCGGGCCGTGGCCGCGCTCGTGACGGGTGCAGGCAAACAGGTGGGTCTGGGCGTGCTGGCGCTGGGCGTGGGCATACCGGGCAGCCTCTCGCCGCTCGATGGACGGGTGCGCAACGCCAATTCCACCGCGCTCAATGGCCGACCGCTGAAAGAAGATTTGCAGACCCTGCTGGGCCGCCCCGTGCGGGTGGAAAACGACGCCAACTGCCTGGCCCTGTCCGAGGCCACAGACGGCGCCGGTGCGGGCTTTGACGTGGTGTTCGCCGCTATTTTGGGCACCGGCGTGGGCGCGGGCGTGGCCGTGCGCGGGCAGGTGCTGCGCGGCTGCAACGGCGTGGCGGGCGAATGGGGCCACAACCCGCTGCCGCTCATCACCCCGGAGGAACTGGCGCGCGCCGCGTGCTGGTGCGGGCGAGCCGGCTGCATCGAAAGCTGGCTGTCGGGCACGGGCCTGGCGCGCGACCATGCGGACATAACGGGGCAGGCGCTCGACGCCCAGGCCATCGCCGCCGCCGCCCGCACCGGCGACGCGCCAGCCCAGGCCAGCCTGGCGCGCTATGCGCAGCGGCTGGCGCGGGCGCTGGCCGGCGTGATCAACCTGCTGGATCCCAGCGTCATCGTGCTCGGCGGCGGCATGAGCAACATCGCCGAACTGTACGAACAAGTACCGCGCCTGTGGGCGCCGCACATCTTCAGCGATAGCGTGCGCACCCTGCTGCGCCCCGCGCGCCACGGCGATTCCTCCGGCGTGCGCGGCGCGGCGTGGCTGGGGGCGCGGCATTTTCCCTCTCCCGTTTACGGGAGAGGAGCAAAACCGTTCAACCCTTAACCCCCAACCCGCCATGCCAGCCACCACTTCCTACGCCTGGATCACCGCGCAAACCGTGCTGCTGCTGGCGTGCAGCAACGTGTTCATGACCTTTGCCTGGTACGGGCATCTCAAGAACATGTCAACGGCCCCGTGGTACGTGGCGGCCATCGTGAGCTGGGGCATCGCGCTGTTCGAGTACCTGCTGCAAGTCCCCGCCAACCGTATCGGTTACCAGATACTGGGCGTGGGCCAGCTCAAGATCATGCAAGAGGTGATCACGCTGACGGTGTTCGTGCCGTTTTCCATGCTGTATCTGCACACGCCCTTCAAGCTCGACTACCTGTGGGCGGCGCTGTGCATGGTGGGGGCGGTGTATTTCGTGTTTCGCGGCAGTTAAACTTGGCGCCTGCCATCAAGCCGCTTTCGGCGGCGCAATGAGCACATCATCTTTGCCGGAGCTTTCTTCATGTTGTTTGCCAAGCTGTTACCCAAAGAAGGCAATTTTTTCGATCTTTTCAACCAGCATGCCCAATACATTCTGACCGCCGCACACGCTTTCGGGCATCTGATCGAACACTACGACGACGAGGCGCTGTGCAGGCAATATGCCGATGAAGTGGATGCCGCCGAGCGCGCCGCCGACCGGGTGACGCACGAGGTGAACCGCCTGATTCACACCACGTTCATCACGCCGATCGACCGCGAGCAGATTCACCACCTGATCAACCTGATGGACGACGTGGCCGACCTGCTGCAAGACGCCGCCGAGTCCATGCACCTGTACGACGTGCGCCGGGTGACGCCGGAAGTCAACCAGTTGACCGACCTGTCCATCCGCTGCTGCGAGCAGGTGGCGCACGCGGTGGGCCTGCTGCGCGACATCGCCCGGCCCGGCGGGGCGGAGGCGGCGCTCAAGGTGTGCGAGGAAATCGACCGGCTCGAATCCGAGGCCGACCGCGTTCTACGCAGCGCCATGAGCAAACTGTTCCGCCAGGAGCCGGACGTGCGCGAACTCATCAAGCTGCGCGCCATCTACGAACTGCTGGAAACCGTTACCGACAAGTGCGAGGACGTGGCCAACCAGATCGAAGGCATCGTGCTGGAAAACTCCTGACCGGTCCGCCATGCCCGCCCGCTCCATTCTCCCGCGTTCCATTCTTCCGCGCACGCCATCATGCCTGTAACCCAAGCCGCCCTGTGGATCGTCGTCATGCTGGTCGCGCTGGCGCTGGTGTTCGATTTCATGAACGGGTTCCACGACGCGGCCAACTCGATTGCCACCGTGGTTTCCACCGGCGTGCTGCGCCCCACGCAAGCGGTGGTGTTCGCGGCGTTTTTCAACTTCGTCGCTATCTTCATCTTCCATCTCAGCGTGGCGGCCACGGTGGGCAAGGGCATCGTGCAGCCCGGCGTGGTGGATACGCACGTGGTGTTCGGGGCGCTGTTCGGGGCCATCACCTGGAACCTGATTACCTGGTTCTACGGCATCCCGTCCAGTTCATCGCACGCGCTAATCGGCGGCATCGTGGGCGCGGCGCTGCCCAAGGCCGGCTGGAGCGTGCTCAACGCCGGCGGCATTCTCAAGACGGTGGCTTTCATCTTTGTCTCGCCGCTGCTCGGTTTTCTGCTCGGCTCGCTGATGATGGTGCTGGTGGCGTGGATCTTTCGCCGCACGCGGCCGCGCCAGGTGGACAACTGGTTCCGCCGCTTGCAGTTGCTCTCCGCCGGGGCCTACAGCCTGGGCCACGGCGGCAACGACGCGCAAAAAACCATCGGCATCATCTGGATGCTGCTGATCGCCACCGGCCACGGCGTGGTCAGCGACACCACGCCGCCGCTGTGGGTGATCGTCAGTTGCTACACGGCCATTGCGCTGGGCACCATGTTCGGCGGCTGGCGCATCGTCAAGACGATGGGGCAGAAAATCACCAAGCTCAAGCCGGTGGGCGGCTTTTGCGCCGAAACCGGCGGCGCGCTCACGCTGTTTCTGGCTACCTTGCTGGGCATACCGGTTTCCACCACGCACACGATTACCGGCGCCATCGTCGGCGTCGGCTCTACCCAGCGCGCCAGCGCCGTGCGCTGGGGCGTGGCCGGCAACATCGTCTGGGCCTGGGTGCTCACCATCCCGGCCAGCGCGGTGGTGGCGGCGCTGGCTTACGTGGTGAGCGATTTCCTGTTCTGAAGCGCAAACCGGCTCCGCTCCCGGTTCGATAGCTGCTTGCCAAGTCACGGCAAGGGTTTACGCCATATTTGACTATAAAAACGGGAACTAGGCAGGCTTGAGGGTGCGGCTCCAGTGGCGCGAACCGCACCCTGCGGCTGGATTTCAAACGCATCCCTACTCCGTTCGGGCTCCAGACTCACCCTGAGCGGTCAGAAGTGTTCGTAAGCCGCAGGGCGGCGGCTAGCGTGCCTATCTTTCTAAATATTGATATTTATCAAAAATTTTATGTGAACTATTTCTGATATCAACGAATGAGCCTGATTCGCTTCACACACATCAAGGTTACATTTCGTATCTTTGATGCAATTTGTATCACTTTGTCATTCCACCTGAACAAAAAGGTGAGGAAGAGGGCAGAGGTGGTGCGTGGGGAGGAAATGAATCATGCAGGCACGGGTCACCGCGGTATTTTTGGCATTCGTCATGGCGCTGGGGCTTTTTGGCGCGGGCACGGCGGTCGCACAGGCGGCGTATCAAGCCACCTACTATGTTTCGGCAAGCGGAAGCGATGCCGGCGACGGTTTGTCCGAGGGTTCTCCATTTGCCACACTGGCAAGAACCGCCGCCGCGATCCATGCGCAGGAAGAGGGCAAGAGCTATCTGGTCTACGTGATGAGCGACCTGACCTCGACGGCCATGGCCCGCTACTACGACAGAAGCGTCACCATCAAAAGCCTGGGTGCGGCGCGGTTTACCGTGACCCGCGGAACCGGGTTTGCCGCTGCGCCGGATAACGCGCGCAGTTGGTACAACCCCGCCATGCTGGAGATTGAAACCGGATATACCAACGCGGCGACGCCACCCCCGTTTTATATTTCCCTGACGCTGGAAAACATCATTTTCGATGACGCCTATCGTCATGAGGGAACAGTGTTTGGCCAGGCGCCTACGTGGGGTGGAACCGGGACCCCGCCGACCGGCTGGGGATCGGGCAACTATGTGCAAGACGCCATCGTCGCTTCCTACGCCAGAAACGCGACCATCATATTGGGCCAGGGTGCCGAGCTGCGCAACTTCGGCGGCATGACGGCGGTTCGCGCCCACGATCTGGCCACCGTGAAAATGAAAAACGGGAGCCTGATTACCGACATCAGACCCAATGCGAACACGAATAACCGGCAAGTCAGCGCCAGTGCCACAGATTATAATGCCAACGGCGAGGCGGCCATCAGCATTGCGAACGCCAATCTGTACATGTATGAAGGCTCGCAAATCATGAATATCGCCAATGCCCACGGCGTCAAGTTTAGCGGAACGGTGGCCTGTTATATCGACGGCGAGATTGCCAACATGATTGGCAACAAAGGTATGGATACCGACCCTCCCGCTGGCGGCAGGGGTATCAAAAGCGCCGTGTTTTTCAACTACAGTCCAACCATCGATTATGATAATCCAGGGAATCGCACCCCCGGTTCCGGTTTTGCCGTGATCGATAAACATGCGAATATTCACCACAACGCCACCAAAAGCGGAACAGTGGCTCTTTCCCGCAACGCCAATACCTTGGTGAAAATATACGGAAAAGTCAACAACAATACCGGCGGGACGGGTTCGACTGGCAATCTCGCCGGAACCAACGGCGGCGGTCTGTATATCGTCGCCGGCGGTACGGTGTATCTGGAAGACGGCAGCGAGATTATCGGGAACAAGACCAGCGGCTTGACCGGCTACGGCGGCGCGGCCAGCATTCAGCAGAACGGCTCGCGCCTTATCATGAATGGCGGCACGGTGTCTGGCAACACGGCTTCCACCGCCAACACGCCCGGCATCGTGGTCAACAAAGGCAATGCCAGCTTCGAGATGAACGGCGGACGCATTGATAACGGCGCCAATGGGCTTCGCCTTTATGAAAGCGGTTCTGACGGCACGGCGGGCAATCTCGTGTTGAACGCCGGCCGGGTATCGGGAGTGACCGTGGACAGCGCGGTGGTGTATGCCAATCCCTCCCGCAGCCACCTTTTCATCGACGAAACCGATGTCACCATCGACACGGGTTACGCCAGCGTCAATGGCCGGAACGTGACCCCGATCCAGGCCGGTTTCGAGATCGGCAACCCGAATGCAGCCGCCTACGCGTATATCCGCGCGCGTCTGCCGCAGGATTGGACCATGCCCGGCACCGATGCCAACGTCATCGGTTTTTGGGGGCAGAAAAACGGTCCGGCCGTATTTTCCGTGCCTAAACCCGCCACCGGAACGCCGCCGGCGAATTACGACCGCTCCTTCGATGTCTATGAGCTGGCGCTGGTTCCGACGGACAGCAATGGCGCGGTGATGGCGGGCGCTCCGGTCTATTTCATCTCGACTATTTTCGATAACGGGAAGATCATCGTCGATATTCCCATGAGCACGGGCGGCGCCGTGGTCGCCCTGGTGCAGCCGGCCAAGGAACAAGGCAACATCGTGTTCCAGGCCGATCCCGGCGCTTTGCCCTATCACCTTGGCGCTGCCCCTTACGGAGTTTCTTATACGGCAACTTACGCGATGCCGTCAGGCTGGCGCGCCCGGCTGCTCACGGAAGGGCACACCATCGCCAATACCGGAGTGACGCTCACCATCCATCCGGACACGAGAACCAACTGCGATATGGCGCACATGACGCTTGCCAGCGATATCTTCACGCAAACCGGCGCGCCGGTTTGGAACGCTGCCAGTTCGGCATGGCAGATTCCCTTGCAGTTGAATGCCGGCTGGGACACGGCGGTGAACCTGGCGTCCGAATTTTCCTTCGCGTGCCAGATGGATGCCGCGAACTTCCAGGAGGGCGGAACCCTGTATCTTTATGGAGATATGACGCTCACGGGCGGCCCCGCGAACGAAAGCTACACTATTTTTGGCACCCTGGCGGCAACCAAAATGTTCATTCCCATGCAGACCGTCAAATTCGATGGCAATGGCGGCGCGGTGCAGCCTGTGGACCAGGAGCGCACGGTGAAGCTGGGCGGAACGCTCGCGGCGGCCATGCCCCCCGCTCCCTCGCGCGACCACTACACCTTCATGGGCTGGAACACGCAGCCAAATGGCACGGGAACGGCGTTTACCGGCACGACCATCGTGACCAGCGGCCTGATGGTGTACGCCCAATGGAAGGCATTATTGCCCGCCGTCGGCCGCTTGGCGACGCCCATTCCCACGCTGAACTTGGCGGCGCTGGCGCTGCTGGTGCTGGCCCTGGGCGCGCTGGCGGCGCGCCGCGCCGCCAAGGGCGGGGTGCAGTAATCCGGGCCGCGCCCGGAAACAGGGCGCGCGCGGGAGCGCAGAAGTCGGATACGATGCGAAGCTGGCCGCCGGGATGGAGATGCCCTCCATTCTGGCCGGATGTCCTTATACAGTAAGGGCAATAAGCTATCCGAATAATAGCAAACATGAACTCTTCCGCTCCCAGCCCTACCACTGAATTCGCCCCCGGCCTGCTTGTGCGCGGCGTCGCGCCGCCCTTGTCACTGGGCGATTTCAGGCTGATTGCCTTCGACATGGATTCCACGCTCATCAACATCGAATGCGTGGACGAAATCGCCGATGCCGCCGGCCGCAAGGCCGAAGTCGCCGCCATTACCGAGGCCGCTATGCGCGGCGAAATTGCCGACTTCAAGGAAAGCCTGCGCCGCCGCCTGGCCCTGCTCAAGGGCGTGAGCCAAGAGCACCTGCTGCGCGTGTACCGCGAGCGCCTGCGCCCCAACCCCGGCGCAGCCGAACTGGTGCGCGCCTGCCAGGCCGCCGGGCTGAAGGTGCTGCTGGTCAGCGGCGGTTTCACTTTTTTCAGCGAACGGCTGCGCGAGCGGCTGGCGCTGGATTTCACGCGCAGCAACCGGCTGGAAATTGTGGACGGCAAGCTCACCGGACGCCTGCTGGAGCAAAGCTGGGGCGACATTTGCGATGGCCCCATGAAGCGCCAGACCCTGCTGGACGTGTGCAGCCTGATCGGCTGCGCCCCCGCCCAATCCATCGCCGTGGGCGACGGCGCCAACGACCTGCCGATGATGTCCGCCGCCGGCCTCTCGGTGGCCTACCACGCCAAGCCCAGGGTGCGCGAGCAGGCGATGGTAGCGATCAACGAAGGCGGGCTGGACCGGTTGCTGGAGGTGTTCCGGGCCTGATTCCGTTTCGGGAGTTCAGGCATTCTCAGTGGTTCTTCAGCGCCTCAAGAACTTCGCGGTGTCTGGCAATCACGCGACTTGCCACTTCTTGTACATCGCGCTTGCTCTCCTCGGTGAAATTTGGTCAACCGGTTCAACCGCATGGCATGAACAGCACGTCTGCCCGCCACGCGAGAAGATCGGCGTTGGCCTTGCCGGTGCCGGCTTCGATCATACTGTTGCGGATGTCTTGTGGGGTGCGCGAAACATAGGACTTCTCCTGTCGAGTGTGGAAAAGACGTTCATTTCCCCACGGCGCGCGCATTGCCAAGCATTTCGTGCAGGTCGTGGGACATTACTGCAAGAAAGGCCACCAGGCCGAGGTAGCACAGGGTGTAGGTCAGGCGCGCTTCGGCGCTGATGGCGTAGTAGGCGCGGTTTTCAGGCGCTTGGGCGTCGTAGCGCCAGGCTTTCATCACCTGGGGTGCGGCCATGACCGCCACCAGAATCAGAATCGGGCTGGGGCGCCACAGAAAAAAGGCCGCCAGCACTGGCACGCCTAGCAGCCAGATGCGTGGCGAGAGCACGGCGGTGATGCGCCCGCCGTCGAAGGGCGAAAGCGGAATCAGGTTGAACAGGTTGATGAAAAAGCCCGCGTAGGCCAGCGCCAGCATCAGGCCGCTGCCGCTCTCGCGCCCGAATCCGTAGCACACCAGCGCGGCCAGCGTGCCCGCCAGCGGCCCGGCCAGCCCGATGTAGGCTTCCGTTTCCACGTCGTGCGGCAGTTCCTTGAGTGCAATCCAGGCGCCCACGAAGGGGATGAACGTGGGCGCGCCCACATCCAGTCCGCGCTGGCGCGCGGCGATGAAGTGCCCCATTTCGTGCACGAAGATCAGGCCGATGAAGCCCGCCGCGTAGCGCCAGCCGAAGATGAGCGCATACGCCCCCAGCGACAGCAGCATGCTGCCGCCGGTGACGAACACCTTGCTGAATTTGAGCCCGCTAAAAAGCAGCAGGAGCAGCTTGACCATGCGCCTGGGGGGTCAGGTTTGCGGCGGCGGGTTTTTGGGCGGGGTATCGAACGTGCCGGGCGGAACGTCGAATGGGCTGGGCGCTTTCTTGTCTGGCGCGTTGTTTCCCGCAGCGGCAATCGCCGGGGCAGGGCGGGGCTTGCCGTTGCCGGTGAAGAATTTTTTGACGCCGTACAGCACGGCGATGGCGGCCACCACGATCACCTTGGCGAACTTGGCGAACATGGCCGCCAAAACCGCGAGTAACCCCAGCTTTTTGGCCGCCGCGCCCGCCACCAGCGCGGCCAAGCCGTAGGCGGCCACCTTGTCGGTGCTCGCATTGAAGTCCGCGTAACGCTTGCCCTGATTGAATTCAAGGTTGCCCAACAGCGCGCGCACAGCGGGTTTGTCGTTTTCCACGGCTTGGGCGTCGGTGAGCAGGTTCAGGCTGATGTAACCCTCGCGGCCCAGCGCGTAGGTGTTGTAATTCACGGTTTGCGGCCTGTGGGAATCGGCGCCCGCGTCTTTTGCGCGCGCGCCCATCGACCATACCAGCTGGTGCGTGGCGGCGTCGTAATGCGGGCGTTCGATCCAGCCGGTCAGCTCCAGCTCGTGCAGGCCGCGCCGGGCGCGTTCCTTGTTTTGCTCCGTGGTGCCGGCTTTGAGCGAGTCCAACAGTTCATCGACCTTCCAGTCCTTGGCGTCGTCGTCGCGGATGTAGCCGGATTTTTCGTAGCTGGCCACCACGACCCACGCGCCGGGGTTCTCATCGGCGGGGATGATCAAGCCCACCATGTCGGGATCGGCGCCGTTGCCCCACGCGATCATGAGCTGGTCGGCGGCAGGCTGGGGAATGAAAACCGCGTCAGCGGGCAGCTTGAGCGTGGCCTGATCGCGCAGCTTGATCGTTGCCGGCCCCGGCTGGGCCGTCTGTTTGGCGGCCTGCCAGGCGCTTTCCAGTTCGGAGGAACGGTTGCTGCCCGCGTCGGCATGGGCCAGCGTGGCGGTTAAGGCCAGCAAGGCCGCGCACAACCAACCGCCTGTGCGGCGCAAAAATCCAGACATGGGAAACTCCCGAAAGAAAATGTTCGCGGCATACCGGCAAAACGCGGCGCCCGCCATTTTAGGTAACGCAAAACGGTCAACCTCTCCATCAACGCAGATCGGGAAAATCTTCTTCCCAATATTCGCCGGGCTGCCGCTGCGCGCCCGCGGGGCGTTCCATTTCGCTGCGCCGCAACTCCACGCGGCGGATTTTGCCGGAGATGGTTTTGGGCAAATCGCTGAACTGGAGCCGGCGCACGCGCTTGTAGGGCGCAAGCTTTTCACGCATGAAGCGGAATACCTCGCACGCCAACTCCGGGCTGGGCGTGTAGCCCTGGCGCAGGATCACGAACGCCTTGGGCACCGACAGGCGCACCGGGTCGGGGCTGGGCACCACGGCGGCTTCGGCAATCGCCTCGTGCTCGATCAGCACGCTTTCCAGCTCGAAGGGACTCAGGCGGTAGTCGGACGATTTGAACACGTCGTCCGTGCGGCCCACATAGACCAGGTAGCCATCGTCGCGCCGCAGCGCCACGTCGCTGGTGTGGTAGTAGCCGTTGCGCATGACGTAGGCGGTGGCTTCGGGGTGGTTGGCATAGCCGTTCATCAGCGCCAGCGGGCGCTGCGCCAGCACCAGCGCGATTTCGCCTTCGCTGGCCGGGTGGTCGTCGCCGTCCACCAGTTCGATGCGGTAGCCCGGCAGCGGGCGGCCCATGGAGCCTGGCACCACCGGCTGGCCGGGGCTGTTGCCGATCACGCAAGTGGTTTCGGTCTGGCCGTAGCCGTCGCGGATGGTCAGATTCCATGCGGCGCGCACGCGCTCGATGATCTCCGGGTTGAGCGGCTCGCCCGCGCCCAGCACCTCGCGCAATTTCACGGGGTAAGAAGCCAGCGGCTCTTGCACCAGCATTCGCCACACCGTCGGCGGCGCGCACAGCGTGGTCACGCCGCAGTTCACCAGCGCGGCCAGCGCGTCCTTGGCGACAAAGCGCGCGTAGTTGTAGATGAACACGCAAGCTCCGGCATTCCAGGGCGCGAACAGGCAGCTCCACGCATGTTTGGCCCAGCCGGGCGAGCTGATGTTCCAGTGCAGATCGCCCGGCATCAGGCCGATCCAGTACATGGTTGAAAGGTGCCCCACCGGGTAGCTCTGGTGCGTGTGCTCCACCAGCTTGGGCTTGGACGTGGTGCCGGAGGTGAAATACAGCAGCAGCGGATCGCTGGCGGGCGTGGGGCCATCCGGCGTGAACGCGGGGCTGGCTTGGTACGCAGCCGCAAAGTCGATCCAGCCCGCCGGAGCCGCGCCCACCGCGATGCGCTTGATGCCTTGCAGTCCCTCGAACTTGTTCAGTTCCGCCGCGTCCACCACGGCAAAGCGCATCGCGCCCGCCTCCACGCGCTCGCGCACATCGTCGGGCGAAAGTTGCGTGGTGGCCGGCGCAATCACCGCGCCCAGCTTGATGGCCGCCAGCATCGTGTCCCACAACTCCGGGCGGTTGGGCAGCATTAGCAAAATCCGGTCGCCGCGCCGCACGCCTTGGGCGCGCAAAAAGTTGGCCACGCGCGCCGACCGCTCGGCCATCTGCGCAAACGAGAGCTTGACGCCCGCGCCGGCGGGGTCATCGGCAATCCACAGCGCCGGCCTGTCGTTGCCGCGCGCCATCACGTCGAAATAGTCCAGCGCCCAGTTGAAGGTATCGAGCCTGGGCCAGGCAAACTCGCTGTAAGCGCGCGCGTAGTCGGCGCGGTGGCGCTGCAAAAAATCGCGCGCAGCGACGAAGGCTTGGGCGGAAGGGGTGTAGTCCGGCATGGCTTGTTCCTTGAAAGGCTGGATTTTTCTCATCTTACAGCCGCCATCGTTCCTGCAACCCAAGATGGTTGCCCGTCAAGCGCACAGACCCATGTTTTCGTCAACGCCGCCGGCGCGCATGACAAATCGGCATAGGGGGCAGTCCATAAGGACTGCGCCTCTGCCACACCACCCGGCGTGCGGGTCTGCACCGGGCGGTTCGGGAGGTTGGGATCAGGCAAGTCGGGGTAATCCAAGGCTATCAAAGTGGGCAATGCCAAGCACTTGATGAATCGCCGAGACACTGTTGTGCCACCAGCGACCACTGAGCGCGGCCACGGAACGCGCCACTTGGGGGGGTGGCCCCAAGTCGCGGCAGTTGCCGATGGGCCCTCTGGCTTGTGCGCCATTGCTTGAGTTGCAAAGCACGCAGTCGCCGCCGCGTCCATTTGTCCAGCTTACGCCACATTTCGGGTGTCTGCGACAGTCCGAAGTAGGCTTTCCAACCAAGCATATACACGTACGCAGCTTCTGTATGACTTGCGCCATGCTGCGCCCGCCGCTGCGTCCTGTCATCTGCCGCACGCGCTGCTTGAACGTCGCCAATGGCTTGGCGGCCACCGCGCGCCTGACCTGCCCGTTTGAGGTTGCCCAGAAGGCATACCCCAGAAACTTGCGGCCAAACGCATTGGCTACCGCGCTCTTGGCTTGGTTGATCTTGAGCTTGAGCTTTGCGTACAGTCTTCGCAGCAGCGCCATCACCGGCTCGCCCGCCCGACGACTGCGCACGTACACGTTGCAGCCATCGGCGTAGCGCACAAAGCAATGGCCGCACCGCTCAAGTTCCAGGTCTACCTCGTCGAGCAGAACGTTGGCCAACAGCGGCGACAATAGCCCGCCTTGCGGCGTGCCTTCGTGGCGCTCAATGACCACCCCGCCATCCATGATGCCCGCGTTCATGCAGTTGCGCTTCGCTTCGTTTGCTGCGACCAGCTTACGGCGGGACTTGCTCCCGCAGGAGTACGCCCATGCTGGGCGCACAGGTAGGGGTGAAGGATTTTTCGCCCTTGCGCTCAAAGAAGAACGGCGCTTCGAATGGGACGCCGCAGGGCGAAAGATTCCTTGCCTATCACGTCCATGGTCTTCACTCCTGTTACCCCACTGCTTAAAAAACAGCAGAGTAGGTCGAATACCTGGCTCACTTTTACTTCAGCATCCCCTCAAAAATGACTCAAATTTCAATCAGCGCTAACAGCCTTGGCGGGGCTATTACGCGCCGCGCGGATACCGTCCGGCGGGGCGGTACTCCGGGTATCGCCGGTAATTTATCGCCCGCAGGCGGGTGGCGTGCCCATACTGCCGGTGAGGTTTGGCAGCACTTTCGGCAGAGGTTGTTCCGGCACTGGGGCTGGTTTTTTGCCGGGCGAGATCATTTTTTAACCTGAAGCGGCAAGATCATGCCGCGTAATGGAGTGGCCGTGCGCTGCATAGTGCCGCCAGCGGGCGCGGGCGTGCTGGCGGTCGGCCTCGGCAGTGCCGACCAGTTCGATCAGCCGCTCGAATGGTTCGAATCCGGCGGGTACGTCTTCTCCCAGATTGAGCAGCACCGGCGCGTGCCCAGGCGCGGCCTGGGCACCCTCGGCGAGCACGATGGGCGTGCGCGCGCGTACCTGGGCAGGCGCATCGGCCAGACAATGCGGCACGAAGTCGAGCGTGGAAAAAGACCACAGGCTCTGGTCAAGCCAGGACAGGGCCGTCTGCGGGCCGACCACCGTGACCCGCGTGCCCACGCCGTGGGCCTTGCGCAGCAGGCGGCAGGCGTAGGCCAGCGGGTCGCCTACGTTGAAATGGAACGCGATCTCGGTCATGCGCGCCGTTTCCGTTGGCTGGCCGGCGCGCCGGCCTGTCCCAGCAGGTATTCGAGCAGCAGCGCCACCGGGCGGCCGGTCGCGCCCTTGGCCGCGCCGCCGAGCCAGGCGGTGCCGGCAATATCCAGATGCGCCCAAGGCGTATCGCCAACGAACTTTTGCAAGAATTTGGCCGCCGTGACGCTGCCGGCGGGACGGCCGGCGACGTTGGCGATGTCGGCAAAGTTGCTTTTCAGGCCCTGCGCGTAATCTTCGTCCAGCGGCATACGCCAGCACGGATCATCGGCGGCATCGCCAGCCTGCTCCAGCGCGCGGGCCAGCGCGTCGTCGGCGCTGAACAGGCCGCTGCGCACGCCGCCCAGCGCGATCATGCAAGCGCCGGTAAGCGTGGCGATGTCCACCATGGCGCGCGGCTTGAAGCGCCGGGCATAGGTGAGCGCATCGCACAAAATCAGGCGCCCTTCGGCGTCGGTGTTAAGTATTTCGATGGTCTGGCCGCTCATGCTGGTGACCACGTCGCCCGGCTTGACGGCGCGGCCATCGGGCAGATTTTCGCAGGCGGCGATGAGGCCCACCACGTTAATCTTGGGCCGCAATTGGCCGAGCGTGTGGAACACGCCGAGCACGCTGGCCGCGCCGCTCATGTCGAACTTCATCTCGTCCATTTCCGGGCCGGGCTTGAGCGAGATGCCGCCCGCGTCGAAGGTGATGCCCTTGCCGATCAGCGCCACCGGCGCCTGGCTCTTGGGCGCGCCCTCGTAGCGCAGCACGATCAGGCGCAGCTCCTGCGCCGAGCCTTGCGCCACCGCCTGAAAAGCGCCCATGCCCAGTTTGGCGACTTCTTTCGGGCCGAGTACCTGGCAGGTGAGCGGCCCTTTCTTGCCGGCCAG
Source organism: Burkholderiaceae bacterium (assembly GCA_031253955.1). Lineage (GTDB taxonomy): Bacteria > Pseudomonadota > Gammaproteobacteria > Burkholderiales > Burkholderiaceae_C > Ottowia. Next base: position 3,055 of record JAIRVJ010000120.1, on the reverse strand, counting down.
CGCGCGCGCGGCTTCGGCCAGCATCGCGGGCGTGGCATGGTTGGCCGGGCGGTTAGCCCATTCGCGCGCCAAGCGCACGCCCGCAGCGGCGGCCTTGGCGCGGGCAAAGACCGGTTTGGCGGCGGCTTCGTGCGCGGTGCCTAGCACGATCTTGCCGAGCTTGACGGGCTGCGGCTTGGACTTGGTGGCCTGGTAGCTGTAGCAGGCTTGGGCCAGAGCGCGGGTGGCCGGTCCGACCCAATTTTCCGGCTCCTGCTCACCGGCCACGCAAACCAGCAGGTTTTTCGACGGCAGGCGGCGCAGTTCGGCTCCCAGCGCGTCGATGGCCTTGCGCACCTGCGCCGCGCTGCCATCGCCAATGCCAGCCAGCAGCACTCTGGGCGCGGCAATGCGCGGGGGCAGGTACATGGAGAGCGTGGCCCCAGCCTCGGTCTTGAAGTGCTCGCCCTTGATGGCGCTGGCGATAAGTTCCGAAAGCGCGTCGCCAGCGGCGGCCTTGAAACGCGCCGGCGCCAGCGCCAGCAGGGCATCGGCCTGGGTGCAAGCCGCTTGCCCGGCGTCTAGCTTGACGAGTTGAAAGTCCATAATTGCCTGTTCCATTGATCTTCCGGTAATGTTATTTCATTCGGCTTTTCGCAAAGAGTTGGCGCGCAGCTTCGGCGCCACGCTGGTGGTGCTGGTCACGGTGGTGATGACGGTGATGCTCATCCGCACGCTCGGGCAGGCCAGCGTCGGCGTGGTCAATCCGTCGGAAATCATGCTGGTGATGGGCTACACGGTGTTGGGCCAACTCTCCACCATTTTGACGTTGAGCCTGTTCATCGCCGCCACCGCCACGCTCACTCGCATGTACGCCAGCAGCGAGATGGTGGTGTGGTTTTCCTGCGGGCAGGGGCTGTTGTCTTTTCTGCGGCCCCTGCTGCGCTTTGCCTGGCCGATGCTGGCGGCCATCGCGCTGCTGGCGCTGCTGGCGTGGCCGTGGTCGAACGCGCAAATCCGCGAGCTGCGCGACCGCTATCAGGGGCGCGGCGACGTGGACCGCGTGGCACCCGGCCAGTTCCAGGAATCGGCGGGCGGCCAGCGGGTGTTTTTCATCGACAAGCAGCGCCCGGACGACCAGACCGGCAGCAACATCTTCATCGCCGCCAGTGAAAAAAGCAAGGAGTCGGTGACTTCAGCGCGCGGCGGGCGCGTGGCCACCCTGAATGGCGAGCGCGTGCTGATCCTCGAACAAGGCCAGCGGCTGGAAACCGACCTGGCCAGCGGCGAATCGCGCCTGAGCGAATTCGCCGAATACGGCACGCGCATCGGCCAGCAGCCCGCCAGCCAGCGCGCCAACCTGTCGCCGCGCTACCAATCCACCTGGGCGCTGCTGCAAGATTTCACGCCAGCCTACGCCTCCGAACTGTGGTGGCGCGTGAGTCTGCTGCTGGCGGCCATCAACTGCCTGGTGCTGGCGCTGGCGGCCACGCGCGTCAACCCCCGCGCAGGGCGCAGCGCCAGCCTGGTGTTTGCCATGCTGGCTTTTGCCACGTACTACAACCTGCTCAACGTAGGCCAGTCGTGGATTGCCCGCGAGCGCATCGGCCTGCCGGCGCTGCTGCTGCTGGTGCACGGCGGCGTGCTGGCGCTGTCTCTGGCGTGGATCTGGTGGCGCCAGGGCGAGCGCCCGCGCTGGATGGTTGCCGCCCGCACGGGGCAGCCGGCATGAGAACCATCCGCCGCCTGATCTACGGCGAGGTGATCCGCGCTGTCGCCTTCGTCACCCTGGCCTTTCTGACGCTGTTTTTTTTCTTCGACCTGGTCGATCAGCTCGACGCCGTCACGCGCTACACCCGCGCCGGCTACAGCCTGCCCTACGCGCTGCTCTACGTAGCGTTGCTGATCCCCAGTCACGTGTATGAACTGCTGCCAATCGCGATGCTCATCGGCGCCATCTACGTCATGGCGCGAATGGCCGAAAGCTCGGAATTCACCATCTTGCGCACCAGCGGCCTGGGGCCGCTGCGCGCCCTGGGCACGCTGCTGGCGCTGGGCGCGGGCTTCGTGCTGCTCACCTTCGTGTCCGGCGACTACCTGGCGCCACAGGCCAACCGCGGCGCCCAGATGCTGCGCTCGCGCTTTACGGGCGAAATCTCGGTCGGGCTGACCGGCGCGTGGCTAAAAGACCGCCAGCCGCGGGCCAGCTATTCGGTCAACGTCGGCGCCATGACGTCCGAGGGCGCCATGAACAATGTGCAGATCTTCGAGTTCGATCCCGCAGGCCAACTGCGCACGATCCTCAAGGCTGCCAAGGCCACTTTCGGCAGCGAAGGCGCCTGGCTGCTGCAAGACGTGCGGCAGCGCCGGTTCACCGAGGGCGATGCCGCCGGCCGCCCCGCCATCCACGCCCGCGCCCTGCCCGAACTGGCCTGGCCGACCCAGCTATCGAGCGACATGGTAGCCGCCGCCCTGCTCAGCCCCGACCGCATGAAAACCGTCGAACTGTTCCAGTACATCCGCCACCTGCAAGCCAACGGGCAGAACGCGCAACGCTACGAAATCGAATTCTGGCGCAAAGTGTTCTACCCCCTGAGCTGCCTGGTCATGATGGTGCTGGCGCTGCCCTTTGCCTACCTGCACTTTCGCACCGGCAACATCACCGGCTACGTGTTCCTGGGCGTGCTGGCGGGCATCAGCTTCTTTCTGCTCAACAACGTCTTCGGCTACATCGGCAACCTACGCGACTGGGAACCGTGGCTAGCCGCCGCCGCCCCCGGTTTTCTCTACTCCCTGCTCTCGCTAGCCGCCTTCGGCTGGCTGGTGCTCAGGCAGTGAGTTTAGGCATTGAGCGCGCGTAAAATATTGATTTGATAGCTAGTTGCCAATGTTTTATAGTCAATCCCCAAAATAATCGGACGTCACGATCATCTCATCCAGCGCGCCACCGACCTTGCGCCAGCAGCGCTTGAGATTGGCCCAGAGCTTTTCAATTGGGTTGAGATCAGGGCTGTAGGGCCGCCAGTACAGCAGTTGACAGCCAGCGTGCTCCACCAAGCGGCGCGTTGGCTGTGAC
>JAIRVJ010000086.1 GCA_031253955.1 Burkholderiaceae bacterium | reverse complement strand
AGCCTTGCGCATGCATTGGCGTTGCGCGTCCCCCCACCCCAACCCTCCCCCGCAAGCGGAGGAGGGAGAAAGACCGCCGCGCATATCAACACTTGCTCCCGTAACCCTTGCAGGTTCTTGGAGAAAGCAGCCGTCGCGCCCGGAAAAATAGTCACTATCACCGCCTCGGCGACCAGCGCAGCCCCACATAAATGGTGCGGCCCGGCGTGTTGTAGCCGCCAGCCAGGTGGTAGTTCCTGTCGCCCAGATTGTCGATGCGCGCCAGCAGCGACCAGTCATCCGCTATGGTTGTGCTGGCGTACAGGTTGACCAGGCCGTAGCCGCCGAGCCGGGTGGTGTTGGCAGCATCGTCGTAGCGGCGGCTGGCGGCTTGCCACTCGGCACCCAGCGTCCACTGGCCCAGGCGGGTGTCGGCGTTGAGCTTCAACGTGCGCCGGGCGCGGCGGGCCAGCAGTTTGCCGGTGGCGGCGTTGCGCGGGTCCAGTAGATCGAACGAGCCGCCCAGTTGCACCGGCCCCAGTTTGTGCGCGCCGCTCACGGTCACCCCGCGCAGCACGGCGCGGCCCGTGTTGACGTAGCAGCCGTAGGGCGAGGCGCACGGCCCGGCGGCGCCGAAGTCGATCAGGTTGGTAATGCGGTTGCGGTACGCCACCACGCCAAAGCTGCTGCCCTGCGCGGCCCAGCGCAAGCCCAGTTCGACGTTGCGGCCTTTTTCCGGCGTCAGGCTGGCGTCGCCGTACTCGGAAAAACGCTGGTACAGCGTGGGCACGCGAAACGACGTGCCCGCCGCACCGGTAACGCGCCAGCCGGGCGCGAAGGTGTAACCGTAGGCCACGCCGCCGGTGGTCTGACCGCCGAATTGGCTGTCGTGGTCGTGCCGCAAATTGACTTGCAGCGTATGCGGCCCGCCGCTGTAGCCGTAGCCCAGGGCCACGGCGTCCTGGTGGCGGCTGCCGTCGATAGGGTCGGTCAGCAGCTTGTCGCCGCGCCGCTCCAGCGCCGCCGTGAACAGGTGCGCGCCTTGCCGCCATTCGTTCTGGAAGAGATAGTTTTGCAGCGTCGTCTTGGCCATGTACGGCGAAGGCGTGGTCTCGGTGCGAAACTGCGACTGACTGACCGACAGGCGCGTGCTGTAGCTCTGGCTCCACTGCGCGCGCCAGGCCGCGCCCAGCGTGAACAGGCGGTTGCTGGTCACGTCGTCGTTGCCCGGCATGAAGTCGTCGTACTGCGCCTTCATCTCGGTGCGGGCGCCCGTCAGCTCCAGCCGGTGATCGGCGTTGATCTGCAAGCCCAGGCGGCCGCTGAAAGCGCTCTGGTGGTAGCCGTCGGCATCGGGGTTGCCGAAGGTCGTGGCGTTGAAGCCCCGGCTCACGTCGCGCGCCGCGCCCAGCGCGTAATCGACCGCGCCGCTGGCGCCGGAGAAACCCGCCTCCAGCTTGCCGGTGCGGCGGTTGCCCGCGCCCACGCCGACGTAGGGCGTGAACGCGCCCTCGCCTTTTTTGGTGAAGACCTGCACCACGCCCGCCACCGCATCGGAACCGTAGATCGCCGCCGCCGGGCCGCGCACGATCTCGATACGCTCGACCTGGCCAAGCGCAATGGCCTCCCACGGCGCGCCGCCGGTGGCCTGGCTATCGACCCGCACGCCGTCGATGTACACCGCCGTGAAGCGGTTGTCCGCGCCGCGGATGTACAGGCTGCTGGCGCTGCCTGCGCCGCCGTTGCGCGACAGCGCCAGCCCCGGCTGGCGTTGCAGCAGATCGGCGATGTTGACCGCGCCGCTGGCCTGGATTTGCTGCTCGTCGATGAGCGTCACGTCCGCCAGCACGTCGGTCAGCGGCTGCGCCACCCGCGTAGCGGTGACGACGGTGCCCGGCAGCATCGGCGCGTCAGCGCCCGGATTGGCCACGCCCTGCGCCCGGGAAGGCGCGAGTGCGGCAAGCGCGCACGAAACCGCCAGCGGCAACGCGGCGGGCCGGAATGAAAACAAACGGTTTTTCATGAATGGGAAAACACGAACGAACCACCCCTGCCGGCTTCCCCGCCAGCGTATGGGGCGAAATAACCGCGCAAGCGCGGCTGCGCCGTTGGCCGGTATCCGGGCTGGCGGAGGTCGGCTTGCCTCACCTTCCCAGCCGCTTGTTCAAGGCAGCCAGTGGCTATGTCGAGGCAGGCCCGGCGCGCTCTTTTGAGCGCCCCGTCCGCTTACCGTTGCGGGGGCAGCGCAGGTTAGGCCCGAACACACGCGGCGGTTCGGCCCCCCTGCTTCCCGTTGAACTGCGCCCGTGCGAACCACGGGCGCGAGCACCAACGCGGGGCATTATAAGAGCCTGTTTGCGATCTCGGCGCGAGGTGTGCGGGATGCGGATTGGGATGGGCTGCAAGGCGCAAGCCGCGGCCAATGGCCCGTGCCATTGGCAAGGATTGCAACGCCGCAGACCGCCCAAGTCCGCGCCCGCGCGCCCGCGCCGGGATCGCAAACAGGCTCTAAGGGAGCCTACAATGCCGCGAGCGCCCGCCGGCGCCGCCCGCCTCTGCCCTGCCATGCCAGACAACCCGCTGATCGACCAGATATCCGAGCGCGTAGAACGCTTGCTGCTGCGCCACGGCGAACTGCTGCGCACCAACGAACTGCTGGCCGGGCAGGTGCGTCAGCTCACGCACGAGCGCGACAGCCTCAAATCGCGCCTGCTGGCCGCGCGCGCCCGGATCGATGCGCTGATCGACCGGCTGCCGCCCGCCCACGCCGGCGAAGGCGAAAATCCGCCCGCTGCACGGGAGGGCCGCGCATGAACAAGGTGGAAGTGCGCATCATGGGCCAAGGCTATCTGCTCAGTTGCTCCGAAGACGGCGAAGAACGCCTGCGGGATGCCGTGGCGCGCGTGGACGCGGCCATGTGCAAGATTCGCGACGCCGGCAAGATCAAGGCGCGCGACCGCATCGCCGTACTGGCCGCGCTCAACCTGGCGTTCGAGCTGTCCCAGCCGTCCCCGCCGCAGGCAGCAGGCCGCCGCGCCGCCGCCAACGCTTCCGCCATCGCGCCCGCCGAAGCCGGCAACCCCGACCAACCCGCCCTCGCCGCCCTGCTGGCCCGCCTAGACGAGGCGCTGATGGGCGCTGACGGGCAATTGCTTTGAGGCAGCGCGCGCGTTCCCTTTGTCCACACCGGCTTAATCCCACCGCTACAATGCCTTCGTCTGCGAGGCTGCCGGGCTTTATATTTCCTTGAACCAATGCTCGTATGAGCCAGGGCTTGGAACATTGTCTGGTCGGCGTGATCGTCTCGCGTCAGATGAACCCAAGACCAGTCTGACCTCGCCCACCTGAACCCTGCGTTCAGGATGCCGGTCCGGCGGCATTCGCAGACACCTTTCTTCCAGCGCGCTGCGCCGCCCGGAAAGCGCCGTTTATAACCATCGAATCCATGTGGACCGTTATCGCCGAACTGGCGCTGCTCGGCTTGGCGGCGGGCTTTCTGGCCGGGCTGCTGGGCATCGGCGGGGGCATGATCATGGTGCCTTTCATCTCCACCATTCTGGCCGCGCGCCAGGTCGCGCCGGATCTGGCGGTGAAGATGGCGATTGCCACTTCGATGGCGACCATTCTCTTTACTTCCGTCAGCAGCGTGCGCGCCCATCACAAGAAGGGCGCGGTGCGCTGGCGCGTCGTGGGGCTGCTGGCGCCGGGCATCGTGCTGGGCGCGCTGGCGGCCAGCCTGGGGGTGTTTGCCCTGCTCAAGGGCGCCACGCTGGCGCTGGTGTTCGCGGCGTTCGTGTTCTTTTCGGCCACCCAGATGCTGCGGGGCGGCAAGCCGGCCGCCGCGCGCCAGTTGCCGGGCCGGGCGGGGCTGCTGGGCGCGGGCGGGGTCATCGGCTTTCTCTCCGGGCTGGTGGGCGCGGGCGGGGGCTTCATCAGCGTGCCGTTTCTGCTGTGGTGCAACGTGCCTATTCACGCCGCCGTGGCCACCAGTGCGGGCCTGGGCTTTCCCATCGCGCTGGCCAACGTGGCCGGCTATGCCGTCAGCGGCCTGAAGGCGGGCGGCTTGCCGCCGTACTCCTTCGGCTACGTATGGCTGCCGGGGCTGCTGGTCATCGCCAGTTGCAGCGTCATGATGGCCCCCATGGGCGTCAAGGCCGCGCACGGCCTGCAGGTGGACAAGCTCAAGCGCGTGTTCGCCTGCATCCTCTACCTGCTGGGCGCGTACATGCTCTACAAGGGTGTGAGCCAGCTTTGAGACAGGCGCGGTTGTATGGACGAAAAATTTTTCGCCCATACAAGAAAAAGTTCCCGCGCAAAACACTCAACATTCAACGCGCCGGCAAAGAGGCCAGAAACGGCGTCATCAGTTTTCCCGCTCTGAACCAACCCGGAAATTTCATCCTTACGAGACGCTACCATTGCCCCCATGCCGCAGCACCCTGCCCCCCTCACCATCGCCACCCGTGAAAGCCGCCTGGCCCTGTGGCAGGCCGAACATGTCAGGGCACTGCTTGAGGCGTGCGGCCAGCGCGTGGCGGTGCTGGGGATGAGCACGCGGGGCGACCAGATTCTCGATCGCACGCTGTCCAAAGTGGGCGGCAAGGGCCTGTTCGTCAAGGAACTGGAAAGCGCGCTGGAAGAAGGCCGCGCCGATATGGCCGTGCATTCGCTCAAGGATGTGCCAATGGATTTGCCACCCGGCTTTACGCTGGCCTGTGTGCTGGCGCGCGAAGATCCGCGCGATGCCTGGGTTTCGCCCCGCTGCGCGGCGCTGGCCGATCTGCCGCCGGGCGCGGTGGTGGGCACTTCCAGCCTGCGGCGCACGGTGCTGCTGCGCGATGCGCTGCGGCAACTGGGGCGCGCGGACGTGCGCATCGAGCCGCTGCGCGGCAATCTGGATACGCGCCTGCGCAAGCTCGACGAAGGGCAATATGCCGCCATCGTGCTGGCCGCCGCCGGCCTCACGCGGTTGGGCTTGGGCGGGCGCATTCGCCATGTGTTTTCCACCGATGCGATGCTGCCCGCCGCCGGGCAGGGCGCGCTGGGTATCGAAACGCGCGCGGACCGGCCCGATCTGGCCGCGCTGCTCGCACCGCTGGCGGATGCCGCCACCTGGCTCACGGTGGCCGCCGAGCGCGCCGTCAGCCGCGCCATGGGCGGCAGTTGTTCCATGCCGCTGGCCGCGCACGCCACGCTGGCAGGCCGCCGCCTGCTGCTGCGCGCCGCCTGGGGCGATGCCGAGCGGCCCGGCCCACTGGTGCGCGCCCAGGCCGAGGACGACATCCCTGATACCGGCGCGCCGGGCCGCCGCGCCGCCGAGGCGCTGGGCGAACGCGTGGCCGCCCAGTTGCGCACTGGCGGCGCGCACTGAAACATGAACGCGCCCCGCGTGATCGTCACGCGCCCGTCTCCCGAAGCCGAGCGTTGGGCGCGGGCGCTGGCGGCGCAAGGCGTGCCCGCCCAAGCGTTGCCGCTCATCGAAATCGGCTCGCCGCCCGATCCGGCGGCGCTGCGCGCGGCGGTGCTGGGGCTGAATCGGTGGCAGGCCGTGATGTTCGTCAGCGGCAACGCCGTCGCCGGTTTTATGGAGTGTTTTCTGGCGCTAGTCCAGGCACATTATGTACTTAAAGCTACTAAATCAAGAGCATGGGCGCCCGGCGCCGGCACCGCCCGCGCCTTGCGCGAAGCAGGCTGGCCGCAAGAGCTGATCGACCAGCCAGCGCCCGACGCGACGCAGTTCGATTCCGAATCTTTGTGGGCGCAAGTGGCCCCGCAAGTGCAGCCCGGCACGCGCGTGCTGGTGGTGCGCGGCGCGGGCGAAGACGGCCAGGGGCGCGGGCGCGACTGGCTGGCAGGGCAGATTCAGGCCGCTGGCGGCAGCGTGGACTATGTGCAAGCCTACCGCCGCGCCGCGCCCGCGCCCACCGCGGCAGCGTTGGCGCTGGCGCGCGGCGCGCTGCAAGACGGCAGCGTGTGGCTGCTGAGCAGCTCGCAAGCCGTAGCCCATCTGCGCGGCTGGCTGCCCACGGAGGACTTCTCCCGCGCCCACGCGCTAGCCACCCACCCGCGCATCGCCCAAGCCGCCCGCGCCGCCGGTTTTGGCCGGGTCGATAGCTGCCGCCCGTTGCTGGCGGATGTAGCGCGAGTGGTGCAGGGATTAAACGTTGGGGCGGTTCCCGTAGGGGCGAAAGATTTTTCGCCCTGCGGCGCTTGATTCAAAGCACCGTTTTTTTAGCGCAAAGGCGAAAAATCTTTCGCCCCTACAACTGCCGCATCTTTTCGCCAAACACAAAACGCTCCACCTAAAATCTCCTCCATGAGTGACGTGCCAGAGTCCCTGCCGCCTGCCGCCGCGCCCGAGTTGTCTGCACCGGTGCGCCCCGTGGCATCCCCGCGCGCTACTGTTGCCTGGATCGCTGTCGCCGTCGCCGTGATCAGTCTGGCCGCCAGCGTGCTGCTCTGGCAGCGCCTGACCGCCATGCAGGAGCAACTGGCGCGCCAGAGCGCCGACACCAGCGCGCAGGCGGTGGAAGCGCGCACCCTGGCGCGCAAAGCCGAAGAAACCGCGCAGGCCGATTCCGCCAAGGTCGCCATCCTGGACAGCCGCGTGAGCGAACTGCAAGCCTACCGCGCCCAGCTCGACAACGTGCTACAAAGCGTGATCCGCGTGCGCGACGAAAACCTGGCGGTCGATCTGGAAAGCGCGCTGCGCGCCGCGCAGGATCAGGCCCGCCTGAGCGGCAGCGCCGAGCCGCTGCTGGCCGCGCTGCGCACCGTCCAGCAGCGCGCCCGGCAGTCCAGCGACCCGCGTCTGGCGTCCGTGGCCGTGGCCGCCGCGCGCGACATGGAGCGCGTGCGCTCGGCCAGCGTACCCGATGTGGCCGGCCTGCTGGCGCGCATCGACCAACTGCTGCGCGAGGTGGACGAGCTGCCCGCTATCAACAGCGTGGGCAAACCGCGCGCCGCCCCCGCCGCTGCCCCATCTGAACAGCCCGCCGCCAGCGCGCCGCAAGGCAGTTGGTCGCGCCTGTCGCAAGCCTTCTGGGAACAGGCGCGCGATCTGGTGCGCGTCAGCCGCGTCGAACGGCCCGAAGACACCATCCTTGCCCCGGAGCAAATCTTCTTCATCCGCGAAAACCTCAAGCTGCGCCTCATGAGCGCGCGCATGAGCCTGCTGGCGCGCCAAGTCGAAGCCGCCCGCGCCGATCTCGCCGCCGCCGCCGCCGCGCTGGGCCGCTATTTCGACCCCGCCGCGCGCCGCACCCAGGCCGCCGCCGCGCTGCTGCAAGAAGTGCAAAGCTACACCCGCGCCGCCGAAACGCCGCGCGTGGACGCCACACTGGAGGCGCTGGCCCGCGCCGCGCCGGACCAAGGCAGATAACTCATGCGCACCGCACTCTGGCTGGTCGGCCTGTGCGCCGCGGCGGTGGCGCTGGCCCTGTTTGCCGGCCAGAACGAGGGCGCCGTCACCCTGTTCTGGCCACCGTACCGCATCGACCTGTCGGTCAACCTCGCGCTGCTGCTACTGTTGGCCGCCTTCGCCCTGCTGTACCTGGCCTTGCGCGCCTGGGCCGTCATGCTCGCGCTGCCCCGGCAAGCGCGCCTCTGGCGCAAACAGCAGCGCGAGCGCGCCGCGCACGCCGAACTGCTCGACGCCTTCGTGCAATTGAACGCCGGCCGCTACGTGCGCGCCCGCAAAGCTGCCGAAAGCGCCCAAGCCCGCCAGCAAGCCATGACCGCCGCCGGCCAAACGCTGCCGCACGAGGCCGCCATCCGCGCCCTTACCCACCTCGTCGCCGCCGAAAGCGCCCAAGCCCTGCAACAGCGCCAACTGCGCGACGCCCAATTCGAGCGGGCACTGGCCAGCGCCGCCGGTGCCGCGCCCGAACTGCGCGAGGGCCTGCTGCTGCGTTCGGCCAGTTGGTCGCTGCAAGACCACGACCCCGCCGGCGCCCTCGCGCGGCTGGACCAGCTCACCCACGGCGGCGCGCGCCGCACGCTGGCGCTGCGCACGCGCCTGAAAGCCGCCCGCCAGGCCGGGCGCGGCCAGCAGGCGCTGGACACCGCCCGCCTGCTGGCCAAGCACCGCGCCTTCTCGCCCGAAGCCGCGCGCAGCCTGGTGCGGCATCTGGTGGCCGAACAAATCCGCGGCACGCACGACTCGCAGCAGTTGCAAACCCTGTGGACCGCGCTCTCCGCCGCCGAACGCGCCGCGCCCGAACTGGCCGCGCAAGCCGCCGCCAGACTCCTCGCGCTGGAAGGCCGGCCCGCCCTGGCCCGCCAATGGCTCGCTCCCGCCCTGCAAGATTGGCTGGACCACCCCGCCAGCCTGGCCGGCGCCCCGCGCCTGCGCCTGATGGACGCCCTGCTCGACAGCCTGGCCGCCGACGCCACCAACGACGCGCCCGACGCCGCCGGCGACCCGCACCAATGGCTGGCCCGCCTAGAAGCCGCGCAACGCGCCTGCCCCAACGATCCTGCCTTGCAATACCTCACCGGCATGGTCTGCATGCAGCAGCGCCTATGGGGCCGCGCCGAATTATTGCTCGCGCAAGCGGCCCGCCAACTCGAAGAACCCCCCCTGCGCCGCCGCGCCTGGCGCGCCCTGGCTGAACTAGCCCAGCAACGCGGCGCCCCGCAGCAGGCGCTGCAAGCGTGGCAGCAGGCGGGGCGGGAATAAACGACCCCGCGCCAAGAGCGCGGGGTATTAGAAGAGCTTATACTGCCGCGCCTTTTCTCGAGGCCGTCCTTGATTCTTAACGTATCTCTCTACTACATTCCAATTTCCACCCTCCCTAACTGTTGCTACGTAATACCCGTCTGTCCAAAATTCACCACCCCAGAGTGTCTTCT
>JAIRVJ010000075.1 GCA_031253955.1 Burkholderiaceae bacterium | reverse complement strand
AAAATTTTTTTTTGTTTTTGGTTTTTTAAAATTTTTTTGGGGGGGCCGCCTGTTTTTTTCCCCATCCCCGGTTTGGGGTTGGGGGGGTGGGTCGTGGCCCGGCCCGCAGGCCGTGGGATGCAGCAATGATCCACGGCATCGGCTCCGACATCTGCGACATCCGCCGCATCCGCGCCAGCGTGCAGCGCCACGGCGAGCGTTTTGCCGAAAAAATTTTGACCGATGCTGAACTGGCCACGTGGCGCCGCCGCAGCGCCCGTTGGCCCGAACGCGGGCTGCGCTACCTGGCCACGCGCTTTTCCGCCAAGGAAGCCTTCAGCAAAGCCATCGGCTTGGGAATGCGCCTGCCCATGCACTGGCGCCTGTGCGAAATCGCCAACCACCCCGGCGGCCAGCCGTGCATCGTGCTGCACGGCGGCCTGAAAGAATGGTTCGAAGAGCGCGGACTGCTCGCCCACATCAGCGTCACCGACGAAGCCGACTACGCCGCCAGCTTTTGCGTGGTCGAGCGCAAAGAGGTTGAGCGTTGAACGTTTGACGTTTTTCTTCCGTCATTCCCGCGCAGGCGGGAACTGCGCGGGAATGACGAAAATAATAGCTGCTTGCCAAGGTGATGTATATATTTACTGATATTTTTTATATATAAAACACGTACTACATTGAGGTAATAAGCTATTAATTCAGGAGTTTTACGTTTCCGCACGCAAGGCTATCCCATCTGAAAAACGCCGGTAGGGGCGAAAAATCTTTCGCCCTTGCCGCGCTCCAAGAACAGCGGCGCTTTGAATGATGCGCCGCAGGGCGAAAGATTTTTCGCCCCTACAGCCGTGCAACGAGCTTGCGTCCATACAATAATGCATTCATTGAATGCACGTCGAAAGGAAAGATTCTATGGCCATGGTTACGGTACGCAACCTCCCCGATGAGGTGCATCGCGCACTGCGCGTGCGCGCGGCCCATCATGGCCGCAGCACCGAGGCGGAGATTCGGGACATTCTGGAAACAGCCGCGCGCCCGCCGGAGCGGGTCAAGCTTGGTTCGTTGCTGGTTTCGATTGCCCGTGAGGCGGGCGGGCTGACCGATGAAGAAGCGGCGATTTTCGACAACCTCCGTGACAGAACACCAGCCAAGCCGGTGAGTTTTGAATGATTCTTCTCGATACCAACGTGATTTCCGAACTGTGGAAGATCACGCCCGACGCCCATGTGCTGGCCTGGATCGACGCGCAAGCCGTGGAGACGCTATATCTGTCCGCCGTCACGGTGGCCGAACTGCGTTTTGGCTTGGCGACGATGCCGGCGGGCAAGCGGCGCGCGATCTATCAGGATCGTCTGGAGCAAGAGGTTTTGCCTGGTTTCAAAGGGCGCGTTTTGCCGTTCGATCTGGACACGTCGCAAGCCTATGCCGGCCTGATGGCGAAAGCGAAAGCAGTGGGCAGGGCCATCGGTAAGGAAGACGGCTACATCGCGGCCACGGCTTTCGCCCACGGCCTCACCATCGCCACGCGCGATGTGACGCCATTTCAAGCTGCTGGCCTGCATGTCATCAACCCGTGGGAGACAGGGCGCGCGCTAAACGCTAAACGCTAAACCTTCTTCCCCATGCACGCCCCCCTCGTCATCGACATCGCCGGCCCGCTTCTCACCGCGGACGACCGCCGCCGCCTGGCGCATCCGCTGGTGGGCGGCGTAATTTTGTTTGACCGCAATTGGGAAAGCCGCGAACAACTGACCGAACTGTGCACCCGGATGCACCGCCTGCGGCCCGATTTGCTGATCTGCGTGGATCACGAAGGCGGGCGCGTGCAGCGTTTTCGCGCCGGGGGTTTCACGCACCTGCCGCCCATGCGCGCGCTGGGCCAGTTGTGGATGCGTGACGCCATGCGCGCGCAAGAAGCGGCCACCGCCTGCGGCTACGTGCTGGCCGCCGAGTTGCGCGCGTGCGGGGTGGATTTGAGCTTTACCCCCGTGCTCGATCTGGACTGGGGCCGCAGCGCCGTGATCGGCGAGCGCGCCCTGCATGGCGATGCGCGCGTCGTCGCCGTGCTGGCGCGTTGCCTGATGCTGGGCCTGCTGCAAGCGGGCATGGGCAACTGCGGCAAGCACTTTCCCGGCCACGGCTGGGCGCGCGCCGATTCGCACACCCACGCGCCGGCCGATCGCCGCGGCCTTGCAGCCATTCTGTCCGCGGATGCCGCGCCCTACGGCTGGCTTGCCACCGCGCTCACCGCCGTAATGCCCGCGCACGTGATCTACCCGCGCGTGGACGCTCGCCCAGCCGGTTTTTCGGCTCGCTGGCTGCAAGACATCCTGCGCGGGCAATTGGGTTTTGGCGGCGCAATCTTCAGTGACGATCTCTCGATGGCCGGCGCGCGCCAGCTCGATGGGCGCGAACTCGATCACACCGAGGCGGCGTTGGCCGCGCTGCAAGCCGGGTGCGACTTGGCGTTGCTGTGCAACCAATCCCTGAACGGTGGCGCGGCGCTGGATGCGCTCATCGACGGCCTGGCCCAGGCCCAGATCACCGGGCGCTGGCAACCCAGTCAAGCCAGCGAAGCACGCCGCCGCGCCCTGCTGCCGCGCCAGAGCGCGCACTATTGGGAAAGCCTGATGCGCCAGCCGCGCTACCTGCACGCGCTGACGCTGTTGCCCTGACAATGCCCCGATGATTGAACGTTTCCTGATCCGCGCCTTTGGCGTACTGGCGCGCGCCGGCCTGATTCTGATCGGCCTGGTATTCGCGTTCTTCCTGCTGATCTGGCTGCTGCTGATGCTGCTCGCGGGTTTGCTCGCCAGCCTCTTCACGGGCCGCGCGCCCGCCGTCACCGTGCTATGGCGCAACTACCGCCAGATGGCCGGCAAGCACTGGCCCGCCCGCCGCGCCCCGCGCGCCGATGCCGCCAAAACCCAGGTGCAAGACGTAAGCTGGCGCGATGTGCCGGCCAGCCCATCCAAGCCGCCGGACGACGCTGCCGGCGCGCCTTGAGACGCTCTTTTTTACATAGCTGCTAACCAAAGTTGAACAAGGGTTATAGCGGTTTTGTTCAAATGTTGACACCGCTATGGGTGGCAGGTGCTGCCTTGCAGGGGCGAAAAAATTTTCGCCCGGCAGCGCCTCATCCAAGGCGCCACGTTCTTTCGCTGCGGTGGGGGCGAAAGATTTTTCGCCCCTACAACCGGCGGCTTTCTTCCCCCTATCCCCAGAAGAAAAAGTGTCATCAACTAAACCAAAACCGCTCTAGAGCGGTTTTTGACCTGATTAGCAATATGCCTCAGGTGGAATGGAAATAGCGGCACGGCTTTCCCTTCGTCATTCCCGCGAAGGCGGGAATCCAGGGCCGCTTGCTCAAGCCCGCTCTTTCCGCGTGACGCTTGGCCGCAACCGCCGCTGTCTGGATTCCCTGTCATTCCCGCGCAGGCGGGAACTTCGCGGGAATGACGAACCTGAGGTATGTTGCCAATCAGAGTTGTTGGTCAGCCGTTCGCATGTGTGCGGTTTTTCTCTCTCTCCCGCCTGCGGGAGAGGGTTGTGGAGAGGGCCAGCGGCGCTGGCTGTCTTCGGGTGCCTCATTGGTCTACACATTGACCTGGCCAATGCTTGCTCATGCCCGCTGCGCCGCGGCGCGTTGCAAGTTCAGCGCCAGCAAGCGGCGCAGGATTTCGCCGTCGGGCATGGCGGGCGTGTAGTCCTGCCAGCCGTAGGCGGCGGCCACCGCGGCGTCGAGCTGGGCGTGCGCCTGCGTCAGCCAAGCGGGGTGCTGGTTGTAGAGATTGGTCAACCTTCCCGCCGCAACGCCGGAAACAGGATCACGTCGCGGATGCTGGGGCTGTCGGTCAGGAGCATGAGCAGGCGGTCGATGCCGACGCCGCAGCCGCCGGTGGGGGGCATTCCATATTCGAGGGCGCGCACGAAGTCGGCGTCGTAGAACATGGCCTCGTGATCGCCCGCGTCCTTGGCGCTGGCTTGGGATTGAAAGCGGGCGGCCTGGTCTTCGGCGTCGTTGAGTTCCGAGAAGCCGTTGGCCATTTCGCGGCCCGTGATGTACAGCTCGAAACGTTCGGTGACTTCGGGCCGCGCGTCGTTGGCGCGCGCCAGCGGGCTGATTTCGGTGGGGTGTTCCATGATGAAGGTGGGCTGCCACAGGTGCTGCTCCACGGCTTGTTCAAAGTACAGCACTTGCAGGCTGGCCAGACTGCGCTGGCCGAGCTTGTCTTTTTCTTCGGTGAGGCCGAGCTTTTTCAGGTGCCGCGTCAGCTCGGTGGCATCGTCCACTTGCGCGCCGATGCCGGTGTGTGCGTGCAGGGCTTCGCGGATGGTCATGCGCGCAAAGGGCTGCGACAGATCGACTTCGCGGCCCTGGTAAGTCAGTTGCAGGCTGCCCACGGCTTGCCGCGCCGTGTCGCGCAAAAGTTGCTCGGTGAAGTCCATCAGGTCGCGGTAGTTCCAGTAGGCGGCGTAGAACTCCATCATGGTGAATTCGGGGTTGTGCCGCACGCTGATGCCTTCGTTGCGAAAGCTGCGGTTGATCTCGAACACGCGCTCGAAGCCCCCGACGATCAGGCGCTTTAAGTAAAGCTCCGGCGCGATGCGCAGAAACATCTGCTGCTCCAGCGCATTGTGGTGCGTGACGAAGGGCCGGGCGTTGGCGCCGCCCGGAATCGGGTGCAGCATGGGCGTTTCCACTTCCATAAAGCCGTGGCTGGTCATGAATTCGCGCATGATCGTCAGCGTGCGGCTGCGGGCGGCAAAGCGCGCGCGCGCGGCCTCGTCCATGATGAGATCGACGTAACGCTGGCGGTATTTCAGCTCTTGATCCTGCATACCGTGGAACTTGTCGGGCAACGGGCGCAGGCTTTTGGTGAGCAGCCGGATGTGCGTGGCGTGCAGCGAAAGCTCGCCCGTGCGGGTCTTGAACAAATAGCCCTCGGCGGCCACGATGTCGCCCAAGTCCCAATGCTTGAAGGCGTCGTAGGCAGCTTCACCCACGTCGCCTTGGGTGATGTAAATCTGGAAGCGCCCGGTGGCGTCTTGCAGCGTGGCAAAGCTGGCTTTGCCCATCACGCGCTTGAGCATCATGCGGCCCGCGATGCTGGCGTGTACCTTCTGCCCGGCAGCGATGGCGGCGTCGAATGCTTCTTTTTCGATAGCGCCATGCGATTGCTGGAGTTGCGCTGCGCGGTCTTTTGGCTTGAAGTCGTTGGGAAACGCCACGGGGCCGCCGGCGGCCTGCGCGTCGCGCAAACCTTTCAGCTTTTCGCGCCGCTCGGCGATGAGTTTGTTTTCGTCTTGCTCGGCGGAGGGGAGTTGGTCTTGGGTCACGGCGGTGAGTTCTGTAGGGTGAGGGCGGGGCTGATAATTCCT
>JAIRVJ010000015.1 GCA_031253955.1 Burkholderiaceae bacterium | reverse complement strand
ACGCTGGCCGTGTTGGCGTCCACGTTGGCAAACGCGGTCGCGGCATAGAAAAGAAAGGCGATGATCGCCAGCAATTTTTTGAGCATGAAAACTCCTGAAAAAAAGTGAAAGTGAATACGGCGCGGACAAACCCGCCCGCCCATCATGCCGCAGATTGGCGTGTTGGGCAAGCGAAAAGTGTGAAGTCCGCCGATAGGCCGGATTCTGTGCGGCCTGGTTGCCCAGACCGTGACCGCCATTCTTCTGGGCCGGGGGTTGCCCGCCCGGCTCGGTGCCACCTACCCGTTGGCTCGGCGGGCCGCCTCAAGCGCCAACTGCTTGGTGTTGCTGCGCGCAGAGATTGCCCGTTTCACCCGCGCCGGTTGCCCGGCGCGACTCGTCTCTGTTGCTCTAATCCTCGCCTCGCGGCGGAGAGCCGTTAGCTCCTGCGCTGCCCTGTGCAGTCCGGACGTTCCTCCAGCGCGCCCTTTCGGGCCTTGCGCCGGCGGCGGTCTGGCGGGCTTCACGGCGCCCATTATCGCCGCGGGAGCGGGTACACAAGCGAAGCGGGGAAAACGCCGCGCTTCTTGAGCGGGCAGCCTGTGCGTCTGCGCGGGAATGATAAAAGTGTGGAAAGAATACTGCTATTTCAATAGCTAATTGCCTTGATAAAATATGAATTTATTACATAAAACATTTTTTAAAATCATATTATATCATGGTAATTGGCTATTAAATTAATAGTTTTATCCATCGTGCGACAGGCCGGTCCGCGAAGGCGAGAATCGCGCGGCAATGACAGACCAACCAGAATTGATGCTCCCTTCTCTCACCGCTCCGCTGCTGGCAGTACGCGATCTCGACAAGTCCTTTGGCGGCGTGAAGGCGGTGGATGGCGTCGGGTTCGATCTGGGCGCGGGCGAGCTGCTGGCGCTGATCGGCCCCAACGGGGCGGGCAAGTCCACCATCTTCAACATGGTGGGCGGGCAGCTTCGGGCCGACTGCGGCGCCATCCGTCTGGACGGGCGCGATCTGGCGGGCCTGCCGCCGCGCCAGATCTGGCGGCTGGGCGTGGGGCGCACGTTCCAGATTGCCGAAACCTTCGGCTCGCTCACCGTGGCCGAAAACGTGCAAATGGCGCTGCTCTCGCACGACCGGCGCATCTTCTCGCCCTGGCGGCGCGCGGGCGGCTGGCGGCGCGCCGACGCGCTGGCGCTGCTGGAGCAAGTGGGCATGGCCGCGCAAGCCGGGCGCCCGTGCGGCGAGCTGGCCTATGGCGATGTCAAGCGCGTGGAGCTGGCCGCGGCCATCGCCCACGGCCCGCGCCTGCTGCTGATGGACGAACCCACCGCCGGCATGGCCGCCGCCGAGCGCCACGCGCTGATGGCGCTGACGCGCCGCCTGGTGCGCGAGCGCGGCATGGCGGTGCTGTTTACCGAGCACAGCATGGACGTGGTGTTCGGCTACGCCGACCGCGTGATCGTGCTGGCGCGCGGGCGTGTGATCGCAGAAGGCAGCCCGCAAGAAATCCGCGAGCACCCGCAAGCGCGGGAAATCTATCTTGGTTCGGACGAGCTGCTTGGCCGGCAGTCATCGGAGCCTGCGCCAGATTCCCCGTCATTGCTGCGCAGTTCACGCCTTCGCGGCAATGACAGGGAATCCATGAACGTCATCTCAAAACCAGCGCCCCTGGATTCCCGCCCGCGCGGCCATGACGAAGAAAAAGTTAAACCCCTGCTGCAAATCAGCCAATTGCGCGCCTGGCACGGCGCGGCGCAAATTCTGTTTGACATCGATCTGCACGTGCGGCGCGGCGAAGTCGTGGCGCTCATGGGACGCAACGGCGCGGGCAAATCCACCACGCTCAAAGCCATCATGGGCATGGTGCGGCGGCGCGGCGGCGTGCATTTCATGGGGCGCGACCTTTCGGAGGCCGAGCCGCACGAATGCGCGCGCCTGGGGCTGGGCTACGTGCCCGAAGAGCGGCGCATCTTCACCGGTCTGACGGTGCTGCAAAACCTCGAAGTTGGCCAACAGCCCCCGCGCCGCTGGCCCGATGGCAGCCCAGCCCCCGCATGGACGCCCGCGCGCCTGTTCCAACTCTTTCCCAACCTGGGCGAAATGCAGGGCCGCCTTGGCAGCCAGATGAGCGGCGGCGAGCAGCAGATGCTGGCCGTCGCCCGCACCCTCATGGGCAACCCCTGCCTCGTGCTGCTGGACGAACCCAGCGAAGGCGTGGCCCCCCTCATCGTCGAGCAAATGGCCCGCGCCATTCTGGAACTGAAAGCGCAAGGCGTTGGCATCCTGCTATCGGAGCAGAACCTGCCCTTCGCCAGGCTGGTGAGCGACCGCGCCTACGCGCTGGAAAAAGGGCAGATTTGCTTTGCGGGAAGCATGAGCGGGTTGGCGGCGCAAGAGACCGAGGCAAGCGCACCCGGCTTTTCCCTGTAAACGCGTGGGTGCGCTTTATGATTAATCGTTCGGCTTCGCGCGTGCGGCGGGCGAAGGCCGCGCCATTCTCACCACCATGACCGTGCTGGAAAACCTGGAACTGGGCGCGTACCGGCGCGGCCTGCAAGCCGCCGCGGGCGAACTGGAAGCGGTGCTGCACCTGTTTCCGCGCCTGAAAGAGCGCCTGCACGGACTGGCCGGCAACCTCTCCGGCGGCGAGCAGCAAATGCTGGCGATAGGCCGCGCGCTCATGGCCGCGCCGCGCCTGCTGCTGCTGGACGAACCTTCGATGGGGCTGGCCCCCATCGTGGTGCAGGAAATCTTCCGCGCCCTGCGCGCCATCCACGGCGGCGGGCTGACGCTGCTGCTGGTCGAGCAAAACGTGCGCCAGGCGCTCAAACTGGCCCAGCGCGGCTACGTGCTGGAAAACGGCTCCGTGGCCCTATCGGGCGCGGGCGGTGAACTGCTCAACCACCCGCGCGTGCTGGAAGCCTATTTGGGTGGGTGAGGCAAGGTGTTTGTGCTACTATTTTAGTAGCAATATACCAAGGTATGACATGTATTTATAATATTTTTTACATCGTAAATATATATTACACACTGGTAGTAAGCTACTAAAATAATAACTTGACTCCTGATGCGAGTCAAAAATGAAATCGTCGCCTTGCCGCCCGGCATTTTCCAAACCGAACGCATCCACATCGATGACCGACTGATTTGGCGAGATTTTTAGCCGGATAGCCGTGAAGCTGGGTTAAAGTTGGACTTTCCAGCGCCTCCGCCTTTCAGCGGATTGGCGGCAGGCTTGAGGTTGCGGGGGCAAAGTAAATGTCTTCTTTCATGTCGGTTCATGCGACCGTGCGGTGCGGTACGGCTTTGGCCTTCGGGCTGGGGCTGCTCGCAGCGGCGGGGCTGTGTTCCGGCCCAGCGGCTGCCGCGTGCCAAAGGCAGGATAGCGCCGCGGCAAAAGTGTG
This sequence comes from Burkholderiaceae bacterium, assembly GCA_031253955.1. GTDB lineage: Bacteria > Pseudomonadota > Gammaproteobacteria > Burkholderiales > Burkholderiaceae_C > Ottowia. Next base: position 31,363 of record JAIRVJ010000015.1, on the reverse strand, counting down.
GCGCCCTTCGGTCAAGGACGAGTTCGCGGCCAGCCAATACGTGGTGGAAGGCGTGGTGCAGGCAGAGAAAACGGCGCTTGGGCCATCCGCGCCTCCGCTGATGACGCTGTACACGGTGCAGGTGCTGCGCAGCTTCAAGGGCAAACCCGGTAAAACCATCGTGCTGACTTCCAAGCACACATCGGAGCGATTCCCGATGAGCGTGGGGACGAAATATCTGCTGTTCGTCCAGAAAGAACTGATCTCCGATTCCGGGCGCGCGGCCAGTCTTCATTGGTACGTTTACGACTGCGGAAACTCCGACGCGCTGGATCTCAAGCAAGATGCGCTGAGGGAAGTGATGGCCATGAACGGGCAGATTGCCCGCCCCAAGCGCGCCAAACGCCAGCAGCGCCACCTCAGCACAAGCGCCAAGCTGCGCGCCTGATGCGAGGAAACGCCTTGCTCTTTCTCCTTCCCCCGCGCGCGGGGGAAGGCAGGGATGGGGGCAGCGGCGCATCGTAAGCACGGTGCCTGTTGCGGCGCCCTGCGGCCCCCACCCCGGCCCTCCCCCGCGCGCGCGGGGGAGGGAGGAGCCGAGGCGCAGCGGGGAAAACAGCGCCCCGCACGCTCAGTGCGCAACGGCCTACACCACGCCTTCGGCCTTGAGCGCGGCGATCTGTTGCGGGGTCAAACCGAGCAGGCCGCCCAGCAGTTGCTCGGTGTTTTGCCCCAGCGCGGGCGGCGGGTGGCGCACGGGGGCGCGCTCGCCGTCGAAGCGGTAGGGTGGGGCCAGCACGGGCATGTCGCCGCCGCCGGGCAACGGCTGGCGCGTGACCAGGCTGGCTTGTTGCGCGCGCGGCGATTGCAGGGCCTCGAGCAATCCGAGCACTTCGCCGCAAGGAATGCCCGCCGCGGTCAGGCGCTCGAGCAGCAGTTTGCGCGGGCGGTGGCGCAGCTCTTTTTTCAGTTCGGGCAACAGCGATTCGCGGTGGGCCGAGCGCGCAATGTTGGTGGCGTAACGCGGATCGGCGGCGAGGTCGGCGCGCTCGATCACCTCGGCGCAAAAGCGTTGGTATTGGGCGTTGTTGCCGACGGTGATGACCAGCGGCCCGTCCGCTGCGTCGTACACGCCGTAGGGAACGATGGTGGGGTGATCGTTGCCGTACTTGGGCGGCTCTGCGCCCAGCGCCAGCGCCTCCATGCCGTAGTAGGCGGTGACCATCAGGCCGCAGTCGTACAGCGCCATCTGGATGTGCCGCCCGCGGCCGGTGCGCTGGCGCTCCAGCAGCGCGGCCAAAATTGCCTGCGCCGAATACATGCCGGTGAACAGATCGACCACCGCCACGCCGAATTTGAGCGGCCCCTGGCCCGGCTCGCCGTTGAGCGCCATCAAACCGGCCTCGCCCTGAATCACCAGGTCGTAGCCGGGCCGCTCGGCCTCGCTGCCGTCGCGGCCATAGCCTGCAATGGAGCAGTAGATCAGCTTCGGATTTTCGTCGCGCAAATCGTCGTAGCCCAGGCCGAGTTTTTCCATGCCGCCGAATTTGAAGTTTTGAACCAGCACGTCGCTTTTGCGCGCCAGCTCGCGCACCAGGCGCTGGCCTTCGGGCTTTTGCAGGTCGATGCCGACGGCCTGCTTGTTGCGGTTGGCGCTGTTGAAGTAGGCCGTGTTGCTGGCCCCGATGCGCTGGCCCCAGTCGCGCGTATCGTCGCCGCGGGCGGGGTGTTCGATCTTGATGACTTCGGCGCCCAGGTCGCCCAGCGCCATCGCGCACATCGGGCCGGCTAGCACGCGCGAAAGGTCGAGCACGCGCACGCCGGCAAGCGGCAGGCTGCCGGTGGCAAAAGGTGTGTTCATGGTGCGGTGTCTCCTCTTTATGTGTGCCGCGTTGAAGGGTGCGTTTTACGCTTGCGCCCGATAAAACCCCGCTGCCCGCACCTGGCGCGGCGCCAGCGGGCCGGCGGCGCGGGCAATGGCGCCGATGTGCTCCGGTGTGGTGCCGCAGCAGCCGCCGACGATGTTGACCAGCCCTTCGGCGGCAAATTCGTGCAGCAGGCGGCTGGTGACTTCTGGCGTTTCATCAAAGCCGGTGTCGCTCATCGGGTTGGGCAGACCGGCGTTGGGGTAGCAACTGATGAAGGTATCCGGCGCGGCGCGCGCCAGTTCCTCGATGTAAGGCCGCATCAGCGCCGCGCCCAGCGCGCAGTTCAGCCCCACCGCCAGCGGCGCGGCGTGGCGCACGCTGTACCAAAAGGCGGTAACGGTCTGGCCGGAAAGCAGGCGCCCGGAGGCGTCGGTCACGGTGCCGCTGATGATGATTGGCAGCCGTTCGCCGCTTTGCTCGAAGGCCTCGTCGATGGCAAACAGCGCGGCCTTGGCGTTGAGCGTGTCGAAGACGGTTTCCACCAGCAGCACGTCGGCCCCGCCTTCGATCAGCGCCAGCGCCTGTTCGTGATAGGCCGCGCGCAGTTGCTCGAAAGTGACGCTGCGCGCGCCGGGATCGTTCACATCCTGGCTGACGCTGGCGGTCTTGGGTGTGGGGCCGAGCGCGCCGGCCGCATAGCGCGGCTTGCCGGGCGTGGTCAATTCATCGCAGGCCGCGCGCGCCAGCCGCGCGGAGGTCAGGTTCATCTCGCGCGCCAGATCGGCCATGCCGTAATCGTGCTGCGCGATGGATGTGGCGTTGAAAGTGTTGGTCTCGACCAGATCGGCCCCGGCAGCCAGGTATTGCCGGTGAACGTCGGCGATGAGATCGGGGCGCGTCAGGCTCAATAAATCATTGTTGCCTTGAACAGGCTTGGCAAAGTCCCTGAACCGCTGGCCGCGGTACTGCTCCTCCGTCAACCGCAGGCGCTGGATCATGGTGCCCATCGCGCCGTCGAGAATTACCAGGCGCTGCCTGAGAATTTCCGGCAGCGCCGCGGCGCGGGTGTAGGCGGGCAGAGACATGGAGCGGGATTCTAAAAGGCGCGAACCGTGGCGCTACCCATGGCATGGCCGACAATGCGTGCCGCGCGCCCGATGCCGCTTTTTTCCGTGAACGACCGCTTTCCTCCCGTCCTCGATACCGATCCCCGCGCCATCTTGCGCGAGGTGTTCGGCCACGCGAGTTTTCGCGGCTTGCAGGAGGCGATCGTCGAGCGCCTGATTGCCGGCGGCGACGCGCTGGCGCTGATGCCCACGGGCGGTGGCAAGTCGCTGTGCTACCAGATTCCGGCTATCGCGCGCCAGCGCGCCGGGCGTGGGGTGACGCTGGTGATTTCGCCGCTGATCGCGCTGATGCACGACCAGATGGGCGCGCTGCGCGAGTCGGGCGTGGCGGCGGCGTTTCTCAATTCCACGCTGGACTGGGAGCAGTCCGACGACGTGGAGCGCCGCCTGCTGGCCGGGCAGTTGACGCTGCTGTATGCCGCGCCTGAGCGCGTGACCACGCCGCGTTTTCTAGGTCTGCTCGATACCCTGCACGCGCACGGGCAGTTGAGCCTGTTTGCCATTGACGAGGCGCATTGCGTGAGCCAGTGGGGGCACGACTTCCGGCCCGAATACCGCGCGCTGACGGTGCTGCACGAGCGTTGGCCGAGCGTGCCGCGCGTGGCGCTGACGGCCACCGCCGACGCCATCACGCGCGAGGACATCGTGGAGCGCCTGAACCTGCAAGGCGCCCGGCAGTTCGTCAGCAGTTTCGACCGGCCCAACATCCGCTACACCATCGTTGAAAAGAAAGATGCCACGCGCCAGTTGCTGCAATTTATCGAGCGCGAGCACGCGGGGCAAGCGGGCATCGTGTATTGCCAGACGCGCCGGCGCGTGGAAGAACTGGCAGCCACGCTGTGCGCGCACGGGCTGCGCGCGCTGCCTTATCACGCCGGGCTGCAAGCCGGGGTGCGGCAACAAAACCAGGACAGCTTTTTGCGCGAGGACGGGGTGGTGATGGTGGCCACCATCGCCTTCGGCATGGGCATCGACAAGCCGGACGTGCGCTTTGTCGCCCATGTGGACATGCCCAAGAACATCGAGGGCTACTACCAGGAAACCGGCCGCGCCGGGCGCGACGGCCTGCCCGCCGACGCCTGGATGGCCTACGGTCTGCAAGACGTGGTGCGCCAGCGCGGCATGATCGACGAAAGCGTGGCCGAGGAAGACTTCAAGCAGGTCATGCGCGGCAAGCTCGACGCACTGCTGGCGCTGGCCGAATCCACCGGCTGCCGGCGCGAGCGGCTGCTGGGGTACTTCGGCGAAGAGATGGCTGACAGCGCCGCCGACACTTCCAATTCAATAGCTCATAGCCAAGACGTAGCAAGGGATAGCGCCAGATTTGACCAAAATTGCGCGCCGCCGCGCTACCGCCCCGGCTATTGCGGCGGCTGCGACAACTGCCTGCACCCGCCCCAGGTGTGGGACGCCACCGACGCGGCGCGCAAGCTCCTGTCGGCCATCTACCGGGTGCGGCAAACCAGCGGCATCGGCTTTGGGGCCGGGCACATCATCGACATCGTGCGCGGCAAAGCCACCGACAAGGTGACGCAGCACGGGCACCAGCGGCTGCCCACCTTCGGCTTGGGCGCGAACTATGGTGAAGCGCAGTTGCGCGGCGTGCTGCGCCAGTTGATCGCGCTGGGCGCGGTGCAGGTGGACGCGCAGGCGTTCAACACCTTAAAGCTCCTGGAAGCGGCCCGGCCTGTCCTCCAGGGCGCGCAGCCGCTGCATCTGCGCGAGGCCGGCGCGGCCAAGCGCGAGCGGCGCGCCGAGCGGCAGCAGCGCGCGCGCGCCGTGCCGTCCCCGCCAGCGGCGGCTGAACTGGACTTGGCCGCGCGGCAACGTTTTGCCGCCCTCAAAACCTGGCGCGCCGAAGTAGCCCGCGCGCAAGAGTTGCCCGCCTACGTGATCTTCCACGACGCCACGCTCGCCGCCATCGCCGCCCGTGCGCCGCAAACGCTGGACGATCTGCAAGTCATCAGCGGCATCGGCGCCGCCAAGCTGCAAAAGTACGGGCAAGACGTGCTGCGGCTTTGCCGCGCCGACTGCGACGGCGGGGTTGCTGGCCGGGTTTCATAAAATCTACCCCTTTCCCTTGGACGGGGCCTGGGCGGGTTCCGCGGGCGCTGTCTTTCCAAAGCATCGGCTGGCTGCCGGCGTTTCGGAAAGACGGTTTCGATTTTTGGAGTTTCACCATGAACATCCCTGCCGTGACGCCGGGCCTCAAGCAGCGCCTGAATGTTCCCGATTACGTGCAAAACGCCGCCCTGATCGCCTGGGTGGGCCGCATGGCCGATCTGTGCCAGCCGCAGCGGGTTCATTGGTGCGACGGCAGCCAGGCCGAGTACGAGCGGCTGTGCGAGCAACTGGTGCAGGCGGGAACTTTTCTGCGGCTCGACCCGGCCAAGCGCCCCGGCTCCTTTCTGGCGCGCTCGGACCCCTCAGACGTGGCGCGCGTGGAAGACCGCACCTTCATTTGCAGCGAGCGCCAGGAAGATGCCGGCCCCACCAACAACTGGGTGCCGCCGCAAGAGATGCGCGCCCGGCTCCAGCCGCTGTTTGACGGCTGTATGCGCGGGCGCACCATGTACGTGATTCCCTTCAGCATGGGGCCGCTGGGCAGCCCCATCGCGCATATCGGCGTGGAGCTTTCCGACAGCGGCTACGTGGCCGCCAACATGAAGCTGATGACGCGCATGGGCCGTGGCGCCATCCAGGCGCTGGGCGAAAGCGGCGCGTTCGTGCCCTGTATGCACAGCGTGGGCGCGCCCTTGCAGCCGGGCGAAAAAGACCGGACCGCGTGGCCGTGCAACCCGCAAGTCAAATACATCGTCCACTACCCCGAAACGCGCGAAATCTGGAGCTACGGCTCCGGCTACGGCGGCAACGCGCTGCTGGGCAAGAAATGCTTTGCGTTGCGCATCGCTTCCAGCATGGGGCGCGAGCAGGGCTGGCTGGCCGAGCACATGCTGATTTTGGGCGTGACCTCGCCGCAAGGCAAAAAGTACCATGTGGCCGCCGCCTTCCCAAGCGCCTGCGGCAAAACCAACTTTTCCATGCTGGTGCCCCCGTCCGGCTTCGACGGCTGGAAGGTGACGACCATCGGCGACGACATCGCCTGGATCAAGCCCGGTGCGGGCGGGCGGCTGTACGCCATCAATCCCGAGGCGGGTTACTTCGGCGTCGCCCCCGGCACCAACTTACTGACCAACCCCAACTGCATGGCCAGCCTGAACGAGAACGTGATCTTCACCAACGTTGCGCTCACCGACGAGGGCGACGTATGGTGGGAAGGCATGGAAAAAGACGCGGGCGATGTGATTCCCGCGCGCCTGATCGACTGGCAAGGCAACCACTGGACGCCCGCTGACGGCCAGGCCGGCCGCAAGGCCGCGCACCCCAACGCGCGTTTCACCGTGGCCGCCACCAACAACCCGGCGCTCGATGCGGCCTGGGACGACCCGGCGGGCGTGCCTATCGACGCCTTCATCTTCGGCGGCCGGCGCTCGACCACCGTGCCGCTCGTCACCGAAGCGCGCAACTGGACCGAAGGCGTCTACATGGCCGCCACCATGGGCAGCGAAACCACTGCTGCCGCCTTCGGCGCGCAAGGCGTGGTGCGGCGCGACCCCTTTGCCATGCTGCCCTTTTGCGGCTACAACATGGCCGACTACTTCGGCCACTGGCTCAAACTCGGCACGCGGCTGCACGCGCAAGGCGCGTGGCTGCCCGCCATCTACTGCGTCAACTGGTTCCGCAAGAACGAAAGCGGCAAATTCGTCTGGCCCGGCTACGGCGAAAACATGCGCGTGCTCAAGTGGATCATCGACCGCGCCGAAGGCCGCGCCGCCGGCCGTCCCACCATGTTCGGCATCGCCCCGGAATACGGCGAAATCAACTGGGCCGGCCTGGATTTCAGCCCCGCGCAGTTCGCCACCGTCACCAGCATCGATCATGAGGCGTGGCAGCAGGAATTTCAGTTGCACGACGAGCTGTTCGAGCAACTCGCCCAGGGTCTGCCCCAAGCCCTGCCCAACACCAAGGCCGCCATGCAAGCGCGGCTGGCAACGCTGGCGCACTGACCCCCCACTCTTCCACCCAAGCAACCAGAGGACATCCGACCATGAAAATCCTGTTGGCCGTCGACGGCAGCAAATACACCCGAAAAATGCTGGCCTACTTGGGCACGCACGAAGAACTGTTCGGCAAGAACAACGAGTACGTGATTTTCAACGTGCAAAGTCCGCTGCCGCTGCGCGCCCGCACCGCCTTGGGCAAGGACGTGATCCAGCGCTACTACCAGGAGGAGGCCGAACGCGTGCTCGCCCCGGTCCTCAAGTACCTCCAGCGGCACAGCCTGAAAGTGCGCAGCGACTGGAAAATCGGCGAAGACGGCGAAACCATCGCCCGCTATGCCGAAAGCGGCAAGTTTGAGCTGGCCGTCATGGGCTCGCACGGTCAGGGCGCGCTGGCCAGCCTGGTGATGGGTTCGGTCGCCACCCGCGTGCTGGCCAATTGCAAGGTGCCGGTGCTGCTGGTGCGGTGAGGCGATGTAGGGGCGAAAAATCTTTCGCCCTGCGGCGTTTCTTTCAAGGCTGCGTTCTCTTTTTGCGCGAACAAGGGCGAAAAAATTTTCGTCCCTGCAAGGACAACGATGCCATGAACCACGCGAGCGCTTGACCCAAAAACGCTTCAGCCAGCGCCGCCAGCCCTCTTTCCAACCCTCTCCCGCGAGCGGGAGAGGGAGAACGATCAGCCCAACGCCCAACGCCGTATAGTTTCCTCATGGAATTCAAGGACTATTACCAGATCCTCGGCGTGGGCAAGAGCGCTAGCCAGGACGACATTCGGAAAGCCTTCCGCAAACTGGCGCGCAGGTACCACCCGGACGTGAGCAAGGAGCCGGACGCGGCCAAGCGCATGGCTGAGGTCAACGAGGCCAACACCGTCCTGGCCGACCCAGAAAAGCGCGCCGCTTATGACACGGTGGGCGCGCAGGCTTGGGCGCAAGGCGCGCGCTCCGGCGATGACGTGCGCCCGCCGCCCGGCTGGAATGCGGGCCACGGGTTTTCGCACGGCGGCCCGGCGGGTTTCGAGGCGCACTTCGGCAACGCCGACGCGGGCCAGTTCAGCGAGTTCTTCGAGCAGATGTTCGGCCAGGCCCGCGCGGGCGGCGGCGCGCGCGGCCACGGGCCAAGGCGCGGGCGCGATCAGCACGCGGGCATCGAGCTGGATCTGATCGACGCCTGCCGCGGCGCCGAGCGCGCCCTGACCCTGCACGAGCGCACCCTGCGTGTGACCATTCCCAAAGGCGTGAAGGAGGGCCAGATGATCCGCCTGACCGGGCAGGGCGGCCCCGGCTTGAACGGCGGGCCGGCGGGCGATCTGTTCCTGCAAGTGCACCTGCGGCCCGACGCGCGCTGGCGCGTGGAAGGGCGCGACGTGACGCAAAAACTGCGCGTCGCCCCTTGGGAAGCCGCGCTGGGCGCCACCGTGCGCGTGAGCACGTCCGACGGCGCCACGGTGGAAGTGGCCGTGCCCGCCGGCAGCGGCAACGGCCGCAAGCTGCGCTTGAAAGGGCGCGGCATACCGCACGCCAGCACGCCCGGCGATCTGTATCTGGAACTGGATATCGCCGTGCCCGGCGCCGTCACCGCGCCGCAGCAGGCGGCCTGGGCGGCGTTGCGCGATGCGTATCCGGGGTTCGATCCGCGCCGGGCCTGAACCTCGCAGGAGATTGCCCATGACCGCGCCTGCCGTCCCCATGACCGAACTGCTCGACGAAGCCGCGCTCGGCCTGCACGAATTCGCCCGCTGCGCCTGCCTCGCACCCGAATGGGTGCTTACCCACGTACAAGCCGGCGTGCTGCAACCGGCCAGCGGCGCCAGCGCCGCGCAATGGCGCTTTGCCAGCGCCACCGTGCTGCGCGCGCGCCGCATCGCCGAGCTGGAACACATCTACGACGCCGACCCTCAACTAGCCGCCCTCGCCGCCGACCTGATTGAAGAAGTCGCCGCCCTGCGCCGCGCGTTGGAATCGTTGCAGATATAAAATTAATAGCTTGCTTCCATTGTTTTTTATAGTTTTAAATATTTTTTATGTGTCAAAATCATACGATGCAAAGGTATAGAGCTATCAAAACAATAATTTCGTGGTCGTGCCTCAATACGGCTTAGTTGAGCGCACGCCCCCATGATCTCGTCATTCCCGCGCAGGCGGGAATCCATGCAGCGCATCCACCGCACGGCGATAACCAAGCTCCATTGGATTCTCGCCTGTGCGGATAGGCGCCAACTTGTGGTAAGTGCGGGCAAGTGCGGGTAAGTGCGCGGTCTTCTCCCTCCCCCGCGTGCGGGGGAGGGCTGGGGAGGGGGCGCACGGCGCTGGGAAAAGCACTGAGTCTGCGATGCGTCACCGCCCCCATCCCAACCTTCCCCCGCACGCGGGGGAAGGGGTAAAACGCAGCGATTTGTCCTTAAGTTGGCACCTATGTACCCGCGCGGGAATGACGATTTGAAGCGCCTTGACTGAACCGTATCGGGGCATCCCCGCGCCTGCTACGGTCCTTTCTCTTCACTGAGCTTGCGCAGCCGCTCGGTAAAAAATGCCGCCGCGGTCACCGCCGTTCCATCGGGATACCGTATCAGGTACGGCTGCCCGGAGATGGAAGAACCGGAGGCGACGTACCGGATGAAATCCTCGGCGGTTTTGACTCTGGATTTCGCCTTGGAATATTTCATGCTGAGGTGAGAAACCGCATCGGCCACGTCATACGCCGTTCCGTTGCGCACGAACTGCGTGCCTTCAGGCGTGCTCCTGACCGATTCGATGAGCGCCACGATCTTTTCCTCTTCGCTCATGGCCCAAGCCTGGGCGCAGACGAAGAAACACGACAGCAGCGCAAACAGCGCCAGCCAGTTCTTGCAGGCGCTTTTCCGGCGTTGATTCCACATGGGCATCTTTCATTCTCCGGCAGGCTGCCGTCATTCCGATAGCCGCCGGCGCACGCTCTGCCCGCGTGCGCCGGCGGTTGGCCCCCGGTTACCGCCGGGCGGCGGCGCGGCGGCGGAAGGCGGGCAGGGCCAGCAGCGCGGACAGGGCGGCCAGCAGCCCCAGCGCCCACGGATCAAGCGCGGGGATGGCGGTGGCCCCGCCTCTCGCGATCGGGCCGAGGACGATGATTTGCTGCACCTGCGCCGGCGCGTAATCGATGGTGCCTGCCGCCTGGGCAATGACAATGCAGTTGCCCATGGTGGCGGTGAACGTGACCACGCCCGTCGAGGAGTCCACAGTACAGGCCCCGGACGTCGAGGGATCGATCGAGAACGTGATATCCCCCACCGACCCCCCGGCCGCGCCGGTCAGTGCCGCCGTCACCGTGTAGGTGTCGCCCACGGCGATAGGCGGCGCCGGCGGGGGCGAGGTGATGGTCAGTACCTGTTTGTTCAAGATACTGATGATTTGCGTCACTTGGTACGATACATAGCTGGCGTTGCCGTCCTGGTCGGCGTTGACGGTGCAGGTTCCCGGGCCGGTAAACGTCACGACCGATCCCGAAAGGGTGCAGTCTCCGGTCACCGAAAGCGCGACCGGCAGGCCGGAACTGGCCGAGGCGGTCACGGTGTAGGTGTCGCCCGCGGCCACCGTCCTGGGATTCAGGGAGGTGATCGTGACGGTCTGGTTCGCCTTGGCGATGGTGATGTTCTGCGTCACTGGCGCAGCGGACGCATAGGTGGCGTTGCCGCTCTGGTTGGCGGCGATGGTGCAGGTGCCCGCTGTGTTCATCGTCACCGTGGCGCCGCTGATGGAGCATACGGCGGGTGTGTCCGAGGTGTACGTCACGCTCAGGCCGGCCGCGTCGGTGGTTGCCAGCGGGTTCAGCGCGAACGTATTGCCGGGTGCGGACGCGAAATCGCGGCTGGCTGGCACTTGCGCGCTGAACGTAATGGTCTGGCTCTGCTTGCTGACCATGATGGGGAGCTGCACCTGCGACGCCGGGGCGTAGGTGGCATCGCCCGCCTGATTGGCGTTGATGACACAGGTGCCGACACTGGTGAAGTTCAGTATTGTTCCAGTCGTGATGTAGCAGACCGCCGCCGAACCGGAGGCTACCGTGAACACGACCTGGTTGCCGGAACCGCCGCCCGTCGCGCTCAGTGGGACATGGATGCCCACCCACGCGGTCGTGGGTGGGTTGAACGTGATGGTTTGGGGTACAAAACCGATGGCGATGACCCATGTCGCTTGTGGCGCTGCGGCCCAGTCGTTGTCGCCGGGCTGGTCGGCGGTAATTTGGCAGGTGCCCGCGCCGTTTGCTGTGACTACCCCGGGGGAGAGGGTGCACACAGAGGCGGCAGAGGTCGTGCCATAGGTGACCGTCAGGCCGGAGCTGGCGGCGGCGAGCAGGGGAACATTGTCACCCGCGGATGCGGTCGTAGGCGTCATCGCGTCGAACGCGATGGTCTGGCTCTTCTTGTTGACGGTGATGGTCTGCGTCTGCGTTGCCCGGTTGTAGTTGGTATCGCCCGCCTGCGTGGCGGTCACGTGGCAGGCGCCGCTGCCGCCGCCGGTGAAACCGATGAACGTAACCTGCCCTGCCGCGAGGGAGCACGCGTCTGCGTCTGCCACCGAGAAGGTGACCGGCAGGCTGGAGCTGGCCGTGGCGCTGGGCGTGTAGGTATCGCCCACGGTCACGGGCGAGGGATTGGCGGCGCCGAACGTGATGGTCTGGTTCTGCAGCGCACCGGGGTTGTTGCACAGGTCGGGCGCGGCGTCATCATACGGGGGTAGTGGATGAGCAGGGTCGAATATCGTTACCGTGTAGCAAAAATCGGGCGCTCCAGCAGCGCCGCGCACCTCGACCTTGTACGACGTATCGGCCATGCCGCCCGCGGGCGCGCTCGGCAAAGTGGGGTTGAATTGCAGCGTGTTGTCGCCCATATAGCTTGGAGGGGCGGGGCCTAGCCGGTAAACCTGCACCGGCACGTTGACGCCGCCCGCTGTGGACATGGTGACCGTGGTGGCGGCGCTGAAAGTGGCGCCCGGATACGAAACCGACCAATACCCCGAGGAGGGAATCATTTGATACGGGACGAATTTGGGGCTGGGCCAGGCGACCCAATTCGGGGCGGGGGCTGCACCCCAGAACAGACTTTGCGCCTCGTAGCCCCGCCCGTCGTTATCGCTTTGGTTGGGCATGACCCGCAGCGCGTTGGCCGAGTAGTAGTAGCCGCCAGTGGCCGTGGCGGTGTTCGGGATGTCGCCCGTGGCAAAGCCGATGGCTTTTGAGTACAGCACCCAGCGCCGGTGGCCCAGTTGGCCTCCAGTAATCTCGCCCCCATTGCCGGTATCGTTGATGTAGCCCGCAATGGCGCCTGGCCCAGTGGAGTTTGCGTAGAAAGTGCCGCCGGGGGCGCTGGCTCCCCCCAAAGTCAGGTTGGATGCGAGGGCGCCATCAGCGCCCGACGTGGAAAAACAGGTGGGGAATGACCCCGATGTCGGGGTATGACTGAGCGCACCGTTGGCGGCCATCATCAGCGCCGCCTTGCGCGCGCGCAGAACCGCTGTGGTATCGGTGACCAGATTCACTTGCGGCAGCCCGGCCATGACGCGATAAAAATTGGCCGCGTCAATCGTCGCTTGCTGATGCTCCGCGCTTGTCGTGCCCTCGGTGCACGTTCCCACATTGCCGCTCCAGCCCGGAGCGACGCTGAAAAGCGGAACGTAGGTGTCGGTGTACGCGCTAGCCACCGCGGCGCGGCTGGCGGTATCGAAGGCGGGAATGGCGTGCGATGGGGCCGAAGCCAGCGCCAGTAAACCGGCGCAAATGAATCCTGAGCGACGAAGCATGACGGAGTGTCTTTCTGCAAACAGGTATCGAAATTGCCCCGCCGCAGGTTCTGATGGCGGCAACGGCAACTTCATCATTTTGCTACAAATGGGCTGTTAATGGGCTGTTGGCAGCACAAACGCCCGGATTCATGGTGGCGGTGTTGCTTTTGCGTTAGAACGTGTTTGCGATCCCGGCGCGGGCGTTTAGGGGCGAAAATTTTTTCGCCCTGCGGCGGCCTGCATCTGGATCGGCGCCTTGAGTTGGCCGCGCAGTTCGGCCAACCCCCTTTGTTGATGCGCGCATCTCGCGCTGCTGGCCGATCAGCTCGCTTATTTGCGTGCGCAAGGCCGAAATTGTTGGTCAGGCGGTTCAGCAGATGCTATAGACCATCATGCCTGCTCCGAGACAGGGTTGCGCCCAACCATGTCGAAGCGGAAAAGCCGGCATTCGATGGGGCCGTTCCACAGCGGCACGCGGCGCGATTCTTTCAGGCGCAGGCGGGCGGGCAGTTTCAGGTCGGGGGTGAGCAGCCAGGCGCTCCAGCCGGCAAAGTGCTGTTTCCAGTGCGCGGCCAGGCGCTCGAAGAAAAGGTCGCCGGCGCGGGCGCTTTCGCCGTCTTCGCTGGCAAAGCTTTCCCGGCTGCTGCGCACGCTGCCGGCCACGTCGATGCGCTCGCCGTAAGGCGGGTTGAGCAGCAGCACGCCCGGCTCGTTTGCGGGCGGCAGGCGTTGCAGCGCGTCGCCGCCGCGCAGTTGCACGGCATGGGCGACGCCGGCGCGCTCGGCGTTGCGCTGGGCGAAGTCCACCATGCGGTGCGCCACGTCGCTGCCGAAGATACGCGGCTCCCGGTTTTGAGCATCTTTTTGGCTTTTCTCCCAAGCCATACCTTGTGCGACAGCTTCTTTTTTTATAGTATTCCAGAGAGCAGGGTCATGGGGTTTGAGATGCTCGAAGGCAAAGTGCCGCTGGCCGCCGGCGGGCAGGCCCAGCAGCAATTGCGCCGCTTCGATCACGATGGTGCCGCTGCCGCAGCAGGGGTCGTACAGCGGCGCATCGAGCACGCGGCGCTCGGCGGGCAGCCACCAGCCGCTGGCGGCGAGCATGGCGGCGGCCAGCGTTTCTTTCAGCGGCGCATCGCCCTGCTGCTGGCGCCAGCCGCGCTTGAAGAGGGACTGGCCCGATGTGTCGATGTACAGCGTGGCATCGCCCGCCGTCAGGTGCGCCTGCACGCGCACCTCGGGCGCGCGGGTATCGACGCTGGGGCGCCCGCCGCCCGCGTGCGCGCGAAAGCGGTCGGCCACGGCGTCTTTCACGCGCAGGGCGGCGAAGTTCAGGCTTTTAAGCGGGCTGCGCTGCGCGGTGAGTTCGACCTTGAAGGTCTGCCGGGCGGCGAACCACTGTTCCCACGGCACGGCGTGCGCCAGCCGGTACAGATCGTCTTCGCCGGCGCAGGGGCCGTGCGCCAGTTCGATGAGCACGCGCTGCGCCAGCCGGCTTTGCAGGTTCAGGAGCATCAGCTCGCGCCAGCCGGCGCGCACGCGCACGCCGCCGCGCAGCGTGAGCAGGTCTTGCCCGGCAAGGCCGGTGAGGCCGTGCACCTCATCGGCCAGAAAGTCCTGCACGCCGCCGGCGCAGGGCAGAAAGAGGGTCAGGCGGTCGTTCATTTCAATTCATTTCTTGCGCAGACTGGCCACGGGAATGCGCATGGCCTCGCGGTATTTGGCGACGGTGCGGCGCGCACAGTCTATGCCTTCCTCCTTGAGCAGGCCCGACAGTTTGAGATCGGACAGCGGGCGGGCCGGGCTTTCGGCGGCGATGAGTTGGCGGATGAGCGCGCGCACCGCCGTGCTCGATGTGTTGCCGCCGGCGTCGGTGCCCAGCGCCGAGCCGAAGAAGTATTTCAGCTCGAAGGTGCCGCGCGGGGTGGCCATGTATTTGGCCGTGGTCACGCGCGAGATGGTCGATTCGTGCACGCCCAGTTCTTCGGCCAGCTCGCGCTGCACCATCGGGCGCATCGCCAGTTCGCCGTGGATGAAAAAGCTTCTCTGCCGCTGGGCGATGGCGCGCGCCACGCGCAAGATGGTGTCGTAACGCTGCTGGATGCTCTTGACGAACCAGCGCGCCTCTTGCACCTGCTGCGCCACCGCCTCGCGGTTGTCGCCGCGCCAGCCGCGCAGCGCGCGGGCGTAGGTCTGCTGCACGCGCAGGCGCGGCACGTTGTCGGCGTTCAGCCGCACGCGCAGGCGCGGCTGCCCCGGCGCGCCGCTCAGGGAAACGATCACGTCCGGCACGATGATGTTGCGCTCCACGCCGGCAAAGCGCCGGCCGGGTTTAGGCTCCATCCGGGCGATCAGTTGCATGGCCGCGCGCGTCTGCTCGGCGGTGGCGCCGCTGGCCTTGGCCAGGCGGCGGGCGTCGCGCTTGGCCAGCAGCGGCAGGGCGTCGGGCAGGGCGCAGATGACCAGCGCGGTGTTGACCGCCTGCCGCCGCGCCGCGTCGCCGCCGGTTTCGGCCAGCATGGCCTTGAGTTGCAGCATGAGGCACTCGGTCAAATCATGCGCGCCCACGCCCGCCGGCTCAAACGACTGCAACAGCCGCAGCGCCAGCGTGAAACGGTGCGCCAGTTCTTCCAGTTGCTCCGTATCGTCGCCTTCGCCGGTTAGCGTGGCGGCCAGTTGCGCCAGCGAGTCGTGCAGGTAGCCGTCTTCGTCGAGCGACTCGATCAGAAAGCGCAGCGCCGCCATGTCTTGCGGCGACAGGCGCAACGCCAGCGTCTGCGCAAGCAGGTGTTCGGCCAGCGTCTCGGGCGCAGCCACGCGCCCGGCGGGGTCGGTGGCCTCGTCGTCGTCCGGACCGCCGCCGGCCAGCCGCGCCGGGGCTTCGCCGCCCCATTCGCTGTCGTCGGGCGCGAGGCCGGCGCTGCCATCGCCCTCCCAGCCGTCTTCGGCCAGATCGCCGGAGCTTGCGGCGGGCGCGTCGTCATCGGCCTCCAGGTCCTGCGCGCGTTCGCTGACGAGGTCGCCTTCGCTTACACCGGCATCGGCGGCGTCCAGGCCGAATTCCTCGCGGTCGGCGCGCTCGTCGTCGCGTTCCAGGAAAGGGTTTTCGTCGAGCATCCGCTCGGCCTCGGCGCTCAGCTCCAGTGTCGACAGTTGCATCAGCCGGATCGCCTGCTGCAACTGCGGCGTGAGCGAAAGCTGCTGCGATACGCGCAGCGAAAGTCCGGGCTTCATCACAGCCTGAAGTGCTCGCCCAGATACACCCGGCGCACCTCGGGGTTGGAAACAATCTCGTGCGGCGTGCCGGCGGTCAGCACACGCCCCTGGCTGATGATGAACGCATGGTCGCAAATGCCCAGCGTCTCGCGCACGTTGTGGTCGGTAATCAGCACGCCGATGCCGCGCTCTTTCAGAAACACGGTGATGCGCTGGATTTCGATCACCGCCAGCGGATCGAGTCCGGCAAACGGCTCGTCCAGCAAAATGAAGCGCGGCGAAGTGGCCAGCGCGCGCGCGATCTCCACCCGCCGGCGCTCGCCGCCCGAGAGCGAAGGCGCGGGCGCGTCGCGCAGATCGGCCACATGCAACTGCTCCAGCAAATCGGTCAGGCGCTGCTCGATCGCCTCGCGCGCCAAGGGGCGGCCATCGGCGCCGCGCTGCAATTCGAGCACCGCGCGCACGTTCTCGGCCACGGTGAGTTTGCGGAAAATCGACGCCTCCTGCGGCAGATACGACAGACCCAGCCCGGAGCGGTGGTGAATCGGCATGTGCGCCACCGGCCGGCCGTCAATGTCGATCTGTCCGCCGTCGGCGCGCACCAGCCCCACGATCATGTAAAACGACGTGGTTTTGCCCGCCCCGTTCGGCCCCAGCAGGCCCACCACCTCGCCGCTGCCCACGGCCAGCGACACGTCGTGCACCACCGTGCGCGAGCCGTAAGTTTTGCGCAAGTTCCGCGCTTCCAGCCGGCTGAGAGGCGCCGCCGCCGTGCCCGTGAGCGCGGCAGCGGGCGCATCGGCAGGCAGGAGCGGCTGCGTCACTTGGCCGCGCTCCCGCCGCTTGCGCCCATGGCGCCGGAAGGCTTGAGCCTGGGCGCCGCGGCCGATGCCGCTGCCGAAGCCGCCGGCCTGACGCGCGGGGGCAGCACCACATGCACCCGCTGGCCGGGAGCGGCCGAGGGCAGACCGCTTTGCGCGCCATCGACGGTGTACACCTCGGTCTTGTTGTCGTACACGATCACGCTGCCGTACACCTCGTCTTGCGTTCTGGCGCCGATCAGCCGGCGCATTTCGGCGCGGCGCAGAAAGCGCACGGAATCGGTCTTGCTGTCGTACTCGATGGTTTCGCTCTCGCCCTCGATGAACTCGTTAACCCCTTCGCGCTTCTGGCGGAAAAACGCCCGCTTGCCCGCTTCGCCCTGTATCTCGCCGAACTGCTCGCCCTGCTCGTTCTGGCGCACTTGCAGGCGCGCGCCGCGCATCACGATGGTGCCTTTGGTCAACACCACGTTGCCGGTGAAGACGCTGGTCTGCGCCTTGTCGTCGTAGCGCATGGCGTCCGCTTCGATATTCATCGGCTGATCCCGGTCCGCCCGCTCGGCCCAAGCCCAAGCCGGTGCCAGAGCGGCGCTTGCCGAAAGGCACAGACAGGCGAATGTTGCGATCGGGGAACGGGTCATTTTCGAGGTCAAGGCACGTTTTTTGCTTACTGGCGTCGATTGTACGTGCAGACCAGCCGCCAACGCGGACGAAAGCCAAGGCGATGCGCATCCAAATTGCGCAATCAGCCAAGAGACAAGGAAAGTAGGGGCGAAAAATTTTTCGCCCTTGCGTTCGAAGGAGCCACGGCACTGGCAAGGAGACGCCGCTGGGCGAAAGATTTTTCGCCCCTAAGAAGACACGGGTGTCATGTTATTCGTCGCATCAAACTCAACGGGTTGATTTGAATGAAATTCAAATGCGATCCACTGGGGAGAAAGCGGGAAAACTACGATTTTGATAGCTTTTTGCCTGTTTGCAATATATATTTGATATATAAAAAATATATAAAATACACATAAAACATTGGTTAGCAGCTATTAAAATTATAGTTTAACTTCTCCGTCGTTGCTGTTTCCCATGCGTCATTCCCCCATGCACAGTGGGGGCAATTCTGGCTCTTTCCCCCGCGTGCGGGGGGGGGGCTGGGATGGGGGCCGGCAGCGAATTGCAAACCCGGCGCTCATTGCAGCGCCGCTCGCCCCCTCCCTAACCCTCCCCCGCGCGCGGGGGGAGGGAATTTGAACACCTTCTCTTGCTGCGTCCGTCCCCGCGAAGGCGTGAGGGAATGATGCAATCAACGCCCATCGCTCAACGCAAAACACCCTTTCAACCGCGCATACGCTTGCGTTCGCGCTCGATCAGCATGTCGGTCATGGCCAGCATCCGCTCAAAACCCTTGGCCATGCCGCCGTCGGTGTAATAGCGCCCGGCGGTGGTCATGGCGGGCGTGCCTTCCACGGCGTAGGCGTTTTGCAGTTCCGTGGCACGGCGCACCCTGGTGGCCACGCCGAAGGAGTTGTAGATTTCCTCGAACTTGGCGCGGTCGGCGCCTTGCCCGGCGATCCAGGGAAAGAGCACCTGCGGCTGATCGAGCCGCTTGCGTTCGGCCTGCACCGCCGCATAGACCTTGTCGTGCAGTTGCTCGACCTTGCCCATGATTTCGAGCGTGTAGTAGATACGTTGCAGCGGCTCGAAGTTGCGCTGAAAGCTCACGTGCTCGCGGCGCGCGCTCACGTCTTTTGGGGCGGCTTTCATCCACTTTTCGAGCATCGGCTCGAAGTCGCGGCAGTGCGAGCAGCCGTAGGAAAAAAATTCGATGATTTCGATTTGCGGCGGAGCGGCGTCGACCGGGACGGGTTTTTGCAGCACCAGGTAATCGGCGCCGGCCTTGAAGGGTTCGTCCTGGGCGCGCGCCGGCCCATGGCTGAATACGGCCAGCGCCGCGCTGGCGGTGGTGAGGGTAAATTCGCGTCGTTTCATGAGCGGGTTCCTGCAAAAGAGGTGGAGTATTGGGCATCCGTGCGCTAACGCGGCACGCCGGCCAGCGCGGCGTCAAAGCCTTCGCCCGCCAGCCGGGTTCTGACGCGCTCGGCGGCGTCGCGGTTCTGGAACGGGCCGACGCGCACCCGGTACATGGGGCGGCCGGTCTGGTCGCGTTCGTTGATTTGCGCTTGCACACCCGCCAGCAGCAGGCGGGCGCGCTGGCTTTCGGCTTCTTCGGGCGAGCGGAACGCGCCGGTTTGCACGAAGTAGAGAGTCGGATCGGCGGCGGCGGGTGCTGGCTCTGGCGCGGCATTGCGCCGGGTGCGGGCGGCGACGAGGTCGTCCAGCGGATCGCCCGATGCGGGCGGGTTGCGCGCCGGCTGGGCAGCCGGGGCGGCGGCGCTGCCTTCGGGCGGGCGCCGGTTTTCGGCGGCCTGGCTGTGCTCGACTTCCGCCGGTGGCGGGATGGGCGCGCCGCTTGCCGCCGGCGCGGGTGCGGGCGCGCTCTTGCCGCGCAGCAGGGCGTTGGGATTCCAGTCCCGGTTCTTTTCGGCTTCCGCCGCGTCTTGGCCGTTGGTGCGCGTGGCCCCTTTGTTGATGAAGGGCACGGGCACCTTGGCGACATAGATGGCCACGCCCAGCGCCACCGCCAGGCCGATCACGATGCCCACGATCAGACCGAGAAAAGTACCGCCGCGTTGAGTTTTCATGTCACATCACATTCTGTTGGGGGCCGTCACGCCCAGCAAACCCAAGCCATTGTGCAACACCCGCGCGGTGGCGGCAACCAGGGCCAGGCGCGCTTTTTTCACCGCTTCATCTTCTACCAAGATGCGCTCGGCGTCGTAATAGCCGTGGTAGGCGGCGGCCAGCTCGCGCAGATAGAAGGTGATGTCGTGCGGGGCGAAGTCG
The DNA here is from genome assembly GCA_031253955.1 of Burkholderiaceae bacterium. Taxonomy (GTDB): domain Bacteria; phylum Pseudomonadota; class Gammaproteobacteria; order Burkholderiales; family Burkholderiaceae_C; genus Ottowia. The sequence goes on along the minus strand of JAIRVJ010000015.1, from coordinate 11,637 downwards.
CTGGCCGCCTGCGCCAGCACGTCCGGGTAGCGCGCCAGATGCGCCAGCACCGCCTGCGCCGCCGGGGTATCCAGCGGCGTCAGGTCAGCGTCTTGCAGCGCCGCCGCGTCGCCCCCCCAGGCCGCCAGCACCGAGCAGATGCGCGCGTGCGCGTATTGCACGTAATAGACCGGGTTGTCGTTGTTTTGCTGCACGGCCAGATCGACGTCGAAGGTGTATTCGGTGTCGGGCTTGCGCGAGAGCAGAAAAAAGCGCACCGCGTCGGCGCTGGTCCACTCGATCAGCTCGCGCAGCGTCACGTAGCTGCCCGCGCGCTTGCTGATCTTGACCTCTTGCCCGCCGCGCACCACGCGCACCATGGTGTGCAGCACGTAGTCCGGGTAGCCCTTTGTGATGCCCGCGCCCGCCGCCTGCAAGCCCGCGCGCACGCGGGCGATAGTGCCGTGGTGATCCGTGCCCTGAATGTTGATGGCCCGCGCGTAGCCGCGCTCCCACTTGGTGATGTGGTAGGCCACGTCGGGCACGAAGTAGGTGTAGCCGCCGCCAGCCTTGCGCATGACGCGGTCCTTGTCGTCGCCGTAATCGGTGGTGCGCAGCCACAGCGCGCCGTCCTGCTCGTAGGTTTTGCCTGCCGCGATCAGGCGTTGCACCGCAGCCTCCACGCGGCCCGTGGCGTACAGGCTGGATTCGAGGTAATACTCATCGAACCGCAGGCCGAAGGCTTGCAAGTCCTTGTCCTGCTCGCGGCGCAGATAGGCCACGGCGAACTGGCGGATGCCCTCCAGATCCTGCACATCGCCGCTGGCGGTGTAGGCGCGGTCGTCGGCCTGCACGGTTTTGCGCGCCAGAAAATCCGCCGCGATATCGGCGATGTACTCGCCGTTGTAGGCCGATTCGGGCCATTGCGGGTCGCCCGGCTTGTGGCCGAGCGCGCGCAGTTGCACCGACTGGGCCAGCGTCTCGATCTGCGCGCCCGCGTCGTTGTAATAAAACTCGCGGTGCACCTGCCAGCCCTGCGTGGCCAGCAGGTGGCAGATCGCGTCGCCCAAAGCGCCCTGCCGCCCGTGCCCCACATGCAGCGGCCCGGTCGGGTTGGCCGAGACGAATTCGACGATCACTTTCTCTCCCCGCTGCGGCTGCCAGCCGTAGCGTGCGCCTTGCGCCAGCACCTCGCGCACGGTCTGCTGCCGGGCGGCGGGTTTGAGGCGGATGTTGAGAAATCCCGGCCCGGCGATCTCGATGGCCGCCACCCATTGCCGGAAGGCGTCCGTGCTTTCCAGCGCGGCCTTGATCCGCTCGCCCAAGGCGCGCGGATTGGCCTTCAGGGGTTTTGCCAGTTGCATCGCGGCGGTGCAGGCCAGGTCGCCATGCGCCGCCTGTTTGGGCGACTCGAACGCGGCTTTTCCCCCCGCGCCGGGCGCAATTTGCTCCAGCGCCGCGGCCAGCGCGGCCAGCAGTTGTTGTTTCACGGAAAGCATGGGGCTGGCATTTTAGGGAAGTTGAGCGCCGAGCGCCTGGCGCTGAGCGTGCGCAGCGCCGTGTTTCCGCACCAAACGCTCAACTAAGCTTCGCCCCGGTCATCCGCGCCGCGCCTTGCGGCGTTAAGGGTGGTGCGCCGGGCTGATCCGGTTGCAATTTTGTCCATCAACGAGGAAACGAAACCATGAAGAAACTTCTCCCCCTGATTGCCGCGCTGTGCCTGGCGTGTGGCATGGCCCAGGCCCAGGCTCCGGCCAAAGCCCCGGCTCCGGCCCGTGAACTTACCCCGCAGCAGCAGAAGATGCGCGCCTGCAACAAAGAGGCCACCGGTATGAAGGGCGACGAACGCAAAGCCTTCATGAAAGAGTGCCTGAGCGCCAAGAAGAGCGAACGCGCCGCCCATGAACTCACCCCGCAGCAGCAGAAGATGCGCACCTGCAACAAGGAGGCCGTCGGCAAGAAAGGCGCCGAACGCAAAGCGTTCATGAAGGAATGCATGAGAAAGTAAGGCAACGCGCCGAATTCCCAAAACCCCGCCGCGGCGGGGTTTTGTGCCTTTTAGGCAAAATCGCCTGATTGGCAACATGCCGGAGGTGTAATTGAAGGATTGAAGGAAAACTGCATGACTTTTCCTTCGTCATTCCCGCGAAGGCGGGAATCCAGGGGCGCTTGTTTAAGCCCGCTCTTTCCACTTGATGCCTGGCCACAGCCGCCGCTGTCTGGATTCCCTGTCATTCCCGCGCAGGCGGGAGCTTCGCGGGAATGACGAATTTGAGGTATGTTGCTAATCAGGCAAAATTAGCCTTTAATTCATGTACAGACTTGGTGTACAGCTATTATTTTTAGTAAAGCAGATTCCTTGGAACCTGTCCAGGAGTTGGCGCCGCTATCATTCCCCGCTTGACTATTTCGATCTCCACCACTGAAACTACCGCGCCGGAGGCCGCGGCACCACCTGAACTGGTGTGCCCGGCGGGCAGCCTGCCGGCGCTCAAGACCGCCGTCGATCACGGCGCCGATTGCGTCTATCTGGGACTGCGCGACGCGACCAACGCGCGCAATTTCGCGGGCCTGAATTTCGACGAGGCGGCCATTGCCGCAGGCGTGCGCTACGCGCACGAGCGGGGCCGCAAGGTGTTCATGGCGCTCAACACCTATCCCAGGGCGCTGCGCTCGGATGTGTGGCGCGCGGGGCTGGACAAGGCGGTGCAACTGGGCATCGACGCGGTGATTCTGGCCGATCCGGGGCTGATGCGGTATGCGGCCGATCGGCATCCGCAGCTGCGGCTGCATTTGTCGGTGCAAGGCTCGGCTACTAATTACGAGGCGATCAATTTCTACCGCGAGCAGTTCGGCGTGGCGCGGGCGGTGTTGCCGCGCGTGCTGTCGCTGGCCCAGGTGCAGCAGTTGATCGAAAAAACGCCGGTGGATATCGAGGTGTTCGGCTTCGGCAGCCTGTGCGTGATGGTGGAAGGGCGCTGCGCGCTGTCGGTTTACGCCACGGGCGAGGGGCCGAACACGCATGGCGTGTGCTCGCCCCCGAAGGCGGTGCGCTGGCAGGAAACGCCCGCCGGGCGCGAGTCGCGCCTGAACGGCGTGCTGATCGACCGCTACGCCCCCGGCGAAAAGGCCGGCTACCCCACGCTGTGCAAGGGGCGCTTCGACGTGGGCGAGGACGAGGGCTACTACGCCATTGAAGAGCCAACCAGCCTGAACACGCTGGAAATCCTGCCGCAACTGATGAAGATGGGCGTGCGCGCCATCAAGATCGAAGGCCGCCAGCGCAGCCCGGCGTATGTGGGGCAGGTCACGCAAGTGTGGCGCGCCGCCATTGACCACTGCGCCGCCAACGCGCACCGCTACAGCCCCAAAACCGAGTGGATGGCTCGGCTCGACCAGGTGGCCGAAGGCCAGCAGCACACGCTGGGCGCTTATCACCGTCCCTGGAAATGAAAATCTCTCTCGGCCCCTTGCAGTACTACTGGCCGCGCGAAACGGTATTTTCCTTTTACGAGGAAATGGCCGCCGCGCCGGTGGACATGGTTTACCTTGGCGAAACCGTGTGCTCGCGCCGGCGCGAGTTGCGGCTGGCCGATTGGCTCGACATCGCCGCGCTCCTGCGTGGCGCGGGCAAGGAAGTGGCGCTATCCACCCAGGTGCTGCTGGAATCGGGTTCCGACGTGAGCGCCATGCAGCGCATCGCCGATCAGGCGGACTATCCGGTCGAAGCCGGCGACATGGGGGCCGTCAACCGTCTGCACGCCAGCCAGCGCCCCTTCGTGGCCGGGCCGCAGCTCAATCTGTACAACGTGGAGGCGCTGCGCTGGATCGCCGCCCTGGGCGCGCGCCGCTGGGTCATGCCGCTGGAAATGGGGCGCGAGGATTTGTCGGCCATTCAGCCGCAACGTCCGCCGGGCATGGAAACCGAGGTGTTCGTCTATGGCCGCATGCCGCTGGCCTATTCGGCGCGCTGCTTTACCGCGCGGCACCACAACGTGCCCAAGGACGACTGCGGCTTTCGCTGCATCGGCGACCCGGATGGCCTGCTGCTCCAAACGCGCGAGCGCGAAAATTTTCTGGTGCTCAACGGCATCCAGACCCAATCGGCGCGCGTGTACAACCTGGCCGATCAACTGGGCGCGCTGCGCGCTCTGGGCGTTCATGCGATCCGCCTCAGCCCGCAGTCCGCCCGGATGAAAGACGTGGTGGACATCTTCCATGCCGCGCGCCAGGGTGAAATTACGCCGCAAGAAGCGCGCGCCCGGCTGGAGCCGCTCATGCCCGGCCAGGGCTGCAACGGCTATTGGCATGGTCGGCCCGGACTGGAATGGGTGGCGGCGGTGTAATTCCAATTCGCATTCATTCAATATGATAAGAAGCTACCTCGGAAATCGTCATTCCCGCGAAGGCGGGAATCCATCGGCGCCCGAACAAGCACGCTGGTTCGAGCAAGCATCTTTGGATTCCCGCCTTCGCGCATAGGCGCTAACTTAGGGCGTTTCAGGTGAGTGGTTGACATGGACGCGCTACTGGCCCCATCCCCCACCCCACGCCTTCGCGGGGGGCAGGCTCTTCCCCCGCACGCGGGGGAAGGAGTTCAGTTCCCCTCCCTCGCGAGCGGGGGAGGGTCAGGATGAGGGCGAGCGGCGCGAAAAGAATCAAAACCTCTCTAAGTGAGCGCCTATGCGCTTTTGCGGAAATGACCAAGTATTCTTGAACGCAAAATGAAATAGCGCTTGCAATGGATACACGCACCATGAAACATTCCCAGCCCTCCCTTCTCATCCCGCCCTTCGCAGGCGCCCTGCTTGGGCGGCTGCCCGCGTATCCCGGTTCCGCGTTGCTGGCCGCGGCCCTTAACTTCGCGCTCGCGCCGAAGCTGGCGCCCGACGTGCTGCAAATCCTGCGCGGGCGCAAGCTGCGCGTCCATGTGCGCGACGCGCAATCGAAGTTCGACTTTCTCTGGAATGGCCGGCGCTTCGTGCCGGGGCGCTGGGAAGCGCAGACGATCGACATGACCATCGGCGCCAGCGCGCTCGACTTTCTCTTGCTCGCGCAGCGCCGGCAAGACCCGGACACGCTGTTTTTCGACCGCCGCCTGACGATGGAAGGCGATACCGAGCTGGGCCTGGTCGTCAAAAACACCCTCGACGCGCTGGATCTGCCCATGCTCGATCTGCAACGCTGGCTGCCCGAAGCCGTGCGCTCACGCCTGGCCGCCCTCGCGCAGCGCCTTGGCGCGCCCGCACCCGCCGCCGCCATGCCGTTCGGCCGCCGCGCCGGGGGTGCGCCGTGACCCACAAGCACAAGGTGGACAACTTGGCGGCTTTCGCCTTGCAGCCGCTTGTGCCGGCGGCGTGATTTTGATTCGCTTGGGTTGCAGGCGGGGTTGGGCCTAAACCAATGGGCGGAAATAACCCTTGATGCACATGGGATTGCGCACGCAAATCTGGATGTGGGCATGGCTGCGGAAACCCGCGCCCGGATAGATCGGACTTCCTTCCAGAAACGGCCCGCGGACCGAATCGTATTCCTCCCACCCCGGTTCCGTGACTGCTCGTTTGGCGCGCGACAAGTGCAAAAAGTTGATGACCGCGCAGTCCAGCATACGCCCCGCCCAATCAGGCGCTTTGCCGGTGTTTTTCGGCATCGGGCTGCGGTAAGCGCGCAGGCCCTCTTTCAGAGTTTCGTGCGCCTGCCGCACCTCCTCGATGGCGGCCCGGTCAAACAGATCAAGGCAATGGCGCAGGTCGATCACGGCGCCCAAAACGAAGGGCGTGCGCAAATCTCCTCTTGATGCCTTGGCTTGCGCCCATTCCAAGGCGCGCGTGTAGTCGCCTTCTCAAAAATAGACGCCGCTGCCAAGCCAGTCGAAAGCTTTTTCCGACGGCTTCAGGTGCTGCTCGCGGCCATTGAGCACGGCCAAGCCAACCTCTCGGTCGCATCCGTGAAAACCCAGAATCAGGCCGGGTTGAAACTCGTAAACAGCACAAGCGCCGTTCATTCGGCGCGGTAAGGCTTGGCAAGCACGCCCGGACGCTCGACGATCCCGGCGCTTTCGAGCAAGTCGAAAATTTCCTCTTTGTTTTTATTGGCCCTGAGCCTTTTCAGATTTTCGATTCCAAGCTCCGCCTGGCGCTGCCCCCATGTCATGGAGCGGCGGCGGTGTTGATCCATTGAACCGGCAGACCGCGCGCCAGCTACGCGCCGCGTGCCAACTTTTCTTGCCGTTGCGGTTTCCATGTCCGAATTCTCCTTTGACCCGGTGCTTGGTGCATAACCGAAGCGTTGCATTGTATAGGGCCTGGCACGAGGTTTTTGCTGGTTGTGCCATCATTGCCCCTCATGACCCCCCCCCGCACCGGCCCCGTATCCATCTCCTGCGTCATGCCCGCCTACAACGAGGCGCGCAACCTGGAGCGCGTCGTGCCGCAGGTGCTGGCGGCGCTGGCCGCGCTTTCCTGCGCGGTCGAGTTGATCGTGGTCGATGACGGCAGCCGCGACGATACCGTGGACACCATGCGCGCGCTGGCCGCCGCCCATCCGCAGGTCGTGCTGATCGCGCTGTCGCGCAATTTCGGCAAAGAAGCGGCGCTCACCGCCGGGCTGGACGCCGCGTGCGGCGACGTGGCCGTGCTCATGGACGCCGACGGCCAGCACCCCCCCGCGCTGCTGCCCGCCATGCTGACCCACTGGCGCGAGGGCGCCGACGTGGTGTACACCGTGCGCCGCACCCGCGCCGACCAGGGCGCGCTGCACCGGCGGCTGGCTGGCGGCTTTTACGGACTGGTCAACTGGGGCAACCGGGTGCGCGTGCCGCGCCACGCGGGCGACTTTCGCCTGCTCGACCGCCGCGTGGTGCAGGCGCTCAAGTCGCTGCCCGAGCGGCACCGCTTCATGAAAGGGCTGTACGCCTGGGTCGGCTTCCGCGCCGTCGCGCTCGATTACGAGCCGCTGCCCCGTCTGGAGGGCCGCAGCCACTACGGCATAGCCGGCGCGCTGCGCCTGGGCCTCACCGGGCTGCTGGCTTTTTCCGCCGCGCCGCTGCGCCTGCTCGGCGGGCTGGGCGTGCTGCTGTCGCTGCTGTCGCTGGGCTACGGCCTGTGGGTGGTCATTCAGTACTTCTGGCTGGGCATCGACGTGCCGGGCTACGCCACCATCGTCACCGGCATGATGTTCCTCTCCGGCGTGCAGTTGATGTCCATCGGCCTGCTCTCGGAATACGTGGCGCGCATCTACGACGAAGTCAAACAGCGCCCGCTCTACCTGGTCGCCTCGCGCACCGGCGGCGGGCTGGCGCGGTTGAACTTCACAGAGGTTTCCGGGCAGGAAAAAGCCGCGCGAACCTGACCTCTGTAGGGGCAGCCACTGACCCAGGCTGCCCAAAATCCTTCCCCGCGCGAACCGCCTTCCGCGAAACGCCATGAATGCCCTGTCACCTGGGCCTAATTAGGAGCGGTCGGGGTTTAAGTGCTGACACTTCTATGGGTGGCAGAAGCCGCCTTGTAGGGGCGAAAAATTTGGGAACTACCTACTTGACTTGCCTGCATTCGTTTTTTCGTCATTCCCGCGAAGGCGGGAACTTCGCGGGAATGACGAACCTGAGGCATGTTACTAATCGGACACTTGGGAAAATCCGGGTTTGGAGAGATTTTGACATATTTAATGAGATTTTTATCCCAAAAGCAAGAGAAAGAAAGCCGCCGGTTATAGATGCGAAAATCTTTCGTCCCTACAAGGCTGGACTTGTTACGAATAGAAATGTCAATATTTGACCAAAACAGATCCAATAAGAAACATCCTTGCGCATACGCCGCGGCTTGCGTGGCGCGCAGACTTGCCGTGCAAGCCGCGCGCGCCCGGCGCCCAAAATCTTCAAAATTCATAGCATTGCCAGCGATACCGGAAGCCAAGTCATTTCTTCAGCAATTCCGTTAAATATTTAACACATGTTTACAATACTATACATATAAATATCATATTTTACCTTGAAGTGTGTACTTGGGCGCATGGCGGCATTAAAAATTGGGGTAAATTCTGCTCAACTGCGCGGTTGCCTCTGTGTGGCTGCGTTAATTTTTGTGCGTCAGTGTGCCATACAAAACCTGTGGCATTTTAGTGTTGGGCCGTATATGACCTCGTTCATACCATTCGTCATCGCGCAGCCGCTTGCCGCGCAAGCTCCAAAGCATCGTTCCCCTGTGAGCACGTGGGCGCGCCGCTTTGTGCGGGCCGCTTTGGCTCTGTCCGTATTGCCGTGGAGGAGGGGCACGGTCACGGATCCGGCAGATCGCCAAGGGCTTCTCCCTGGAAGCCACCGCCGTGCGTTGAACAAGCCGCTGCGGGCGGCGGCCTTCACGCTGGCTTTGGGTGCGGCGGGGTTTGCGGCGGCGCAAACAGAAATGGGTATAAAGGTGGGGGTTAATTACCCTAACGGGGTACAGTTCGATTGTAATTCGCTGTATGGGGTGACAGATGGAGACGCATCAACTGCTGGATCAACAACAGTCGGTGCTTTTCGAATCAACCTGGAAACAGCGGCGCCGACCGGCAATAGCAGCGTTACGGATACCCAAGTATTTTCACCAACATACGCAACGGGCACAACCAACAATTGGGGTGCGAGTTCGTTCTCAACAGCCGCATTGGGACCGGTTCCGGCCGATGGCGCGATACCGGACAGCTTACAGATGTGGCTGTGGCCTTGGAATTACGTTGCTGCTACTTTTAATTTTAAATATGTCAAGCAAGGAGGCATGGTAGCCTACCAAGGGGGAAATATCCCGTCTCGACCCGGTGGAGACGCTGCCAATTATTGGTCCGGAGGCGAATTCAACCAGATGACCGGGGAACTCTATCTCAGTTCAGGGGAAGGGGACCATCTTGGATACAACAATACCTATCCTGTCCCTGACTCCCGAAACACGGGCAGAATCGGAATTTACGATCCGTCGACAGGAACACTAAAAATCAGCGGTCGGCTACTTCCAAGAACTCAGGCTGACATGATTACAGTTGCTGGTGATGCATACATGTCTTCGGACATGGCGATAGATGCCCAAGGCAATGTTTACATGATAGTAGGGAATGCCAATACCAATAAGCGGCTGATTCGTATCGTCCGGAGTAAACAAGAGACGGACGTTTGGTACTACAACAAGGTTGCAATAACAATTAAAGCTGCTTCCCCCAGCATGGGCGGGGTTATGTACGGATCGGCGTTTCTAAACGGGAAGTTCTATTTTACGAACGGAGCCACGGTTAACTTGATTGAGCTAAACCCTCTCGACGGGACAACGAGAAACCTCACGATGCCGCGAGGCTTTCTTGATCTGGCCGCTTGTCAAGTCGCGCCGGTGATTCAAGGGGTGGTGCGTAACGACGCGAACGGAGACGGCACAGGCGCCGGTGTGCCCGGTATCACAGTCGATATTTTCAAAGACGACGGTAACGGCAACAGCATCTATAAAGGTACGCAAACAACCGACGGTTCGGGTAACTACAGCTTCATCACAGATTCGCCCAGCGCGACGTATTACCTCCGCGTCACGCAGCCGCAGATCGGCGGCATCAACGCCGCGCAAACATATGCGAGCGCCAGCGTCGGCGACCTCGATCCAACCACCGGTTTGCCGCGAAACACCAAAAATATAACAACGTCGTTCTGTGTGGACGATAATGGCAACACTCAAGAGGTTACGACCCCGGGAGCGTGCCGCGGCACGCGCTTTGCCGGAAGCGACCCGGCCAGTCCCAGCGCATCAGGGACGGCTTGGGACATTACCAACGCGCAAAGCTACAGCAAAGTGGTGATGACCACCGACCGCGAAGTCGCCAATGCCGATTTCGGGTTTAGTGCGGCCGCCAGCTACGGCGATGCGGCAAGTCAGGCGGGGAGCGTAAGTTCCGGTTTCAAAGTGCTGCTGGCCCAAGGCGGTCCGTTTCATGTAGTTGCGAACAAGTACTTGTGGCTCGGTGATACCTTTAAAGACTACCCGGACGGCGTTGCGGACCCGAACACCAACGCGCACCTGACGGATGACGGCATTTTTATCCAGCGTGGCGGCGCGTGGATACCATTTCAAGGCGTTGCGCTTGCGAATAGCAAAACTTATAAGCTGAAAGCCAAAGTGAACGGGCCGCTCAGCAAACAAGGCTGGCTGAATGTTTCAGATAATACGGGTGTGGGTTATGCTGTGGGAACGCGAAACGCCAATCTTTCGGATCCTGCCGGTAGCGGAGAGATTATTTTTGACTACCCTTCGCGGGCTGCTACCGGCGCGCCGCTTGTCATTATCACGCGCTTTCGTTTCAGCACGACCAAGGACTTGCCGGCGCAAAGCGCCACAGCCGCGGTAGGAGCTGGGCAACAGGCAGTAGGCAGCAGCGCCAATGTGCCTTGGGTAGTGGATGGCGAGGTTGAAGACTACCAAACTGTCCAGGCAACGGCGATGGTGCATGTGGCTGTCGTGTCGCAGGGTGGGACAGGCACATTTGGTTATTCGATGACCAATATCTCCAATAGTACTGGTACGATTAATTCAACCTCATCAGCCAATTTGACCACGACGGCACCGAACGTGCGGGTTGATGAAAGCCCTTATGCCAGCGACGTGCTTCACCCTGTGAATAACTGGGGTCAGGCGGTGACCATAACGCAAGCGCTTCCTCCGGGTAAGTGGACACCGGTGAGCGTAAGTTGCATGGATTCTGTCTCCGGAGCGTCGATAGTGCAGGTGACGGGGAATAATGCCATTACCATTCCGGGAACGGCGTTGAACTCCGGCGGAGACGTTGTCTGTCTGTTCACCAACAAATACGCGGCCGCGACAGCGGAAGATTCCGAGCTGAAGGTTGATGGGCCTGGGCCGGCTTACACGACGAGCAGCGCCCTTCCGCCAAACTCCTATACCGTCACCGTGACGGCGAAAGATGCAACCAAAACGCTTCAGCCGAATGCGGCCATTGCGGTGAGCGTTCAGGCGGGCGGCGGCACGCTAACGGGAACAGGCTCCGGAACATTCGCGGGCGGCGTATGCACGACCGATGCGTCGGGCACTTGCGTCATGACCTGGACGAGCACGGCGCCCGGAACACCCAAAATTAATGCCACACTGAATGGGACGGATATAGGCGCTAATGCCCCCACGCCACCCACTCATGCCACCGATGTGTCCACCTGCAATGCCATGAATGTGTGCAGCCCGCAGACGCGGCAGTTTGTTAACCCTTATCTTCCGGGGCAGTCCGAACTGGCGGCCAACAAGACGACCGTGACTGCGGGCGGCCCCACCGTTGACCAAGCGACGCTGACCGTGACGCTGAAAGACGTAAGCGGAGCGATAACGACATCCGTGGGCACGACGACCGTGAACTTTGGCAGCCCCACGCCGGGAACCTTCAGCGCGCCGTCTTGCGACATTGCGCAAGGCGCCAGCAGTTGCTCCGTAACGATCAGCAGCATGACGACCGGCACGGCGCATGTGACCGCCACGATCAACAGCATCGCGGTGAAGAATTCCCCGCTGGACATCACCTTTCAGGCCGGCGCCGTTGACATCAACAAATCGGCCCTGACAGCCAATCCGGCCACGCTGGTGGCTGATGGCGCCAGCACCTCGAGCGTGACGGCGACCTTGCGCGACGCCAGCAACAACC
>JAIRVJ010000063.1 GCA_031253955.1 Burkholderiaceae bacterium | reverse complement strand
TCTTAGAAGTTTTCACGCGAAACACTTAACCTTCTTGCAGATTGACGCGTTCCACGGCCAGCGCCAGGGTGCCGTCGGTCAATTGGGCGGTGAGCGGCTGGCCGGGGTGGGCTTGGGCGGCGCGGGTGAGGGGGCGGCCATCGGGCTGGCTCAACCATGCGTAGCCGCGCGCGAGCGCCAGTTGCGGGTTGAGCAGGGACAGGCGCAGTCCGGCGCGGGTCAGCCGCTCGCTGGGCGCATCGAGCGCCTGCCTCATGGCGCGCGGCCACGCCGCTTGCAGCCGCGCCAGATGCGCCAGTGCGCGTTCGCGCCGCAGTTGCGCGCCGTGCGCCAGGCGCTGGTGCAAGTGATCCAGTAAACGGCGCTGCCCGGCCAGCCGCGCCGATGGGCGGCCCAGGCGCTGTTGGGCGCCGTCGAGCCGCTGGGCTTGCGCGTCGAGCATGTCTTGCACGGCGCGGGCCATGCGCTCGCGGCGCAGCTGCAACTCGGCGAGCAAGGCATCGCGCGGCAGGCTCGCCAGTTCAGCAGCGGCGGTGGGGGTGGGGGCGCGCAGATCGGCGACGAAATCGGCGATGGTGAAGTCCGTTTCGTGCCCGACGCCGACGATCACCGGCACCGGGCTGGCGGCAATGGCGCGGGCCAGTGGCTCGTCGTTGAAGGCCCACAGGTCTTCGATGGAGCCGCCGCCGCGCACCAGCAGGATGGCGTCGATGCGCGCTTCGGTTTTATACACTGAATCGGCCTTTTGGCTATGCTCTGCCTGAGCTATGCGATACAGTTTTTGTAGCGCAGCGATGAGCGCCGCCGGTGCGCCTTCGCCTTGTACCGGGGCGGGCGCGAACCACACCGGCAGATGGGGAGCGCGGCGCGCCAGGGCGGTGAGCACGTCGTGCAAAGCGGCGGCGTGCGGCGATGTGACCAGGCCGATGCCGCGCGGCATGGCCGGCGGCGCGCGCTTGCGTGCGGCGTCGAACAGGCCCTCGGTTTGCAGCTTTTCCTTGCGCCGCAGAAACTGCTCGAACAGCGCGCCCTGCCCGGCGCGAGCCAGGAATTGCACCACCAGTTGCAAATCGCCGCGCGGCTCGTACACCGTTAGACGCCCGCGCGCTTGCACCAGATCGCCCTCGCGCGGATTGAAGTCCAGCTGCTGCGCGGCGCGGCTGAACATGGCGCAGCGCAACTGGCCGGCTTCGTCTTTTAGGGAAAAGTAGCAGTGCCCGCTGGCCGCGCGCGTGAAGCCGGAGATTTCGCCGCGCACGGCGACGGGGTTGAAGTGCTCGCCCAACGCCTCGGCCACGGCGCGGCACAGCGCGCCTACGGCCCATACGGGCTGGCTGGGGGCAGGGGTTTCAGCTTCAGGGAAAAACATGCGTCATTGACTCCACCCGTGAGAACGTGTTTACGATCCCGGCATAGGCGTGCGGGCGCGGGCGTGAAAGGTCTGCTGCGTTGCAATCCTTGCCAATGGCACTGGCCATTGGCGGCGGCTTACGCCTTGCAGCCCATCCCAATGCAGTATCCCGCACACCTCGCACCGAGATCGTAAACACGTTAACTGAGAGCGAGGCCGCGCCGCCGCCCGCTCACCCCCGCCAAAGCTCGGCGCGGCGTTGCAAGTGGTTGCCGTAAAACGGATTTTTGCTGCCTGTCTTTTCATCGTTCTGTCATGAACCGCGCAACCACGGGCTTTGCGGGCCGGCGGGGCGGGGTTTTTCACAAAGTTGTCCACAGAATGGGTGCATGACTTGCCGGGCCGGGCGGCGGCGCTGCGTCATAATTGCCCGCGCTACGAAAGGTAAGCGGCAAACCCTGCGGAGAAAAAACCCTTGATTTCCATCATACAAGCGGCCGGCTGGCCCATCGCGCCGCTCATCATCTGCTCCATTCTTGGGCTGGCCTTCATTGCCGAGCGTTTCGTGCAACTCAGAAGCGCACGCATCATGCCGCCGAAAATTCTGGACGAAGCCATTAGCGTATCGCAAAAAGGCGTGCCCGGCCCCGACACCGTGAGCCAACTGGCCCAGCATTCGGCGCTGGGCGAGGTGCTAGCCGCCGGCTGGCGCGCCATCAACACCAATCCGCGTTGCACCCCGCAAGAAATGCGCGCCGCCATGGAGGCAGCCGGCCGCACCGCCGCGCACCGGCTGGAACGCTACCTGCCGGCGCTGGCCACCATCGCCTCGGCGGCGCCGCTGCTGGGACTTATGGGCACGGTGATCGGCATGATCGACATCTTCGGCTCGCAAGCGCCCAGCGGCGTAATGACCGGCGGCAACCCGGCGCAACTGGCGCACGGCATTTCGACGGCGCTGTACAACACCGCGTTCGGGCTGATGATCGCCATTCCCACGCTGATCTTCTGGCGCTATTTCCGCGCGCGGGTGGACGGCTATGTGCTCGGGCTGGAGCTGGCCGCCGAACGCTTTGCGCGCCATCTGGAACCGCTGTGCGGCGGCGCGCCGCGCAGGGCGGCGGCATCGTGAAGTTCCGCCCGCGCGCTCCGGAGGAGCCGGAGATCAACCTCATCCCGTTCATCGACGTGCTGCTGGTGATCCTGATCTTCCTGATGCTCACCACCACCTACAACAAGTTCACCGAGCTGCAACTGACTCTGCCCACGGCCAGCGCCGACGCGCAGCGCGACCGCCCGCGCGAGATCATCGTCGCCGTCGGCAGCGACGGGCGCACCACGGTCAACAAAGAGCCGCTGGCCGGCGGCGGCGTGGATGCCATCGCCCAGGCGCTCAAGGCCGCCGCGCAGCCCGATAGCACGCTCATCATCAGCGCCGACGCGCAGGCGCCGTACCAATCGGTCGTCTCGGTCATGGAAGCCGCGCGGCGCGTGGGGCTGGCGCACATGACCTTCGCGGCGCAAAGCGGTGGCCGGTGATTTTTTGGCCGAGGCCATGAAAGTGGAGCTGATTGTTCGCTGGATTCGGCAAAATTTCCGAGTCTTTTTGGTTACCTTCTTTTCGCTGTTTCTTGCGCTGGGAGTAGGGGTCGCCAAGTTTCTTCTCGTGGAAGAATCGGATTGGTCTGGACTGATTCTCCCGATCTTTTTGGGAACCTTCTTTTTGCTGCTCCTCGGTCTCGGAACGTGGGGAGTCGCCAAGTTTCTTCTCGTGGAAGCATCGGGCTGGTCTCGACTGATGGCGAAATTTCCAGACCGGATCGAGGAGCCGCTTTTGCAACTGCGCGAGCAGTTCGGCGCGATGAGCGGAATCCGTATTGACCTTGCATTAAGCGTTTGCCCTTCCGGGCTGCGGGTCGGAATGGGGCAGCTATTCAGGCCTTTTTCCGCCCGGCGAAACTTTTTTGTCCCGTGGGAAACCCTCAGCGTTACTCGAAAAAATGTTCCGTTCAAAAATGTTCTGCTCGAGCCGGCAGCAGTTGTTTTGTTTGGGTCGACAGCCGAGCTTAAATTCGGCCGCCCTTTGATTGGATCCTTAATCATCCCGGCACGGACCGCCGACAAACTGGCGCGCGCCGCCACGGCGCGCTGGCCAGAAGCCGGATCGCTCCCGAAAGAAGGCTAGCTGGTATGTCTGCCCGCTTACAGGCCGCGTTGATCAGCGCCTGGACGCGGCGTGGCCCGCTGGCTTGCGCCCTGCTGCCGCTGGCCGCGCTCTACGGCGCGCTCGCGGGTCTGCGCGGCGCGCTTTACCGGCTTGGTTGGCGCAGCGCCACGCGGCTGCCCGTGCCGGTGGTGGTGGTCGGCAACGTGATCGTGGGCGGCGCGGGCAAGACGCCGGTGACGTTGGCCGTGGCCGAACACCTGAAAGCGCGCGGCTGGCAGCCGGGCATCGTCTCGCGCGGTTACGGGCGCGCCGGGGACGGCTGCCGCGAGGTGATGCCCGGCGCCGATCCGCGCGCCGTGGGCGACGAGCCGCTGCTGCTGCGCCGCCGCGCCGGTGTGCCGGTGTTCGTCGCCCGCCGCCGCGCCCAAGCCGCCCGCGCCTTGCTGGCCGCGCACCCGGAATGCGACATCCTGCTTTGCGACGATGGCCTGCAACACCTGGCGCTGGCGCGCGACGTGGACGTGGTGGTGTTCGACGCCCGCGGCGCGGGCAACGGCTGGCTGCTGCCCGCCGGCCCCTTGCGCGAGCCTTGGCCGCGCAAAACTTTCGATTTGGTGCTGCAAACCGAAGCGGGTGACGCCCCCCTTGCGCTGCCGCCGGGCGCCCAACTCTTCGAGGCCCGCCGCGCCTTGGCCGGCGAAGCCCTGCGGGCCGACGGCGCGCGCGTGCTGCTGGCGGCGCTGCGCGGCCAGCCGCTGGCGGCGCTGGCCGGCATCGCCCGGCCCGAAGCCTTCTTCGCCATGCTGCGCGCCGCCGGCCTCACGCTGGTGCAAACGCACGCGCTGCCCGATCATTATGATTTCAATAGCTACACACCAAGGAACATACTTGCTAAAACGCTGATTTGCACCGAAAAAGACGCCATCAAACTGTGGCCGCTCGCGCCCGATGCGCTGGCCGTGCCGCTGGCGCTTGAAGTGCCGCCCGCGTTTTACGCCGCGCTAGACGAGCGGCTGGCCGCGCGGGGCTATCATCCCCGGCGCACTAGCCCGGAACATCATGGACCCCAAACTGCTTGAACTGCTGGTCTGCCCCGTCACCAAGGGGCCGCTTGATTACGACCGCGAAAAAAACGAACTCGTCTCGCGCTCGGCGCGGCTGGCCTACCCGGTGCGCGACGGTATCCCCATCATGCTGGAAAGCCAGGCGCGCACGCTTTCCGACGAAGAACTGGCCGCGCTGCCGCCGCGCACGCCGCTGGCGGCATGAGCGCGCCCTTCACCGTCCTCATCCCCGCCCGTCTGGCCTCCACCCGCCTGCCGGACAAGCCGCTGGCCGACCTTGGCGGCAAGCCAATGGTGGTGCGCGTGGCCGAGCGGGCCGCGCTGTCAGGCGCGGCGCAAGTCATCGTGGCCGCCGGCGCGCCGCCCATCGCCGCCGCCTGCGCCGCGCACGGTGTACGCGCTGTTCTGACGCGCGCCGGCCACGCCAGCGGCAGCGATCGGCTGGCCGAAGCCTGCGAGCTGCTCGGTCTGGACGGCGACGCCATCGTCGTCAACGTGCAGGGCGACGAGCCGCTGATCGACCCGGCGTTGATCGACGCGGTGGCCGCCCTGTTGCAAAAACAGCCGCTGGCGCCCGTCAGCACGGCGGCGCACGCGATCCAAAGCGTGGAAGAATTTACCAACCCCAACGTGGTGAAAGTGGTGACCGACGCGCACGGGCTGGCCCTAACCTTCAGCCGCGCGCCGCTGCCCTGGTGGCGCGACGGCTTCGCGCGCGGCATTGCCGCGCTGCCCGAGCAGCCCGCGCCGCTGCGCCACATCGGCATCTACGGCTACCGGGCCGGTTTTCTGCGCGCCTTCGCACATCTGCCGCCCGCGCCGCTGGAACAGTGCGAGGCGCTGGAGCAATTGCGCGCCCTCTGGCACGGCCACCGCATCGCCGTGCACGTGACCGACCGCGCCCCCGCCCCCGGCGTGGACACGCCCGAAGACCTGGCGCGCGTGCGGGCGCTGTTTTCCGGCTTCCCCATGAGCATGGCGCGTGGCGCAGAGGCGAAAAATTCTTCGTTTATACAAAATTCATAGCTAATTCTCTATGTTTTATATGGTTTTAAGATATTTTTACATAATATAAATATACTAAAACTTGGCTTATTGCTATGAAATTCAATGTCGCCATAGGCACGGGCGTCTAACCCCAATGCTGTTCATTTAGCACATCTCAAGCCGTCATTCCCGCAAGACGGGAATGACGAGACATAGAACGTTCAACGCTCAACGCCAAACGCCAGATAAGGCCCGGCGTACCACTGGCGCGATCGCAGGCCGAGCTGCGCACTGGCGGGCAGTTCCGGCAAGGCAGGCATGGGCGGCGCGGGCGGGTGGCCGGTGCGGTAGTGCTGCTGACGGATTTCGGCGAAAAAGTCGAGCCACTCAGTGACCGTGGTATTCCACGGCTTGAGCCAGGTCCAGCCGCGCCCGGCCAGCCGTTCCGGGAAAGCGCCGATGGCGCTGGCGGCAATCGGCCAGCCGCCTTGCAGGCAGGCGCTCAGGACGTAGCAATAGGTTTCCGGCCATTGCGCGGGGAACCACACCACATCCGGCTGCAGCCGGGCGAGCAGCGCGGGCAGATCGGCTTCGGCATAGCGGCCATGTATCGTCAGGCGGGCGTGCGGCCAGAGCAACTGCGGACGGTGGCTGTAGCCGATCAGGTGAAACTCCACCGGCGCGCCGGTGGCTTTGGCGGCCCGCGCCGCCTCGGCCAGCACGTCGGCACCCTTGGCGGCGCTGAGGGCGCCGACCACGGCGACTTTCAATGGGCGCTCGCCTTCGAGTCTGAGAGGACGCGGCACGGACAACGGCTGCTCCGGATCCAGGTCGGTGTGCGCAATCCGGCGCAGCGGGGCGGCATCCGTGTAGCGCAGCAAGCGCGCCAACGCATCGCTCGATGGGGCGATGACAAAGCGCGCCTGATGGATGAAAGCAGCGTTCTCGCCGCGCCATTGGGCAATATCGGCGCATTCCGGCACGGGCGTTACTTGCAGACAGGCGGTGCATTGCTCCAGCCCATGTTCGCCGCAATAGCCCCCGCTGCTGCCGGTCAGGGTGATTTGCGGGCAGATGGCGTAGTAGTCGTGCGCTGTGAAGTCGTAGCGCACACCCAATTGCCGCGCCAGATCGAGGATAGCCGGATCGTGGTCGATGCGGTGGTGGTAGTGCACGTGGCACACGCCGAAGGCGCGGAGCAGGGCCAGCAGCGCGGCGTAGCCGTCGCTGTGTTCTTCGCCATCCGCGCCGCGCAGCGGAAAGCGCCAATCGAAATCTTCGTTGTCTTGCGCCAGCCGCAGGCTCACCTGATGATCCGGCATGGGCCGCAGCGCCAGAAAGCGCGCCTTGCCGCGCAGCAGGCGCGCCAGTTCCAGCACGTGCCGCTCGGTGCCGCCCAGACGGTGGTGCAGCACGGCCAGAATCACCGGCAGGCCATCTTCACGCAGCCGCGCCGCATCCGCCGCCAAGCGGGCCGGGCGCGCCGGGTCGGCCTGAATGAAGCGTTGCACTTCGCCTTCGTAGTACGGATGCAGGCGGCGCAGCGCGTCCAGCGCGTCGCGCTCGCCTTGCGCCTTGGCCGCGCCAAAGCTCACGCCGCCCAAGTGCCGCACGAACACATCAAGCGCGTGCAGGTTGCGCCAGCCGGCTTGCCTTGCGCGGATGCAGAAGTCGTTTTCCTCGCCGTAACCCTTGCCGAAAATTTCGGCGTCGAACAGCCCCATCTCTGCCAGCGCGGCGCGGCGCACGTACATGCAAAAACCGACGCCGGTGGGCACGTCCACCGTTTGTCTGGCATTCAGGCGGGCAAACAGCGCGTCCAGCCGGGCGGTGTCCCAGCCTGCGGGCAATTCGTTGTCCTGGCAAAAACGCGGGTAGCTGCAAATGGTGGCGTTGTTGGAAAAGGGGGTGACGGTGGCGACTTTTTCATCGCTGTAGGCGGCCGCGCGCAAGCGGTCGAGCCAGCCGGGGGCCACTTCGGTGTCGCTGTTGAGCAGCAGCACGTCGTTTTCGGGCGCGAGCGCCATGCCGCGGTTGACGGTGGCGACAAAGCCCAGGTTCTGCTCGTTTTCCAGCAGCGTGATGCGCGGATCAGCTGCCGCGATCTGGCGCAGCCATTGGGCCAGTTCAGGCTCTGGGCTGGCGTCGTTGATGAGCACCAGCCGCCACGGCATCTGGCACGGCGCGCGCAGCGCCGATTCGACGCAGCGGCGGGTATCTTGCAGCCCGCGATAGACCGGCACGATCACGTCCACCAGCGCGGGCGGGCGCGACGCGGCCTCGCCCTCGGCTCGGCGACTCAGGGCTTGCCGAAGTTGTTCCAACTCGTGTTGAATGCGCAGCTTGGCACGCACGATGGGGCGCGTGGTGCGGAAGATGCGGGTCGCTTCGATGGTGCGCACCATCGCCCGTGCCGCGTCGCGCTCACGCCTGAGCACGATGAGTTCCAGTTGCTGCCGACGCAATTGCTGTTCGTTCTGTTCCCGGATGACGGCAAGGTCTTGCAGCGGCTCTTGCGGCAGGTCGTCCGCGCGCTGGCGCACCAGATGCGCCAGCGCCAGGTAATCGGCAGACATGGGCCAGCCCAGTTCCACGCTCAACACTCCGCCCGCCGCCTGCGCCAGCGCCTGCGGCGGGATGGGCAGCTCAATCCACGGGTCATTGCCATGCATCAGCGCCATGCAAACGCCGCCAGCCTTCGGCTCGGCGAACGCCAGATCGTGGTGCGGCGCGCGGGTCAGCACCGGATCGCCGGAGATCCACCGCCACAGCAGGCGGCCCGCGCTATCGGCAAGCTGCATGTCGTACAGATGGATGAAGCCGGGGCGGTCGGCCAGATCGAGTTTGAGGCCCGTCAGCGGCGGCGCGGGCGGCAGCTCGAAACGCAGCGTCTGGCGCTTGTTGCCGATTTCGCCCCGCACGGTGAGCTTGCGCGCCTCGTTGTAGCGCACGTGCGCCGCGTCTCCGCCCAGAAACAGTTCGGCGGAAAACAGCGCGCGGGCAGGCAGGGAATCGTCCGCTGCCACGGGCGGCGCAGCAGCGTTTTGCGCGCCGGGCCGCGCCGTGACAATGAACTGGTACGCCAGCGCATCAGGCAGCGCCAGCAGGTAACGCGCCACGGCGGGCGGCAGCGCGTCGAAGGCGGCGCGAAATTCCGAATCGGGCAACTCGCGCCGGATGGTGTCCAGCAGTTCCACACCCCAGCCGCTCTCAAACAGCAGGCGCAGCAGGGTAGCGCGGGTGAAAAAGTGAACGTGGCTGGCGTCCAGCAGACCTTCTTCGCGGTAGCGGAATTCGCCCGCCATCAGCTCGGCGATCAAACCGCAATAGCCCACGTTGGGCAGCGACAGCAGCGCCGCGCCGCCGGGCGCGAGCAGTTCGCGGCAGGCGCGCAACACGCGCGGGGGCTGGCGCACGTGTTCCAGCACGTCGGCGCAGATGATTGCGTCATACGCGCCGCGCTCAAAGAGTTGCGTAAGGTCGGCCTGATCGAGATCGGCCACTTCCACCCGCCGGTAGTGCGGGCGGGCGCGCTCGGCTTCCTCTTGGCTGATCGTCAGCCCGTCGATGGGCGCATCCAGCCCGTCGCGCCGCGCCAGAAAACGCCCCACCGCCCCGCTGCCGCAACCCAGATCCAGCACCCGCGCCCCCGGCGCAATGCGCGCGGCCAGCAGCGCCAGCGACGTGCGCTCGCCGCCGTCGATGTCGCGCTCGTAGACATGCGAGGAGGCGGACGTTTGAGCTGGGGAAGACATAAGCTGAAGGGAAGAATTTGTTTTGCCCTATTTTCGCAGGCGTAAGGGGATTTCTGAATAACCCTGCGTGAGTCAGCGGGCCTGGGTTTGGGATGGCTGCGAGGCGCAGCGATACCCGCAAGTATCGCCAGTATTTGCAACGCGGCAGACCGCCCAAAGCCAGGATGCGCTGGCCACGAGGGGGCTGTTCAGAGGTTCCCAAGGGCCATGACGCACAATCGCCGCCATGCCTGATTTGAACCAGCAACCCAATCACGCCGCGCCTGCTCCCGCCGTGGCGGTGGTCATTCCTTTCTACAACGGCTCGGCTTTCATCGAGCGCGCCTTGCGCAGCGTGGCCGCGCAGTCCATGCCCGCCGCTGAAGTGGTGGTGGTCAACGATGGTTCGCCCCCCGAAGAACGCGAGTTTTTGCAGCGGCTGCAACCGCAGTACGGTTTCACGCTGATCGACCAGGAAAACGGCGGCCAGGGCGCGGCGCGCAATGCGGGCGTGGCGGCGGCCAGCGCGCCGTACATCTGCTTTCTCGACCAGGACGATTTCTATCTGGAGCACCACATCCGCATTCTCGTGAATGCGATCCCGCCAGACGATCCGCGCTTGGGTTACGTGTATGGCGAATTGTGGGAAGCCGACGTGGAGGGCCGCATCATCAGCCACGCGATACAAAAAAGCCCCAGCCAGCACCCGAAGAAAAACGTGCTCGACATGCTGCGCTATGACATGTTCGTGCTGCCCTCGGCGTCGCTGATCCCGCGTGCGGCGTTCGAGGCGGTGGGTGGCTTTGACACGCAGTTCACCGGCTACGAGGACGATGACCTGTTCTTGCGCATCTTCCGCGCCGGCTTCACCAATTATTTCGTCGACCGGGCCGTCACCGTTTGGTGCTTTCACCCTGGCAGCACGTCCTACAGCATGCGCATGGTCCGGAGTTGCCTGAGGTATTTCAAAAAACTGGCGGACGCGTTCCCGGACGAACCCTGGCTCAGCCGCTATCACCTGCGCGACTACCTGATGCCGCGCTTCACGCCCCATTTTGTGGGGTACACCGTCAAGACCGCGCTGGCCGGCGACGAAAACCGCGCCGAGATGAACGAAATCCTGAGCGAATACGCCGCCATCGTGCAGGCCAACCCGAATGTGGGGCGCCGCACCAAACTCAAGCTACGCGTCATCGTCGCGCTGGTGCGCGGCAGCCCGCCGTGGCTGATCCGCGCCGTCGCTCCGCGCATCAATTCCCGGTTGATACGCCTGTTGCGCCGGCTGCTGGGACAGTGGTGGTAACGCGGCGCAACCGGCGTCCCGCGAGAGCACACCATGAACCCGCCGGACAAGCCCGGATTTAGCGCCCGCGAGATCTGGCCGGTAGCCCGGATATTTCACCGTGGCGGCGCCAAGCGCGTCCGGCAACGGGATGCGATGGGTGGCTAGTGTTTTTGTCAAATGCAAAACGGATTTCACGATTGAAGATGACTTCTCCCTCTGAAACAGACTGGCAAAAACACGGCCACGGTGAAATATCCGGGCTAATAGTCCGGCTGCGCAGCATGGCCGCCCAGCTGCCCGCGCCCGTGCAGCGCGTGCTGCGGTGGATCGTGAAGGGGCGCAGGCGGGCCACCGTGCCGCGCCGCCCGGGCTATGCGTACACCTCGCCGCACCGCTCATACGGCATCAAAAGAACCATCGAGCGCATGGCCCGACGGCCCGTGTTTTCCATCGTTGTCGCGCTTGGCGGCGCGCCGGAAGACGGGTTCCTGAAAATGCTCGGATCGGTGCAGGGCCAGTGGTATCCGCGCTGGGAGCTGATCCTAGCGGGCGGCCAGGACGCGGCGCTTGCCGCCGGGCAGAGCGCGGGAAAACTCTCCGATCCCCGCGTCAAGAATATTTCCTCGGAAAAAAACGAGGGCGTCTCAAGCGCCATCAATCAGTGCTTGGCCGCGGCGTGCGGGGATTACGTCGTCTTTCTCGACCAGGACGGCGAGCTGACCGCCGACTGCCTATTCGAGCTGGCCCGCTGCGTGAACGGGGAAGACCCCGATTACATCTACAGCGATGAAGACAGAATCCTCGCCGATGGCAGTTTCGGCGATGTTTTCTTCAAGCCCGGCTGGTCGCCCGACACCCTGATGAGCGTCATGTACACCGGTCACGTGTCATGCGTGCGCCGCGCCCTGCTGGTCGAAGTGGGCGGCCTGCGCCCGGAGTTCGACGGTGCGCAGGATTGGGATTTCGCCTTGCGCGTCGCGGAAAAAACCGGGCGCATCGCGCACATCCCCAGGGTGCTGTATCACGGGCGCGCGGCGGCGCGCCGGTCCGCCGGTTTCAAGGCCAGCCCCGAGGCCATCGGCGCGGGGCGGCGCGCGCAAGCCGCCGCGCTTGCGCGGCGCGGCCTGGCGGGCACCGTGGAAGAACTGCCGCAGTTGCCGGGGCGCTGCCGCATCAAGTACGCGGTACGCGGCCAGCCGCTGGTTTCCATCATCATCCCGAGCAAGAACAACGCCCCGATCCTCGAACGCTGCATCGGCACGATCCAGCAAAACTCCAGTTACCGAAATTTCGAGATCGTCCTGTTGGACAACGGCTCCTCCGAGACCGCAACGCTGGCTTATTTGAAAACGCTGGCGGGTGCACCGGACATCAAAATGGTGCGCCACGACGCGCCGTTCAACTACTCCGAATTGAACAACCTCGGCGCAAGAGCGTCCGCGGGCGAAATCCTGCTATTCCTCAATGACGACACCGAAGTGCTAACGCCCGACTGGATCGAGCGGATGGCCGGCTATGCCCAACTCGGCCACGTCGGTGCGGTGGGCGCCAAGCTGTTGTACCCCGGCGGCGACAGGATTCAACACGCCGGGGTTTTGAACTTGGCGCAAGGCCCAAACCACGCATTCCTGCAACACGGCGTGGACGCGCCGGGCTACTTCTTGCGCAACCTCGTCGAATACGATTGGGCTGCCGTCACGGGCGCCTGCCTGATGATCGAGCGCCGCAAATTCGACGCCGCCGACGGCTTCGACGAGGCTTTCCCCGTCGCCTACAACGACGTGGACCTGTGCTTTCGCTTGGTGGAACAAGGGCTTTATAACGTGGTGTGCCAGGCGGTCCGGCTCATTCATCACGACTCGTTCACACGCGGCAGCGACGCCGACGACGAGCACAAGTTCAAACGGCTCGCGCTGGAGCGGGCCGCGCTTTACGCCAAACACCCCCGCTTTCTGAACTGCGACCCGTTCTACAACGTCAACCTCGCGCGCAGCCACGACGACTTCGCCCTCGAAAGCCGCTGAAACAATAATTTTAATAGCTTGATATCAAAGTATAACATAGTTTTCTGATATTTTATATCTGAAATATAGACAATGCAATGACATTCAGCTATCAAAAAAACATTATCACCGGTTCCAGCACCGCACCAGCGCGCGGTAGCGCCAGAAGACACCGGTCGTCCACATGCGCAGCAGGCTGCCCAAATGCCAGCGCAGGTGTTGCCACGAGCGGCGGCTGGCGCGTTGCCAGTCGTGAGTGACGGTCACTTGCGGCGCGTGCGCTACGCGCCAGCCGGCAAGCATGAGGCGGGCGCACAGGTCAGCGTCTTCGCCATACATGAAAAAACGCTCGTCGAAGCCGCCCGCTTGCCGGAACGCTTCGGCGCGCGCGAGCATGAACATGCCTTTGACCCAGCCGCCATGCACGGGCGGCGCGGCGGGGCGACGAAATACACGGCGGCGCAGCAGTTCCAGCGGGGTGAGGGGGCCGCGCGCGCCGTCCAGCGGTCTGCCTTCGGCATCGGTCTCTTGCGGCGCGAGGATGGCGTCGCGCTCCCCGGCCAGTGCCAGCAGCGCGGCCAGCACGTCGCTGGCGATGCGCACATCCGGGTTGACGATCAGAAACCACTCGCTGGCGCAGCGCGCGAACGCCCGGTTGTGGTTGGCCCCGAACCCCGCGGGCCGGGCATTGGCGATGACTTCGACGGGAAAGCCAAAATCTTCGGGCGCGAAAGGCAGCGCCTCCGGCACGTTGCAGGTGAAGATGACACGCTCAATGGCCGCGCGGCAATGGCGCTCCAGATCTTGCAGCAGCAGCAGCGCCTGCGCGCCTTGCGCGTGGCTGATGACTGAAACGGTGACGGACATGGGCGTTTGGGCTTTGGCTTCAAAAGCAGTTTTTCTCCCTCTCCCGCAAGCGGGCGAGGGGAAAATCACGCTCAACCCTATATATTCTAGAAATCATGCTTGGCGGTTTACGCATCGCTTCCCGTATCCGCGCCGCCGCGCTGCTGGCCGCGGATGGCGTGGCGTTGCTGTGCGCTTGGTGGATCGCGGTGGCGCTGGCTGCGTGGGTTGGGCGGGCGTGGTGGGCGCGAGAGTGGAATCCGCTGGATACCGTCAGCGGGCGGCTTTACTCGCTGATGGCGCTGCTGGTGGTGGCGGCGCTGGCGATGAACGGCCAGTACGCGCGCCGCGCCGCGTTTTGGGAAGAAACCCGCGTGGCCTGGCGCTACGCGCTGCTGGCGGCGCTGGCCAATTTCGCGCTCAACTTTTTCCTGCAAGTGACCAACACGCGCGCCCTGCCGGTGCTGGCGTGGCTGGGGGCGCTGGCGCTGCTGCCGCTGGCGCGCTTGGTGGCGCGCGAGGCGTTGATCGGCCTGGGCTGCTGGTGGCGCGCGGTGCTAATCGTCGGCAGCGACCGGGCGGCCTGGGAAGCCGCCGAGTCGATCCGCGGCGAGCGGCATCTGGGCCTGCGCGTGGCCGGGTTCGCGCAGACCGGCGGCGCCGGCGCGCCGCAAGCTTCCCCGCAATGGGCGCATGGCCTGCCCGTGTACGCCACCGGCCAGGCGCAGGGAGGCGCCGATGGCGTGGAGCTGCTGGCGCGCCGGCTGAGGTGCGAGGCAATCGTGATCGTCTTGAGTGGCACAGTATCGCCCGCGCTGGCCGCGCTGGTGACGCGGCTGCACGTGCAACAGTTCGAAATTTTTACCGCGCAAGCCTTGCTGGGTCTGCCGGTGCAGGGCATGAAGGCGCAGCACTTTTTCAGCAATGACGTGCTGTTTCTGCGCTTGCAGCACCAGCTCTTCAGCCCGCTGGCGCGCACCGCCAAGCGCGGCATGGACGTGGCGGTTGCCGCACTGCTGCTGCTCGCCCTTGCGCCGCTGATGGCCTGGGCGGCCTGGCGCGTCCGGCGCGAAGACGGCGCGCCGGTGTTCTACCGCCAGCAGCGCGTGGGGCGGAGCGAAGCGGATTTCACCTTCATCAAATTCCGCACCATGGTGCGCGATGCCGATGCCCTTCTGGCTTCTTGGCAAACCGGGCAGCCCGGCCTGTACGCACGCTACGAAGCGGGCAACTTCAAGCTCGAAGGCGACCCGCGCGTGCTGCGCGCCGGGCGCTGGATGCGGCGCTTCAGCGTTGATGAACTGCCGCAACTGTGGAACGTGCTGCGCGGCGACATGAGCCTGGTCGGCCCGCGCCCGCTGCTGCGGCGCGAACTGCCGGGCTACCCCTTTGATGCGCTGGCGCTGTACGCCCAGGTGCGCCCCGGCATTACCGGGCTATGGCAGGTCAGCGGGCGCAGCCACACCAGTTTCGAGGACCGCGCCGAATATGACGGCTGGTACGTGCGCAACTGGTCGCTGTGGGTCGATTGGGTGATTCTGCTCAAGACCGTGCGCGTGGTGCTTTCCGGGCGCGGGGCGATGTGAGGTTCGGCGTTTGGCGTCGAGCGCGCAAGACGCTGCGGTCAACAAAGATTCCCACACAAAACGCTCAACCTTCTCTAGAATCAACTGACCATGATCAACACCTCCGCCCTCTCCCCCCACGCCCGCGCCGACGTGCTGGCGCAGGCGCTGCCTTACATTCGCCGCTATCACGGCAAGACGATGGTCATCAAATACGGCGGCAATGCCATGACCGACCCGGCCTTGCAAGCCGCTTTTGCCGAAGACGTGGTGCTGCTCAAACTGGTGGGCATCAACCCGGTGGTGGTGCATGGCGGCGGCCCGCAGATCGAGGCGGCGCTGGCGCGCGTGGGCAAGCAGGGGCATTTCATCCAGGGGATGCGCGTCACCGACGCGGAGACGATGGAAGTGGTCGAATGGGTGCTGGCCGGCGAGGTGCAGCAAGACATCGTCGGCCTGATCAACCAGGCCGGCGGCAAGGCGGTGGGCCTGACCGGGCGCGACGGCGGTCTGATCCGCGCCACGCAACTGAAATTGCCCGATGTGCAAAACCCCGCCGTGCTGCACGACCTGGGCCAGGTGGGCGACATTCAGGCCATCGACCCGTCGGTGGTACGCGCGCTGCAGGATGACCAGTTCATCCCCGTGGTCAGCCCGATCGGTTTCGGCGAGCGCAACGAAAGCTATAACATCAACGCCGACGTGGTGGCCGCGCGTCTGGCCGTGGCGCTGCAAGCCGAAAAGCTGCTCATGCTGACCAACATTCCCGGCGTGCTCGGCAAGGACGGCCAGCTGCTGCCCGAACTGACGGCGCGGCAGATTGACGATCTGATCCAAAACGGCGCCATCTCCGGGGGTATGATCCCGAAAATCTCCGGCGCGCTGGACGCAGCCAAAAGCGGCGTCCACGCTGTGCACATCATCGATGGCCGGGTGCCCCACGCCATGCTGCTGGAAGTGCTTTCTGACCAGGCTTTCGGCACCATGGTGACAAATGGTGCGAATTGTGCGAAAATCTCTTCTGTAACATTTTGATACATCTTCCATACCACCATGTACCCTGCCAACGATTTACCATCCGTCCCGCCCGAAGAACGTCCGCCGCACGCGCCCGGATACGCGCAATGGCCTGCCGGCAATTCGCCGCCCGCCGCCGCGCCCCATGCGGCACAAGCCGCGACGAACCAGCCGCCGCGCCGCAAGCGTCCCAAGCCGGGCGAGCGGCGGGTACAGATTCTGCAAATACTCTCGTCCATGCTGGCGCAGCCCACGCCCGAGCGCGTCACCACGGCGGTGCTGGCCGCCCGGCTCGGCGTCAGTGAAGCGGGGCTGTACCGCCACTTTGCCAGCAAGGCGCAGATGCTTGAGGCGCTGATCGAATCCATCGAAGACAGCGTGCTCGGCCAGATCAGGCAGATCAGCGCCGACAAAGCCGGCCCGCGCGCGGATCGCATCGTCACCGCGGTGCTGGAATACGGCGAGCGCAACCCCGGTATGGCGCGCGTCATGGCCGGCGACGCGCTGGTGGGCGAACACGAGCGGCTGCAGCAGCGCATGACGCAGTTCTTCAACAAGCTGGAAGCCGCGCTGCTCCAGGGCCTACGCGACGAAGCGCCGCTGGCCTCCGACTTCAACGCGCAACTGAAAGCTTCGATCCTGTCGGCCTACATCGCCGGGCGCCTGCAACACTACGCCCGTTCCGGCTTCCAGCACCGCCCGACCGAACTGCTGGAACCGTCGCTGCGCAAGATTCTGCTGGCGTAAGCTCCGGTTTTGCGCGTAGCGCTTGGCGCACGCAGCTAGCTTTTGTATTCATAGCTG